>JANPKV010000389.1:0-99142 GCA_031426185.1 Rhodobacterales bacterium | reverse complement strand
GAGCCCGACTTCGCCCCGCCACAGGCTTCGGATGATCTCCACCACAAGGGCGGCCAGGACGGGCAGCACGCCCGCTGTCCAGGCAAGCGTCGCCTGGTCGGGTCGCCCCAGGACCAGCAGGCCAAGTCCCGACGCCAGACCAAGCAAGGCGATCACCAGCAGCGCGACATTCAGGCGATCAAACGTCATGGGGCTCTCCGGGTGCGGTCCTTGCGGATGGATGCGTTGCGCAAGTCAGCCGCAGCCTTGCCCGCACCACGGAAGAACGACGGTCTAGCTGGCACGCCGCCTGCCCAGGTCGCATTCTGCCGTGGCCACATGGTCCTTGACCGCGAAAAAGCTGTCGGGGGTGACAGAAATGGAGTCAATCCCCGCCTCGACTAGCAATCGCGCGAAGGAGGAATCGTTGCTTGGGGCCTGACCGCAAAGCCCGACCTTGGCGCCGACGGCATGGGCCTTTTCGATCACCGTCCTGATCATCCAGAGGACCGCCTGATCGCGTTCATCAAAGAGATCCGCCAAGTCGCCGGAATCGCGGTCCACCCCAAGCGTCAACTGCGTCAGGTCATTGGAGCCGATCGAAAAGCCGTCAAACCGTCGCGCGAACTCGGTCGCCAGGATGACGTTGGACGGTATTTCGCACATCACATAGACCTGCAACCCGTTCTGCCCCCGCACAAGCCCGTTCTCGGACATCACCGCAAGAACGCGGTCGGCTTCGTCCAGCGTCCGGCAGAACGGGATCATCATGATCACATTGGTGAAACCCATGCTCTCGCGCAGCTTTCTGATCGCCCGGCATTCCAGCGCAAAGCCGTCCTTGTAGCGCGGCGAGTAGTACCGCGAGGCCCCGCG
Source organism: Rhodobacterales bacterium (assembly GCA_031426185.1). Lineage (GTDB taxonomy): Bacteria > Pseudomonadota > Alphaproteobacteria > Rhodobacterales > Rhodobacteraceae > JAJNPS01. Next base: position 98,287 of record JANPKV010000389.1, on the reverse strand, counting down.
AAAGCCGATCATCGGGTTTTCCTCGGTCGGTTCGAACTGCCGGCCGCCCAGAAGGTTGGCGTATTCATTGGTCTTGAAATCGCTCATCCGGACAATGACGGGTCTGGGAAAGCAGAAGGCCGCGATGCGCGACAGACCCCGGGCCAGGTGTTCGACGAAGTAATCGGGCTTGTCGGCATAGCCTTTCGTCATGGTCTCGATCTCTGCCCGCGCGGCCTCGTCCTTCAGGTCGTCGAACCGGGTCAGCGCAAGGGGATGCACCTTGATTGCGTTGTTGATCACGAATTCCATCCGCGCAAGGCCGACACCATCGGTGGGCAGATGCCACCAGCGGAACGCAGCAGAAGGGTTTGCGAGGTTCAGCATGATCTTGGTGCGGGTTTCGGGCACCGCGTCGTAATGCAGTTCCTTGACCGTGAATTCCGAGGTTCCGGCATAGATGAACCCCTCTTCGCCCTCGGCGCAGGACAGCGTCACCTCTTGCTCGCTGTGCAGGATTTCGGTTGCGTTGCCGCAACCCACCACGGCGGGCAAGCCAAGCTCTCGGCTGACGATGGCGGCATGCGAGGTACGCCCGCCATGGTCGGTGATGATCGCCGCCGCACGCTTCATGATCGGCACCCAGTCCGGGTCGGTGGTGGAGGTGACAAGGATCGCACCGTCGACGAACTGGTCAATGTCGCGGGCGTTCTCGATCAGGCAGACCGTGCCGGACACGACCGCCTCGCCCACACTGAGGCCCTTGAGCAGCGTCGCGCCATGCGAGGTGACGTGGTAGGATTTCAGCACGCCGATCTTGGCGCGCGATTGCACCGTCTCGGGCCGGGCCTGAACGATGTAAAGGGTGCCGGTCTCGCCGTCGCGGGCCCATTCCATGTCCATCGGCTGGCCGTAATGCGTCTCGATGGTGCAGGACTGGCGCGCAAGTTCAAGGATCTCGGCGTCGTTCAGCACATAGCGCGCGCGTTCGGCCCTGGATGTCGGCACGTTCTTGGTCTCGCCGCCGGTGGTGCCGGCATAGACCATCTTCTGCTCTTTCTCGCCCAGCTTCTTTTCGACAATGGGGGATAGTGCCGGGTTCGACAGCAAGGGTTTGAAGACCTGATATTCATCGGGGTTCACCGCGCCTTGCACGACGTTTTCGCCCAGGCCCCAGGCGGCGTTGATCAGGACGACCTGGTCAAAGCCTGACTCGGTGTCGATCGAGAACATCACGCCGGACCCCCCGATGTCGGAGCGCACCATCAGTTGCACGCCGAGCGACAGCGCGACCTTGGTGTGGCCAAAGCCTTTCAGCATCCGGTAGGTGATCGCCCGGTCGGTAAAGAGTGACGCATAGCAGCGCCGGCAGGTGTCCAGAAGTGCCGCCTCGCCACGCACGTTCAGGTAGGTTTCCTGCTGTCCGGCAAAGCTGGCATCCGGCAGGTCCTCGGCGGTGGCACTGGAACGCACGGCGACCGAAAGGTCCTTTGATCCCGTGCGGCTGGCCAGTTCGCGAAAGGCGGCGACGATCTCGCTCCGGGTCCGGTCGGGGAACTCGCCGGCCTTGATGGCGCTGCGGATCGAGGTTCCGGCCTCGGGCAGCAAGATCCTGCCCGCCTCAAGCCGTGCCAGGGTCGCGGCAATCATCTCGTCAAGACCATTTGCGGTCAGGTAGTCGCTGAAGGCCTCGGCGGTGGTGGCAAATCCCGGCGGCACCTTGATGCCTTTCGGTCCAAGTTGCCGCACCATTTCGCCCAGTGACGAATTCTTGCCCCCTACCAGAGCGACGTCCGCCCGCGACAACTCGTCGAACCACATAACCCGTCGTGCAGATCCCGTCATGACCCTCGCTCCTTACGGATGTTTCAAATGCGGCGTCAGTATTGCAGGTGTTGAAATCGCAGACCTTGATACGGATCAAAGCCACCTGGTGGCAGCGTGGTATCGTTCAGCCGTTGTGCGTCGGCCGGACCATCCGCGCCGATCCGCCCGCGGAGTTGTCGTTCCAACAGGACAAGGCAGGGAGCAAAAGCATGCCACCGATTGATCGTGAAAGCTTGGCAAAAAGGGTCGAGGCCACAAGTTATGCGGATCCGGGCTTGACCGCAGAGGTTGCCGAAGCGCTGCGCGGAAGCTTCCCTGCGGCGGCTGGCCAGATTCCAGACGATATCGCGGCGTCGACCGATGCCATTGTGGAACTGGTGATCGCGGCGCTGCCCGGCTGGCACTTTTCGGTCCATGGGCGGGCGCGGCCTTCAGGGGCGTGGCGATGCTCTTTGCGCCGGTCAGACGTGCGCGACGACGACGAGATGCTTGGTGTGGGCGAGGCGCAGACGCTGGCCCTTGCCACACTCGCGGCGGTGTTGCGGGTCGCAGCGAGGCAATAAGCTTGCGGCATGTGCGCGCAGAATGCCGGGGTTCGTTTCGCGCAAGGCATCCGGTTTTGCCACTGATGCGGATGCCGGGTAGAACGGCTATCCTGCGCAGACTGAAAAAGATTGCCGGCGGTGACGTCACGGGCAGGAATTTGACGCATGACCAACGATCCCTATGAAGTACTTGGCCTGACCCGCTCCGCCACGGCAGAGGACATCAAGCGGGCCTACCGCAAGCTGGTCCGCACCAGCCACCCCGATCTGCATCCCGATGATGCCGCTGCCGAGGCCCGGTTCAAGGCCATCTCGTCGGCTTATGATGTGCTGAAGGACCCCGCGACACGCGCAAGGTTCGACGCCGGTGAGATCGATGCGGCAGGCGTGGAACGCCCCCAGCGCCAGTACTATCGCGACTTTGCAGAGGCTTCTGGGCGCCCTTATCAGCAGGGGCGTGGTTTCGAGGCGCAGGGCGATCCGGCCGATATCTTCGCCGAGATCCTGCGTCAGCGCACACGCGGCGGCGGTTTCAACCCGCGCGAGCACGGGACTTTTGCCGCGCCCGGCCCCGATTTGCACTACGCGCTTCAGGTGCCATTCCTGGATGCCGTGCGCGGCGGCGAGTTGCAGATCACCCTGCCCGATGGCAACGGCATTTCCGTCAAGATCCCGCAAGGCGCGCATGACGGCCAGACCTTGCGCCTGCGTGGCAAGGGTGGCGCGGGCTATGGCGACGGTCCGGCGGGGGACGCGCTCATCACGCTATCCGTGCGCCCGCATCCCGTGTTTCGACGCGAGCACGACGACATCGTCTTGACCCTGCCGATCACCATTGACGAGGCCGTGCTGGGGGCGAAGGTCGTCACCCCCACGATTGACGGGCCCGTCACCCTGACCATTCCCAAGGGTGCCAGCTCTGGCCGCATCCTGCGAATGCGCGGCCGGGGCGTGTCGCGGCCCGGTGGACGTGCCGGCGATCAACGCGTCGAACTGCGCATCGTGGCGCCGCCGGTCATTGACGACGCATTGCGCGATTTCCTGACGGAATGGCGGAAAGAACATGCCCATGACCCGCGCGCGGAGATGCTGAACGAGGCCCTGTCATGACCGACCACCTGACCGAAGACGAAGTCATTGCCACCGTCCCTGGTCTCACGCGCACGCGTCTTGTCGCCTTCATCGAGACGGAGGTCGTCGTTCCTCTGCGCCGGGCTGACAACGAGGTCACGCGTCTTGTCTTCCGGCAGGATGACGTCGCGCGGATGCAGGTGCTGTGCGATCTGGCAGAGGATCTTGACCTGGACGATGCTGCGCTGCCAGTGGTCGTCGCCCTGATCGACAAGCTGCACGCGGCCCGACAAGACCTTTTTGCAATTGCCCGTGCCGTGGCGGCGGAACCGCCGGATGTGCGCGCCCGCATTGGTTCGGCGGTTCTTCGGGCGAGATAGACCCGTCGGATCCAGGTCCGTGGCCATTGCCGGTGGCGTTTACGCTTCCAGCCCGTCGCGGTGCCTCGGCTGCAACCCGAACAGACGCGCGATCGTTGCCGATGCGGCCTTTGCCGGAAACCCGCAGGAATCTGTGCGCCTGCCGGCTTGACCTTTCTGCCCGGGCGGGGCTCAATCGCTGCGGAGTATCACAATGGTCGACCGCCCCTCCGCCCTCAAACCGCTCCGGCACGCAGATTTCCGGCGCTTTTGGGCCGCATCTCAGATGTCGAACTTTGGCGGATTGGTGCAGGGTGTCGCCGCTGCATGGACGATGACGTCACTAACGTCGTCGCCCGGCCTCATCGCCCTTGTGCAAGCCTCGGGGACGCTGCCCATCCTGATCTTTGCCCTTGCAGCGGGCGCACTGGCCGACAGCTTTGACCGCCGGCGCGTGATGCTTGCCGCCCTGATACTGATGGGGGTCACTTCGGTATGCCTCGTTCTGGCCGCGCGGACAGGGGTACTGAACGAATGGTCGCTGCTCGCCTTCACATTCGTGATCGGCATCGGGGGGGCTTTCTACAACCCGTCCTGGCAGGCTTCGGTCGGCGAACTTGTCCCCCGCGACGAGGTCCCCGAGGCGGTCTCTCTCAACAGCATGGGGTTCAATCTCATGCGTTCGATCGGCCCCGCTGCGGGCGGTGCGATTGTCGCGGCCTTTGGTGCCGCGGCGGCCTTCCTGGTCAACGCCATCTCCTACTTCCCTATCATCGCCGCAATCTGGTGGTGGAAGCCCGCCACACCGGCCCAGACCCTGCCCCGAGAACCCTTCGCGATGGCGGTTCCGGCCGGGCTTCGCTATGTCCTGCTGTCACCCAACCTGATGCGCGTGATGCTGCGCTCGTGTCTGTTCGGGCTTGGCGCGGTGAGCGTGATGGCGCTGCTTCCCATCGTCGCGCGTGACCGGATGAACGGCGACGCCGTGACCTATGGCCTGATGCTCGGCGCGTTAGGACTGGGGGCGCTTGGCGGCGGCTTTGCAAATGCGGCGATACGTATCCGACTTGGGGGCGAAGGCGTCATCCGGCTTGGCTTTGCGTGCTTTGCGCTTGCCCTTGTCGTGCTTGCGGTCAGCTCAAGCCTCTGGACGGGCTTGCCCGCTGTGGCGCTGGCGGGGGCGGCCTGGGTCATGACGCTGTCGCTTTTCAACGTCACGGTGCAGCTTTCCTCGCCGCGCTGGGTCCTGGGCCGCACACTTGCGTTTTACCAGATGGCGGCTTTCGGGGGGATGGCTGCGGGCAGCGCGCTTTGGGGCCTGGTCGCCGGGGCGATCGGGATCCCGCGGGCGCTTTTGCTCGCGGCGCTGTGGCTGGTTGCGGGGGCGTTCGTCGGGCTGCGCCTGCCGTTACCGTCTTTTGCGGACATCGATCTGTCGCCGCTGGACCGGTTCCGCGCGCCGGAGCTTCAGCTTGACCTGCGCCCGCGCAGTGGCCCGATCCTGGTCATGATCGACTATCACATCGATCCAGCGGACATCACGGTCTTCCTTGCCGCCATGACCGAACGCCGCCGGATCCGCAGGCGCGATGGAGCGCGGCAATGGGTGCTTTTGCGCGATCTGGAACATCCGGACATGTGGACCGAAAGCTACCACGTCGCCACCTGGGAGGACTACCTGCGGCACAACATGCGCCGCACGGTCGCCGATGCCGCAGTCTCCGACACCTTGCTGCGCCTGCATCGGGGATCCTCGCCGCCTCTCGTCCACCGCATGATCGAACGCCAGAGCGCCGGCTCCCACGCCGATATCGCGCTGCGCCATGCCGACCCTCCGCATTGATGCGCGCAGGGGAGAGGCGAGGCAGGAAAGGCGTCCGATGAAGCGACCGCAGCCGGCGGCACAAACAATGCGACAGGTCGGCCAAGTCGTTTCACGGATCTATTGGGGGATCTCGCCGCTGCCCCGTGGTCGCGCCGGCCAAATGCCCACTCCACCCACTGCGCTCAGGCCAGGCGGGCCAAGAGGGCCTTGAGCGTGATACGTTCCTCGGGTGACAAGGGGGCCAGAGTGTCCGCCGACACCTGAAGCGCGGTTGCCGCCCGCGCTTCAAAGAGCGCCGCTCCGACATCGGTCAGGGTAACCGTCAGGCGACGACGGTCGTCCGGGTCAGCCGCCGTGGCGACATAGCCAAGCTTTGCCAGCCTGCCCACAACGCCCTTTATCGTCGCCGCATCCATCGCAGTGGCTCGGCCAAGATGGTTTTGCGATTGCGGCCCGGTTTCCAAGAGCCTGGCAAGGACCGCGAACTGTGTGGTGGTGACCTCGGGGATGGCGGCGGCAAAGATCGCCAGATGTCGCTGCGTCACGCGCCGCAGGACAAAGCCGATCTGGTCATCAAGGCGATAAGGCTCAGCCCCATTCATCCAAGTTCGATACGCGCTGTGGTTCGGCCTTGCAAGACTGTTGACAGGCGCAAAACTTGGCCGCAACCTTGTTTCTATACAAATGAATTCAGGGCCAGTGATGCCGGACTATGCCCGCCCCGACACGGTGACAGATGCGCTGCGGCTGATGGCCGGGGGCGGCTGGCGGGTGCTGGCGGGTGGGACGGATCTTTACCCTGGTGCCGGGTCGTGCCTCGCAGGATCTTTGCTGGATGTGACGGCTTTGCCTGGTTTCGCCGGGATCAGGCGAGGCGGCGGTCTGCGGATCGGTGCTGCGACGCCCTGGTCGGTGATTGCTGCCGCCGATCTGCCCGAGGCCTGCCGCGCGCTTCAGCAGGCAGCACTTCAGGTCGGCGGGCGGCAGATACAGAATGCGGGCACGCTTGGCGGCAATCTCTGCAACGCCTCGCCCGCTGCCGACGGGGTGCCGCCGCTTCTGGCAATGGATGCAGAAGTCGAGCTGCTTTCGGCAACCGGAACCCGACGGCTTGCCATCACGGATTTCCTCCTTGGCCCGCGAAAGATCGCGCTGGCACCGGGCGAGATATTGGCTGCCGTCGTGATCCCCGACAGTGCCTTGCGCGGGAGGTCGGCGTTTGTGAAACTTGGCGCGCGGACCCATCTGGTCATCTCCATTGCCATGGTGGCGGCGCGGCTTGTGGTCGAGCGCGGGCGCGTGTCCGAGGCTGCGGTGGCGGTCGGGTCCTGTTCGGCGGTTGCGGCCCGGTTGCCCCTGGTCGAAGCGGCGCTGCGCGGCTGTCCTGTGGCCGATGCAGTTGGCAGGATTTCCGCCCCGGACGTGCAGGTTGCACTTGCACCTATCGACGACGTCAGGGCGACGTCGGCTTACCGGCACGAGGCCGCAGTGGAATTGGTCCGCCGTGCGGTGATGGAGGCGCTTGGATGATCTCCTTCACGCTGAACAATGCACGCGTGACGGTGGACGCCCCTCCGACCGAGCGGCTGTCGGAAACCCTGCGCGAGCGGCTGGGCAAGACCGGCACCAAAGTTGGCTGCGACGCGGGCGATTGCGGGGCCTGTACCGTGCTTTTGGACGGTGAAGCGGTCTGCGCCTGCCTCACCCCTGCCACCCGCGTCGCCGGGCGCCACGTGACGACCATCGAAGCGGCGACGCCGGAACTCGTCCGCCTGCGCGCCAGTTTCCAGGCCCATGGTGCGGCGCAATGCGGGATATGCACCCCGGGAATGCTGCTGACGGCGGCCGAGTTGCTTACGCGGAACGCCCAGCCTTCGAGCAAGGAGGTGGAAACCGCGCTTGGCGGCGTCCTATGCCGCTGCACGGGCTATCGCAGCATCATCGCGGCCGTCGTTTCGGCAGGACAAGGCGCTGAGACGGTGGTGTCGGAGGGCGGGGTTGGGGCTTCTGTCCAGCGGCTGGATGGCGCGGCCAAGGTTGCCGGTGACAGCTTTGGCGCCGACGAGTGGCCCACAGGCGCGCTGGTCGTGAAAGCCATCCGCTCGCCTTATGCTCACGCGGCCTTTCAGATCGGCGCGCTTCAGGCGTTCCGCAGTCGCCCTGGCGTTGCGGCGATCTTTACCGCGGCCGATATCCCCGGTCGCAATGCGTTTTCCGTCATCCCACCCTTCGCCGACCAGCCCGCAATTGCGCCGTCCCCCGCCCGGTTCCGGGGGGAATGCGTGGCTTTGGTGGCGTTTGAGCCGGGGACGGAGCCCGACCTTTCCGGCTTTCCCGTCCATTGGGAGCCCCTGCCGGCCGTGACCACGCCGCAAGAGGCGGAAGGGGCCGAACCCTTGCATCCGGGTCGCCCCGGCAATCTTTTGATCGAAGGGCGTGTGATCAAGGGCGATGCCGCCGCAGCGCTGGCAACAAGCGCGCATGTCGTCACCGGAACCATGACCACGGCCTTTGTCGAACATGCCTATATCGAGCCCGAAGCAGGTGCTGCATGGATGGACGGTGACACGCTTGTCATCCGCGCCTGCACGCAGGCCCCCGCGATGGACCGCGAAGACACGGCAGCGATCCTTGGGCTGCCGATGGAGCGGGTCAGGATCATCCCGTCGGCGGTGGGTGGCGGGTTCGGATCCAAACTCGACATTTCGCTGCAGCCTTTGATCGGACTGGTGACGCTGAATACCGGTCGGCCCAGCCGGATGGTCTATTCGCGCCAGGAAAGCATGACCTCGACCACCAAGCGCCATCCGGCGGAAATGCAGGGGCGGATCGGATGCGATGCCCATGGCAAGATCACAGCGGTGGAATTCGAGGGCCTGTTCAACACCGGGGCCTATTCCAGCTGGGGCCCGACGGTGGCGAACCGCGTTCCGGTGCATGTATCAGGGCCCTATCTCACACCGAACGTCATGGCCAAGGCGCGGGCGATCCACACCCATGGCCCCGTTTCCGGAGCGTTCCGGGGGTTTGGCGTGCCGCAAGGGGCGCTTTGGCAAGAGACGCTCTATGACCGGCTGGCCGAAAAGGCCAAAATCGACCGGCTGGAGTTCCGGATCCTGAACGCCTTGCGCGATGGCGATGTCACGGCAACTGGGCAAGCCCTGCGGGCGACGGGCATCCACGAATGCCTGACTGCCCTGCGCCCACATTGGGTGCGCGCTCTGGCCGAGGCCGGCCCGGGGCGGGGTGTCGGCGTCGCGTCATGCTGGTATGGCTGCGGAAACACCGCGTTGCCGAACCCGTCGACCATCCGCATCGGGATATCGCATCAGGGCGAGGTGGTCCTGCATCAGGGTGCCACGGATATCGGACAGGGCTCAAACACCGTCATCGCCCAGATCGCGGCAGAAGCCCTGGGCCTGCCGCTGGCGACCTTTCGCCTGATCGGGCCTGATACCGCGCTGACCCCCGATGCCGGAAAATCCTCGGCCAGTCGGCAGACCTTTGTCTCGGGGCGGGCTGCCAAGGCGGCGGCAGAGGCTTTACGCACTGCGATCCTGCGCCGGGCCAATGCAGGCCAAGACGCAGTTCTGGCGCTTGAGGCTGCCTCGCTCGTTGTTCGCGCCGGGGCGACGTCAACCCGGATCGACCTTGCCGGCCTGCCCCGTGATCCCCACGGCCTCGCACTGTCGGCCGAGGCGACTTATGATCCACCCACCACAAGGCTTGATGCAAACGGCCAGGGCACGCCTTACGCCGTTTACGGCTATGGCGCACAGTTGGTCGAACTGGACGTAGACCAGACGCTGGGCACGGTCCGCCTGCTGAAGATCACCGCCGCCCATGACCTTGGCCGCGCGATCAATCCCATGCTCGCCCGGGGCCAGATCGAGGGCGGCATTGCGCAGGGCATCGGCCTTGCGCTGATGGAAGAGTACCTGCCCAACCGGACAGAGAACCTGCACGACTATCTGATCCCCACATTCGGCGACGTGCCCCCCATCGAAAGCCTGTTGATCGAGGTGCCAGATCCCGAAGGTCCATTCGGAGCCAAGGGCTTGGGCGAGCATGTGCTGATCCCGACCGCGCCGGCCATCCTGAACGCGATCCGCCATGCGACGGGCGTCGAGATCACGCAAGTCCCCGCGCTGCCACACCGCCTGCGCGCCGCCATCACAAGCAGGTCATGATGCACACAAAGCCTCATCTCCTGTCCGCAAATATCCCGGGGGTCCGGGGGCCGGCCCCCGGCGGAGGGTCAAAGTGACCGACGCGCCCGAAAAGATCCGCTGCGATGCCTGCCCGGTGATGTGCTACATCGCGCCCGGCCAGACCGGGGCCTGCGACCGCTATGCCAATGAGGGTGGCCGGATCGTGCGGACCGATCCGGTTGTGATGCTGTCGCATACCGTCGAAGCGAAAGGTCGGGTGGTCCCTTTTGCCCTGCGGGACTGGGACGGCTCGCCCGTGCCGGCCGATGCCTTTGTCACCGGGATCGGCGCAGGCACGACCTATCCCGACTACAAGCCCGCGCCCTTTATCGTGTCCTCGCGGATAGATGGCGCGGACATGATCACCGTCGTGACCGAAGCGATCTTTTCCTATTGCGGGGTCAAGGTGAAGGTCGACACCGACCGCTTTCTGGGGAGCGAAGGGGCGGTCGTCCGGGTTCAGGGCGAGCCCGTTGGCCATGTGACCACCGCAGAATACGGCTCGCAAATGCTGTCGCTTGGGGGCGTCCATCACCTGACGGGCGGCAGCAAGGCGGAAGGCAGGGTCACGTGCGCCGCCATGCTGGCGCTTTGCAACGGCGAAGCGGTTGAGATGGAGATCGAAGGCGGCAGCCGCGTGATTGTGCAGGCGGGATCTGCGCCCATCGTGGATGGGGTGCAGGAACGTCGGATGCGGGTCGGCTGCGGATCGGCCACGATCGGCATGTTTGCCGTGCAGTGGCAGGGCTTGGTGGACGAGGTGGTGGTGGTCGATGACCACATTACCGGCGTCGTGAGCGAGCATCAGGCCGGAAAGGTCATCGGTTGGGAGCCGACGGGCATCAAGATCAAGGGCCACCGATCCACGCCGGGCCGCTATTTCCGCGTCTCGGAGCCGGGGCAAGGCTGGGGCGGAACCCGGCTGACCAATCCGCTGGAGATACTGGGCGACTGGAACCCGAAGAAAGGCGCGCGGCCGGGGCTGCGGCTCTTGATGGTGTCCACCACGGGCGAGCAATACGCCTATTATGTGCTCGATACGCAGTTGCAGCCGGTGCCGCAGCCGCTGCCGGAAAGCTTGCGGAAATCGGTCGAGCTGATCGCGGAAAACTGCGAGCCCTCGCTCTGCACGGTCCTTTTCATGGGCGGCGCGGGGGGCAGTCTGCGGGCGGGGGTGACGAGAAATCCGGTGCGGCTGACGCAGTCGGTGCAGGGTCAGGTCACCCGGCTGACCAGCGGCGGGGCCGAGACGTTCGTCTGGCCGGGCGGCGGAATCACTTTCATGGTGGACGTGACCCGTCTGCCGAAAGGCGCTTTCGGTTACGTGCCGACCCCGGCGCTTGTCGCACCTTTGGAATTCACCTTGCCGCGTGAGGCTTACCTGGCAATGGGCGGACACGAAGAAAGCATTCGCACGCTGGACCAGTCGGTGATCGAGGGTGGGGAATACCCGACAAGCGCAAGGGTCGTCCCATGGCCGCAGTGACAAGCGCCTCTGAAACCACACAGCCCAACTGGCGCGCACAGCCGCAAGTTCCCGGCCTGGCCCTTGCTGCTTTGGCCAAAAGGCCCGCGCTGGTCAAAAGGCGCGATGCTTACGCCAAAAGCAGCGCGATGGCGGCCCTCCTGCCCGATGGCCGCCTTCATTTGCAACACGGGCCGATCGACATCGTGGCCGAAGCATTTGGCGAGGCTTCAGCCGTCCGGGCGGGCTTTGCGCGGGGGGCCGCGCGATTTGCGACGGTGCTAGAAGAACTGGTGGCCGAGCTTCCCGCCCTGCGCACCGACGGCGCCGGGGTCGAAGGCGTGATCGCCCGATGCATGACAGCGGCAGTGGCCCCGTTCCGGCCTGCCTTCCTCACCCCCATGGCGGCGGTCGCGGGAGCCGTGGCCGAGCATGTCTTGTCGGCGCTGGTCGGCCCGGGGATAGTGCGAGCCTATGCCAACAATGGCGGGGACATCGCGCTCTGGCTCGGCCCTGATGAAAGCCTGACCTGCGCTTTGGCGGTCACCGGTGGGCTTGACCGGGTGACACTGCGCGCAAGCGATCCGGTCCGGGGAATTGCGACTTCGGGCTGGCGGGGGCGCAGTTTTTCGTTTGGTATCGCCGATGCGGTGACGGTGCTCGCGCGGACGGCGGCGATGGCGGACGCCGCCGCGACGATGATCGCGAATGCGGTTGACGTTGATCATCCGGGCATCCTGCGGCGTCCGGCGCGGGACCTGCAATCGGACAGCGATCTTGGCGACCGGCGGGTCACGGTCGAGGTGCCGCCGATTTCGGCAGATGACCGGGCGCAAGCGCTCGATGCGGGCCTTGCCGCTGCGGAAGGGTTCCGGGCGCGCGGCCTGATTGAAGGGGCGGCACTTTTCTTGCAGGATGAAACCAGGGTGAGCGGGATTTCCGCTTTGGGGGTGACCGGTGGCTGAGTTCGCGTTGCGCAAGATCGTGGTGCAGATCGAGGAGATCCTGCACGAGGGCGGGCCTGTCGTAGCGCCTGCGCCGGTTCGGGGCGCGATTTATGCGATCTGCGCCAACCCTTTTGCGGGGCGCTACACGCCCGATCTGCAGTTCGCGATGGACGCGCTGAAGCCTCTCGCACTGGACCTGACGGACCGTCTTGTTGCCGCATTGGGCGGTCGGGCGGGCATCGATGCCTATGGCAAGGGGGCCATCGTCGGCGAAGCCGGTGAAAGCGAGCATGGCGCGCTTTGGCATGTCGCAGGCGGTTACGGCATGCGCGACCGACTGGGTGAATGCCGTGCGATCGTGCCAAGCACGATGAAGGTTGGAGGCCTGGGCGCGACGCTGGACATCCCGCTTGGGCATCTGAACGCGGCCTATGTCCGGTCACGGTTTGACGTCATCACGGTCGCCTGCTCCGACGCGCCGCGCAGTCATGAAGTTCTGTTTGCGCTTGCCATGGCCCGCGGCGGGCGTGTGCATTCGCGGATGGGAGGGTTGGAGATCAACCAGGCGAAAGGGGAGGATGGGTTGCGTTGAAAGTGAAGCCACACGCCAATCTCCGTCAGGGCTTTTGCCGGGAATTCGTCAGAATTCTTGGTGCCACGAGTGCCGCGACGTTGATCCTTCCAGGCGTGGCGTTTGCCTGCGCCCTGCCCCCGTCGGTGATCCTGACATTGCCCACGGGCCACTACATTACCGCCGCCGCGCTGACCGTTACCCTGACGGCCGTCCTGGGCGCCCTCGCCCACCGCATGCCTGCGATGGAAGAGCGACTCGTTTGGGAACGACCGGTCATCCTGCCCGATAGCCTGACCTCCTATCTGGCTTTTCTCATTTTCCTCGGTCTCCTCTTTGTCGGCTTTTTCGGCGAGCGGGACCCGATGCACAACTTGATGACGCTGGTTTTCTGGACGGGTGTGTGGATTGCGGTGCCTTTGGCGTCGATGCTTTTTGGCAATGTCTGGCGGTCAATCAATCCGTGGATCGCGCCGGTTCGCATTGCACGGACTTTGTTGAGCCGAACCGGTCAGATCGGGCTGTCGCGCTTTGGTCACTGGCCTGCGGTCATTGGCTACGCCGGGTTTGCCTGGTTTCAACTGGTCTCGCTTTACCCCGACGACCCGGCTGTTCTTGCCTCGGTGGCTTTGGGCTATTGGCTGGTGATCTTTGTTCTCGCCACGCTTGAGGGCGAGGAGTGGCTGGAAAAGGGTGAGTTTCTTACATTCCTTTTCGCCCTTATCGCCAAGGTCTCCCCGCTTTGGCTGGACATCAGCGGCCGTCGTGCCCGTCTGATGCGTGGGTGGCCAGGCACGCAGGTGCTTGGGATGCCGCCACTGACTGTTTCAGCGATGGTCTTTGTCAGCCTCGCGCTTGCCGCCCTGACCTTTGACGGGCTGATGGAGACGTTCTGGTGGCAAGCGCTGATCGGGCAAAACCCGTTGGAGCCGACCGGGCGCAGTGCGGTGATGGGGATCAATACCGTCGGGTTGCTGGCGGTCTGGGTGTCGACGCTGGCGCTGATCCTGGGGGCGATCTTGTTGGGACGACGGATGGGGGGCGGGTTTGCCGCCGGGCCGGTCATGCTGTCGTTTCTTGCAATCGCCGCCGGGTACCATGCGGCGCATTACCTGATGATGCTGCTGACCGCCGGCCAATACACGCTGGCCGCGCTGAATGACCCGCTGTTCACCGGCGACAGCTTTCTGGGTCTGCCGCCGTTCTACGTCTCGTTCGGGTTCGTTACCAACCCCCGCGTGATGCCCATGATCTACGGGGCACAGTTCGCCGCGATCCTTGGCGCGCATCTCTTGGCGGTGGTTCTGGTGCTGAAACTGGCGGGTCGCGACGCAAGGCCCGTCGCACATCTGCCGATGACCATCCTGATGGTCGCCTATACCGTTTTGGGCCTTTGGCTGCTGTCCACCGCAAAAACCGGGTGATCGACAGACCTTTTCCGAGGCCAGCACGCCTCATGACTATCAAGGGCCCGATACGAGGCCGCAACAGTGGAGAGACGAACATGACAAGAAACACACTTCTTCATCCCACCCGCCGCCACCTTCTGATGGCAAGCGGCGCGGGGCTGCTGGCGGCGGCACTGCCTGGGCATGTCGGCGCGCAAGCAGCGCCGATCAAGATCGGCTTTCAGCTGCATCGGACCGGCATCGGGGCCAGCTATGGCCGCTGGTATGAGCGCACGGCACAGGCCGCGCTCAAGCTGATCAACGATGGCGGCGGGATCGCCGGCCGCCCGGTGGAGATCCTTTTTGAGGATGACGCAACCGACCCCAAGCGCGGCTCGGAAGTGGTGGACAAGCTGACCCAATCGGATGGCTGCGACGTTGTCATGGGGACGCTCTTTTCACATGTGGTCATCGGCTCTGCGCCAAGGGCGGGCGAGCTGAAGGTGCCCTACCTCGTCTGCTCGGAAGGCTACCACGTCGCCTCGGGCATGCTGAACCGCTGGACGCTACAGCCTGGGATCACTGATGTGCGCAGCCAGATCCAGGCCATGGCTCCCTGGATCAGCGCGAATCTCGGGAAGAAGGTCACGATGGTCTACCCCGACTTCGCCTTCGGCCACGACCACCGCGACTTCTTCACCGCCAAGATGGCCGAAATGGGCGGCGAGGTCATCGCCCAGATCGCGATCCCGCCGACGGAAACCAGCTTTACCCGCTACTTGCCCCAGATCCCGGCGGAAACCGAAGTCCTGTACCACGTCATGGTCGGCCCCGCCGTTCTGACCTTCGTCAAGGAATTGGGCGAATTCTACGGCTCCGGTGCCAAGCCGCAGTTCTTCGGCTTCATCGACAGCCTGGAGGCGGTGGATACCGCGACCCCGGGCCTCGAATTCCTGGAAGGCAGCTACTTCTGGGAAGGCCACAACCGGGTGAAACCGGCGGATGCGGGCGAACATGAGGCAACTTACCGGGCCGCGGTCGGCGTCGACGACAACGGCGCGTCGGTCAGCGATGCGGCAGATGTTTCGACCTATTCCCACATGTTCTCCACCTGGGAGACGCTTTTCGCGATCAAGGCCGGCATGGAGGCCTCGGGTTACACCGGCCCCGCTGATCGGCAGAAGTTTGTCGAGGCGATGGAGGCGATGACCGATCTGCCCTACGGGATCGAACGCCCGCAGGGCGCAAAGATGTTCAACGGCAAAACCCACCAGGTTTTCGGCACCCAGAGCATTTCCCAAGTGCAGGGCGGCAAGCTGGTGCGGGTCCACCAAACCAGCATGGCCGATGGCGCCTATGAGGATGCCGTCGACTATACGACGATGGCGTTCTGAGGCCGAAAGGGCGGGCAGATTGCCCGCCCTCCATTCCGCGCCACACAGGGCGGGCAGTCTGCCTACCCTCCCACTAGTTGGACCCAAATGGCTTTCGGACCTTTCCTGCTCCTCGCCCTGATGGAGGGCCTTGTGACTGCTGCGGTCCTTGCATTGGCCGCAAGCGGGCTCTCGCTCGTGTTCGGCGTCATGCGCGTCGTCAACGTCGCGCACGGAGCATTCTACATGCTGGGCGCGGTCCTGGCCTGGGTTGTCGCAGCCCATGTTCCTGGTCACGCCGCGCTTGCCTTTATGGCGGCCCTGATCGTGGCACCTCTTGTCGTCGGCGCCTTGGCGGCCGCGACGGACGGGCTCATTCTGAAGCGGCTGAACTATGACCCCGAGGCGACAATCGTCGCCACCATCGGGCTGCTCTACATGATCGAGCAGGCGACGCTTAGCCTTTACGGCCCGAACGCCAACCCGGTGCAGGCCCCGTTCGAGTGGCGCATCCAGCTGCCGTGGTTTGGCTATTCCGGCTACAAGCTTTTTGTGGTCTTCGCCGCCTGCGTGGTTCTTCTCGCCCTTTGGGCCTTCATCACGCGCACCAAGGCGGGCCTTATCATGCGCGCCACGCAAGTCGACCGCACCACTGCAAGCGCCTTCGGGATCAATGTTGACCGGGTCTACATGGGCACCTTCGCCTTGGGAGCCGGGCTTGCAGCCCTTGCGGGGGTGCTGATCGTGCCGATCCAGCAGGCGCATTACCTGATGGGCGGCGACACGCTTCTTTTGTCCTTCATCGTGGTGATCATCGGTGGCTTGGGCAGCCTGCGCGGGACCCTGATCGCCGCCCTCGTGATCGGGCTTTCTGACGGCGTGATCTCGATGTTCTTTGCGCCGACGCTGGCCAAAATCCTCGCCACGCTGCTGGTCGCCATGGTCCTCGTCTTTCGCCCGCAAGGCCTGTTCGGAGCCAAAGCGTGAAAGTCTGGGCCCTGCACCTCGTCTTGATTGCAGTACTTTTCGCCGCGCAGTTCCTGCTGTCGCCCTATCACACGACCAACCTTGCCCGGATCATGGTTCTGGCGGTCTTTGCCATGGGCTATAATCTCGCGTTCGGCTATACCGGGCTGCTGTCGCTCGGCCACGCGCTCCTTTTGGGTGCGGGGATGTATGCAGCGGGGCTTTCCGCGCAGCTTTGGGGCTTTTCCGCAGGACCCGCGCTGATTGTCGGAACCGTTGCAGGCGGTGTGATGGCCGCCGCCGTGGGGCTTTTGGCGCTGCGCACCGCCGGGGTCAGCTTCATGATCGTGACGCTCATGTTCGCCCAAGCCGGGTATCTGACGATCCTTTACTTTGCCCCCACGACCGGCGGGGACGAGGGATTTACCCTCGCTGCCGCCAGTCGCACATTTGCTGGGTTCGACCTTTCCACCGACACGCCCCGCTTTTTCGCGGCGCTTGCGCTGTTTGCCTTGGGCCTTCTGGTCAGCCTCGCCCTCGTCCGCTCACCGTTTGGCCGGACCATGGTCGCGATGCGCGAGAACGAAGAGCGGTCACGGATGCTGGGCTACAATCCCTTTGCGGTGAAGCTTGCCGCACTGACGATTTCGGGCCTTTACGCAGGCGCCGCGGGGGCCGCTTATGCACTCCTCTTTGGCTATGTCGGCGCGAGCTTCACGACGATCCAGTATTCGATCCTGCCGATGCTTTATGTCCTGTTGGGTGGGGCGGGCACGACAATCGGCCCCCTTCTCGGCGCGGCATTGATGTTCGCGCTGATCGAGGCCGCCTCCGGCCTTACCACGGCCTATCTGTTCCTGGTCGGGCTGGCCCTTGTGGTACTCGTCCTATTTGCCCCCAAGGGGATCCTGGGTACGATCCGGGAAAGGTGGCTCAAATGGCTTCCCTGATCGAAACGCACGACCTGACGCTGCATTTTGGCGGCTTGAAGGCGGTAGATGGCGTCGATTTCAGCCTGATGGCAGGCGAGATCCACGCGCTGATCGGACCGAACGGCGCGGGCAAGACCACGTTTGTAAGCCTGCTTTCTGGCCGCCGCATGGCCCAGTCCGGAACCATCCACCTTGGGACGGAGGACATCACCCACCTTCCCGCCCATATCCGCGTCAGGAAGGGCATCGCCTACACGTTTCAGATCACCTCGATCTTTCCGCGCCTGACGGTCTTTGACAACGTGGCCCTTGCCGTACAGGCTCAGGGCGCAAAAGACCTGCACGGTCGCACGCAAGCCGCGCTGGCCCGCGTGGGCCTTGTGGGGCTGGAGGAGCAGGAAGCGCAGACCCTTGCCTACGGCCACCAGCGACTTTTGGAGCTTGCGATGGGCCTTGCGCTGAACCCGCGGGTCTTGATCCTGGATGAACCCACGCAAGGCCTTGCGGCGTCCGAGATCGAGGGCTTCAAGCGGTTGGTGGAAAGCCTTGTTCCCGAAACCACGGTCCTTCTCATCGAGCACAACATGGAGGTGGTGATGGACCTTGCAACCCGGATCACGGTGCTGAACTTTGGCCAGGTGCTCGCCACCGGAACGCCTGAAGAAATTCGCGCAAACCCCTTGGTCCAAGAGGCTTATCTTGGCGCTTGAGGTCAAAGACCTGACGGCGGGCTATGGCCTGGTGACCGTCCTGCGCGGGGTCGATTTCCGGGCCGAGGCGGGCCAGATCACCTGTCTGATGGGCCGGAACGGCGTCGGAAAATCGACCTTCCTCAAATGTCTCATGGGCCTTGTCCCCGCAAGCGACGGTTCGGTCCACCTCAGCGGCGTCGCGCTTCAAGGCCTGCCCGCGCATGAGATCGCAAAGCGCGGCCTGGCCTACGTCCCCCAGGGACGCCGCCTGTTCGGCCCGCTGACCGTGGCCGAAAACCTTGCGGTCGGCGGCCTTGTTCAGGGCAATGACCCGACCACTCTTGACCACGTGCTGACCCTTTTCCCCCGCCTGCGCGAACGGCTGACCCAGACGGCCCAGACCCTGTCGGGGGGCGAGCAGCAGATGCTGGCGATTGCCCGCGCGCTGTGTCTTGCGCCGAAGGTTCTGCTCCTTGACGAGCCAACCGAGGGGCTGCAGCCCTCGATGATCACGCTCATCCAGGACGCGGTCCTGACACTGAAGGCGCAGGGCGTCGCGGTGGTGCTTGTCGAACAGCGGGTCGATGCGGTGCTGAAGCTGGCGGATACCGTGGCCTTCATGACGGGCGGGCGGATCGAGAAAATCCTTTCTGCCAAGGAGTTGAAGCCAGGTGCTGATGTATTTCGAACCTATGTGGGTGTCTGAATGACCGGGCTTGTCGCAGGCGTTGACGTAGGCGGAACCTTCACCGATCTGGTGATCTTTGATACCACGACCGGTGCGGTGCGGCTGGCCAAGGTGCCGACCACGCTGCCGAACCAGTCAGGCGGCGTGCTGAATGCCTTTGCCGAGGCTGAGGCAAACCTTTCCGAAATTGACCTGATCGTTCATGGCACGACGACCACGACCAATGCGGTGCTGGAGCGGCGACTTGCAAAGACCGGGCTGATCACGACGATGGGCTTTCGCGACGTGTTGGAGCTTGGTCGCCGCACCCGCCCGCAAGCCTATGGCATGAAAGGGCATTTTGTCCCAATCATCCCCCGGGACCTGCGGCTGGAAGTGCCCGAGCGGATGGACGCGCGAGGCCAGGTTTTGACCCCACTGGACGAGGATGGCCTTCGACTGGCGATCATGCGGCTGTGCGATGCGGGCTGCGAGGCCTTGGTGATCCACTTTCTTCATGCTTATGCAAACCCCGCGCATGAATTGCGCGCGGGCGAGATCGCCCAGCGCATTTGGCCCAATGATTACATCACCTTGGGGCATAAACTTCTGTCGGAATCCCGCGAGTATGAACGCGGGGTGACCGCTGCCGTCAATGCCTCGGTCCAACCCTTGCTGGAGCGCTATGTGGCCCGATTGGCCGATCAACTGGCCGCCAAGGGCTATGCCCGCGACTTGTTGGTGATGAATGGCAATGGCGGGATGGTCGCTGCCAAGGATGTCGCGAAAGAGGCGGTGAAGACGGTCATGTCCGGCCCTGCCTCGGGCGTGATGGCCGCCGTGGCGACCGGGCGGCGGGCCGGGTTGTCCAATCTCTTGACGTACGACATGGGCGGCACCTCGACCGATGTCGCGATGATCCGGAACGGGGTTGCGCCGGTTTCGAACGAGATCGAGGTTGAATATGCCATGCCGATCCATGTGCCGATGGTCGATGTGCGCACCGTGGGCGCAGGCGGAGGCTCCATCGCTCGGATCGACGCGGGCGGCATGCTGCGGGTCGGTCCGGAAAGCGCGGGCTCCACCCCGGGGCCGGTCTGCTATGGCCGGGGCGGTACCAGGGTCACGATTTCGGACGCGAACCTGATCCTTGGCCGTTTGCCTGCGAGCCGTTTCGGCCAGGCAGCGGAGCCGGCCTTTGTAGCCATGCAAGCGCAGATCGCGGCCCCCCTGGGCCTGTCAGTCGAGGCCGCGGCCGAGGCCGTCATCCGTCTGGCCAACACCCATATGTCCGGCGCGATCCGGATGGTCTCGATCTCGATGGGCGCCGATCCGCGCGATTTTGCGCTGTTCGCCTTTGGCGGCGCAGGTCCCTTGCATGCCGTCGCTTTGGCAAGAGAACTGAACGTTCCTACCGTCTTGATCCCTGCCCGTCCCGGCATCACCAATGCACTCGGTTGCGTGTTGGCAGACCTGCGGCACGATTTCGTGCGTACGTTGAACCGACCTCTTGATGCGGTCGACATCGCTCATGTCCATGGCGTTCTGAGCGAGCAGGAAGCCGAAGGTCGCCGGCTGATCGGTCTTGAAAAGATTGCGCTGACCTCGGTTCGGGCAGAGTACTCCGCTGACATGCAATTTGTCGGGCAGACGCATCTCCTGCGGGTCCATCTGCCGTCGGCAACGCCCGACCGTGACGCGCTTCAGCGGCTTTTCGAGGCCGCCTACCACGCAAGGTTCCGTGTCGATCTTCCGACGATCCGCGCCAATCTGGTGAACCTCAATGTCTCTGTCATTGGTGAGCGACCAACCTTGGATCTGTCGCGGCTGATCGACCCCAGGGGCCGGCGGGACAGGGCCGAACCCGCGTCGCACCGCAAGGTCTGGTTCGACGGCTGGCACACGACACCGGTTTACTGGCGCGATCACCTTCCCTTTAAGATCGATCTGAAAGGACCTGTCATCATTGAACAAATGGATACGACCATCGTGGTGGACCCCGGGGCGCGGGTCACCTCGGACGGGGATGGCAATCTGATCATCGAGGTCGCGGCATGATCGACCCCGTCACCCTTGCGGTCATCCAGGCAGGCCTGCAGCAGATCTGTGATGAAATGGATCTGACCTTCTCGCGCGCCGCCTTTTCGCCGGTCATTGCCGAAGCGGACGACCGTTCTGACGGGATCTACTCCGCGACAGATGGCAGCCTGATCGCCCAAGGGTCCAAGGGGTTGCCGGTCTTTGTAGGCGTCATGCAGTTTTCGACACGCACGATCCTGGAGCGGATCGCCGCGGGTCTGACCGCCCCGCCCCAACCCGGCGACATCTACATCGTCAACGATCCCTACCTTGGCGGCACCCATCTGATGGATGTGCGCTTTGCGATGCCGGTCTGGCGCGATGGCCGGATCTTTTGCTGGCTTTCGAACACGGGACATTGGCCAGATACCGGGGGCGCGGTGCCCGGCGGCTTTTCCGCAAGTGCCATCAGCGCCGAGCAAGAGGGGCTGCGCATCCCGCCGGTCAAGCTGTTCAAGGCGGGCGTGCTGGATCAGGAGATCTACCAGATCATCTGCTCCAACATCCGCGTGTCGGAACAACGGATCGGTGATGTGAAGGCCCAGGCCTCGGCGCTTCTGGTCGGGGCAGAGCGGCTGGGCATGGTTCTCGACCGTTATGGCGATGCGACGGTGACCGAGGCGATTGCCGAGATGCGAAGGCTGGCCGCGCTGCAGATGCGGGCGATGATCGGCCAGATCCCGGATGGCACCTACCTTTCACGGGCCATCGTGGACAGCGACGGCGTCGTGAACGAACCGCTGACGATCGCGCTGACCGTGACCAAGGGCGCAGAAGGCCTGACGTTTGATTTTACCGGATCGTCGCGGCCTTGCCTGGGCCCGATGAACTCGGTCCGCGCGACGACGCTGTCGGCGGTCTATCTCGCGATGCGGCATATCTTCCCGGATGTGCCCATCTCGGCGGGCGCTTTCGAGCCGCTGGCCGTGACCGGGATCGAGGGTACGTTCCTCGATGCCCAATATCCCCGCCCGGTCAGCGGGTGCGCAGCCGAGGTCAGCCAGCGCATTGCGGAGGCAGTGTTTGCTGCTTTGGTGCAGGCGCTTCCCGACCGGGTGACAGCCGCCCCGGCGGGTACCTCGGGCAATTTCGGCCTTGGCGGGCACGACCCGGACAAGGGCCGCGACTATGTGATGTACCAGATCTCGGGCGGTGGCTATGGCGGCTTTGCGGGGGGCGACGGGATCGCCAACGGGTGCTCGACCATCGGCATCTCCAAGGCTCCGCCCGTTGAGATCATGGAGCAGACCTATCCGGTCCTCTACCGCCGCTACGCGCTGCACGAAGGCTCTGGCGGGGCGGGCGAGCATCGCGGCGGGTTCGGGCTGGACTACGAAATCGAGCTTTTACGCGGCGAGGCACGGGCAAGTTTCGTGATGGATCATGGCCGGGTTGGCCCCCAGGGCGCGCTGGGGGGACAAGATGGTGCCGTGAACCGGGTCGAGGTGATCCGTGATGGTGTCACGCTTATCCCCGAGCATTTGTCCAAGGCACAGGACATCGCGCTGAAACCCGGCGATCGGGTCCGGGTGCGGACCCCCGGCGGCGGCGGCTATGGCCCGCCCGCCGCCCGCGACCCCGCGCTGGTGGCCGAGGATGTGCGCCTGGGCCGATACAGCGCAGAGGAAGCCGCACGCCTTTGGCCAAACCCCTAGTGGATCCTGGGCTTGTCGGACAAGCGAGCAAACACAAGGCTCGCCTGCAGGGGGCCGACGTCTATTTCCTTTATCGGTCCAAATTCAGGCGTGCTGCGATGACGTCTGCGAGGATTGAAACCGCAAGGCTTTGCGGGTCGCGCGTGGAGGGGATCAGTCCGGCAGGCGCATGAAGCTTGGCAAGGTGGGTCTCGTCCAGCCCTGCCAATCTCAGCTGTTCTGTTCGACGCTGCGCGACCCGTTTGCTACCCTGCGCGCCGACGTAAAAGGCAGGCCCCCTAAGGATTTCACCAAGGATATCAATTTCTTTGTCATGATCGTGATACAGGGTCACGACCGCTGTCCAAGGATCGGCAAGCAACTGCGCTTGCAAGATATCGTCCGGGCCCGGAGGGCGGCGACAGGTCAGCGGGGACTCTAACCCTGCCGGGTCGAGAGGTGCCGAAATCAGCTTGGTTTGTATCCCGGCCGCATGCATCAGCCGGGTCAAAGTCTCCGCTTCGAGGCCATCACCGAAAACGATGGCTCGCGTCGCCGGACGGAAAGCAACTGAAAAGCGCGCGCCGTTCCAACCCGGATTGCGAAACGGTTCCAACCGCATGTCGCCTTCTGGGCCAAAACTGACAGAGATGGCGTTCCGGCCGGCCAGCACATAGCTGGCATCTTCCAGAACCCGGCGATCACTGACGGGGAAAAGGCCAATGTCGATGCCGCCCCCACAGGGAAGACGGATGTCAAAATAGGGCGACCCATCGCCATAACGCAAATGCTTTGGACGACCCGTCGCGAAGACTTCTGCGGCATGCATGGCAAGGTCCGCCTCGATGCAGCCATTCGTAAGGCTGCCGCAGACGGTCCGGTCTGCCAACAGAACCATCAGCGTACCGACGCTGCGATACGAGGTTCCCTCAACCCCGGTGATCACCGCGATGACTGCCGGACCCGAAGTCGCGAGCAAGAATTTGAGGGGATCTGCCACCAGTTCCGCACCAGCGGAAAACTGGCCAGACGATCGCGCCTGATCGGCCTCCCAGCTCGCCCAGGCTTCGGGCGTATCGAGGTCCAGGACAGCGTTTCGCCCTGGCATCGGCACCGAGCGCAGTTTGTCGGCATGTTTGGTCACGATGCTGCGTGCGCCGATGTCACCAGACAGATCGTGCAGTTCAGCAACCAGGTCGGCAGGAAAGAGGACAGGGTGCCCCTCCCCCCCAGCTCCCGACGCGCGCAAGAGGTCATGGGGCCGGAGGCGATGCAGTTCAACCATACGCGCCAAGTCCTGGGCGGAAAGGTCCGGCATGTCCGCGAGAACAAGCATCATCGGCCTATCTTCGGCGAATGCGGCACCGGTCCGCAACGAAGCCGAGATCCCTTCGCTGCATTCTGTCACAGTCAGCAGACAGATCTCCAACCCCTCCAGCGCCGCATGGCGCGATGGACAGTCCGGGGGCAAGGTGACGGCAACCGGACAACCCGTCGCGAATGCAGCCAGAGCGATGCGGCGCAGCTGGGGGACCCCGTCGATCTTGCGCAACAACTTGTCCGAGCCGCGCATCCGCACCGAACGACCCGCCGCTGCAATCAGAATTACGGGGTCGCGGCGATCATCTTCGATGTGCATCGTGTTCCTTTCGGATCGCTGCCGGACCCCGACAAGCACACAGTCGCGTCCTGTCTGTTGCCGGAAAAGCGCTGCCGACCACGGTTCAGCCGACGCAGGTAACCAGTCCTCGGGTGCTGGGTCAACGTCATGAAAAGAGGCTGCTAGGGTCCACGCAGATC
This sequence comes from Rhodobacterales bacterium, assembly GCA_031426185.1. Taxonomy (GTDB): domain Bacteria; phylum Pseudomonadota; class Alphaproteobacteria; order Rhodobacterales; family Rhodobacteraceae; genus JAJNPS01. Next base: position 73,956 of record JANPKV010000389.1, on the reverse strand, counting down.
GGACCCGGATCTTTCATCGAGACCTCACCCGTGTGCATCTTCTGCCCCCACCCGCGTCGGCATATTTGCCCGCTACCTGATTGATGCCCCTGCCTGGTCAGAAAGCGTCGGGGTCCATCCGACCTGGTGGGTCGTTCAGTCTTGCACTTCCGCGCTGAGAATGTCTGCCAGACTGGTTTCGTCAAACTCTGCTGTCGAGCCAGCTTCGATGACCCGACCCTCGCTGATCCGGATGTAACGGTCGCAAAGCCGGATCGAGGAAAGGTGGTGACTGATGAGTATGGTCGCGCCCGATGTGCGCCGCGTGGCAAGGATTTTGAGTGCCACTGCCTCCGAGAGGATATCCATGGCATTGGTCGCCTCATCGAGGATCAACAGACGAGGATTGCGCATCAGGGCGCGCGCCAAAGCGATCCGCTGACGCTGACCGGCAGACAGGTTGAGGCCTCGATCCCCGACAACCGTTTCGTAGCCATTCGGCAATCGGCTGATGAAGTCATCCGCGTCGGCAGCCACTGCTGCAGCGCGCGCTTGATCAAAGCGCGCATCCGGCTCGCCATAAAGGATGTTTTCGGCAATCGTTCCGTCGAACAGTTCCAGTTCCTGGCTCGCCATCGCGATCCGAGAAAGCCACGATGTTCGCTCGATCCTGTCCAAACGGACGCCGTCCACCAAGATCTCGCCTTCTGAGGGATCAATGATGCCGCAGATGAGGTTTGCAATGGTCGACTTGCCCGAGCCGGACCGCCCAATAATGGCGACCGAGGTACCGGCAGGCACGTCAAACGACACGTCTGTCAGCGCCGCCGTCCTTTGCCCCTCGACCGTATAGCTGTAGCTGACATTGCGAAAGCTGATCCCCTCGTTGATTTCGGGGGAAGGCAGCGCATCCGGCGGGTTGGCGGGCGACGGGCGTGCAGTAAGCAGCCAATGCACCTCGTCCAGTGACCCGTTCCAGCCCCGCAGCGACGAAAGCGCGCCCTGGATCTGGCGCACCTGCGGCTGAAGCCGGTAAAGCAGGATGATGAATGCGGCTGCAGTTCCGAACGATGTGCCCAACGCCCAGGCGGCATAGATCACCAACATGAAAAGCGTCGCATGGGCCACCTCGGTCAAGGGGCCGACCGCAATCTGACGCCGGACCAGATTCAAGGCTACCTGACGCACTCTCTCGGACGCGTCCGCGAAACGCTGGATCTCGAACTCTTCGCGGTGGAACAGCCGGATAAGACGCCATGCGGTGATGTGATGCAGCATCCGCAAGGCAAGGCCCCGGTTCTGGGTGGTGATCTCGCGCCCAAGCCGGGAAAAATGGCTGGACAACCGATCATGGGCGAACTGGATCAGCGCGATGCCCACCAGCACGACGATGGTCAGCTGCGGCGACAAAAAGAAAAGAAAGGTCAGAAAGATCAGCGCCGCAGCGCCGCTGACCAGGATCGAAAGGCACGCGCCCACGGCATCCGATGTCCGCCAGCTTTCACTCGAGATGACGTTCAACAGTCGTGAGGGCGGCTGGGTCAGATAGTATGACGCGTGCATTTCCACCATCTTGCGGGAAAGCTGGTCCCGTAGGGCATGGCCGGATTTGCCGTAGATCCATGCCTGAAGCAGCCCGTTCGCATAGGCGACCAGATTTTTCAGGACGACCAGCACCAAGATCGACAGGCCGATGAAAAGCCCACGATTTTCAGAAGGGATGCCTTGCCCAAAGGATGCCAACAGCCCGGGCATCCAGCCTTGGACCGATGAGTTGTCGGACATGACGACATCCAGCAAGGGAATCACCAAGCCGATCCCGATCCCCTCCAATGCAGTTCCCAACAACCCCAGAAAGATCACTCCGGGAACATACAACCTGAACGGGCGCATCGCCAAAACGAGCGTGGGATGAAAGTACGACTGGAACACTTTCTTTCAGCCTTTTTATCAGTCTGCGCAGCGCAGATGCAGCCTAAGGCTTTACAAACTGGTGACAATGCTTGTTTCCGCCGTTCGTCCAACGCCCCGCTCGACATGCAGAAATCGGGGCCCTATTGATCATGGTGTGTCGGTCGTATGAAGCTTTCGGCCCCATGGCCTGGTAGAACAATTTGGAAAAAGTTTCAGTTATTCTTCCGGTCTACAATGCAGAAAAGTACCTGGCGTTGGCGGTTGCGAGTATCTTGATGCAAGACCACGAGGGACTGGAGCTCATCGCGACAAACGATGGCTCGTCGGATCGCTCGAGCGAAATCCTGCATCGTGCGGCGGCGCGCGATCCGCGGATCAAGATCGTCGAACGCGAAAACCGCGGCCTGATTGCCACCTTGAACGAACAGCTCGACCAAGCGAGCGGCGACTTCGTTGCGCGGATGGATGCCGATGACATTGCCTATCCAAACCGCCTCAGGACGCAGCTGGACGCCTTTGCCGCGGACCCGGAGTTGGCGGTCAGCGGGTGCTATTTCGACACCATGTATTCTGCGAGGCGGATGCTTGCGCAGGGCCTGCCGGACGCGACCGAACCGGACGAGCTGCGCGTCTTGTCGCGTTTTTGCACGATCCTCCGGCACCCGACCGTCATGTACCGGCGCAGCATGATCCCGAAAGGAATGCTGCATTACGATGAATCCTATCCCGCAGCAGAGGATTTCGACCTGTTCCGACGCCTTGCAGACCAGTGCAAGGTGACCCAGACGCGCGACCCTCTGCTCGCCTATCGGGTTCACGACAGCAGCGTCAGCGCCCTGCGCGCGGTCACGATGACGCGGAGCCACGTCAAGATCGTCGAAGAGGGTCTGCGGCGGCACTATCCCGACGCTGCGGGCACGGGGTTCGAACGCATTGCCGAGAAACTGAATGGCGAGACAGTCTCATGTGCTGCCGATCTCATGTGTCGGCTGAATGCCTTGGCACACTTGCAAGACCCCGGGCAACAGCGCGCCTTTCGTCTTGGCATTGACGGGCTCTTTTACTTCTTCTTCAGCCTGATTTGCTCGGCGGAGAATTATGCGCTGGCCGCGGCTTTCGTCGATCAAAGCAAATCCTGGGGGATGATCCGGCGCCGGGAACGGCCACTTTTGCGCATCGCCGAAAGGTGGAGCGCCGCCGCCGCGCTGGCCTACAAGGCAGTTGATCTCAGCCTTCGTTATGACCGGATGAGAGAGTCTCGCGATGTTCGCCGCGTCATTCCCTCGTTTGACCGGATTACGGAACTGGCGCGCAGCATTGACCTGCCGGACAGGCCGCAGACCCGGGACGATGTCCATGCCTGAGCCGGTCATCAGTATCATCGTGTGCACGCGCGACCGCCCGGAACAACTGCTGCGATGCGTGACATCGATTGTCACCGCAACGCGCCGTGCGCCTGACTGTCCGGCCGAGATCGTCGTAGTCGAAAATGAAAGCAAGCCGTCGCTTCGGTTACGCGACGACGACGTGGTGGGCAACCAGCGCGGCGTGCGGTTCATATCGCTTGCTCAGGGCGGACTTGCCATGGCGCGCAATGCCGGGATGCGGGCCGCGACCGGTCAGTATTTTGTCTTCACCGATGATGATTGCACCATGGAGGCAGATTATATCCGCGATCTTGCGCGTCATATCGCGGAGCGTCCACGCAACGTCGTGATTGGCGGGCGCGTCGCACTTGCCAGCAATGAGGATCTGCCCTTCACCATCAAGGACGAACCGGAGCCGCAAGACTACGACGTCACCATTCATCCCGGTGGCTTCATTCAGGGCTGCAACTTTGTCGTTCCCCGGCAGGTGGCCAAGATCATCGGGGAGTTTGATCCCAGCTACGGCGTCGGCGCGCATTTTCTGGCCGGTGAAGATACCGATTACTTCATTCGCGCACGGATCGCCGACATCCCGCTTCAGTACTTTCCCGACATGTGCGTCCTGCATCACCATGGCCGCAGGACCCTGGCCGACATCCGGCGTTTGAACCGAAGCTATTGCTACGCAAACGGCGCTCTTTACGGCAAATATCGCAGACAGCCATGGCTGCTGAAGCATTTTTACTGGGCCATTGGCGCGGCGGCCAGAGAGTTGACTGGCGGTCCGGCCTTTGACGCCAGGCTTGGCCTGACTTGGCGTAGCGTCGTATCCGCAAACTTTGCCGGGCTTTTTGCTTTCGGCCTTTGGTCGCTGCAGCAAGGCCGTCGGCAAAGATGAACAGCCCCACATGATAAAGCCCGGGACGCCAACGGGCCTGACCTATTGTGCGCGCCTGGACGGGCTTCGCGCGCTTGCGGTCCTGAGCGTCTTTGCCGAGCACTTGACCTTCAACGAGTTTGTTCGCGGCTTGTCGCCGGGCATGGTCGGGGTCCGGGTATTCTTTGTGCTTTCGGGATTTCTCATCACGTCCATCCTGCTGCAAGAGCGCGGCACAGACACGCATGGCGCGCTTGCACGCCGGTTTTTTTCGCGCCGGTTCTGGCGCCTGGCGCCTGCCCTTTATGTGGCAATCATTCTCGCGATGGTGCTCGGCCTGGCAAATATGACATCAGAATGGTGGATCCACGTCATCTACTTATCCAATTTTCAGATCTACCGGGTCCAGGAATGGACGGGTGCGGGACATTTCTGGACCCTTGCGCTCGAACAGCAATTCTACCTCCTGTGGTTCCCGCTCGTGATCATTGCCCCGCGCCGCTACCTGGTGCCGGTCATTGTCGTATGCCTGGTTTCCGCGCCAGCGTTCCGGATGATGATCGCCAACGGGGGAGACGTGTTTCTCGATGTCCTGATGCCGGCCCAGATAGACAGTCTGGCCGCTGGCGCGCTTATTGCCGTCGCGATGCGGTCTGCCGCGCTGGCTTGGCTGGACCGCTTGCTGCTCGACCGCCGGCTTCTGATAGCGTTGCTGGGGTTCGGCCTGGTTCTGCTCGCGCCTTGGCCTGAGATCATGGGACAAAGGCCGGCATCCTTTCGCTGGGTCTATGCACCCATTTTTGTCACGCTCGCCTCGGCCTGCCTCATCCGCCAATGTCTGGCCGCTCGGGACGGGACGCTTGGATGGCTTTCCCATCCCGTGCTCGTTCACATTGGCAAGATCTCTTACGGCCTTTATCTCTTTCACTACTTTGTGCCGTATGTCTGGTTCATTTATGTCCCGCCGGAGTATGCTCTTGCCGGCAGTGGCTGGCGCCTTCTGAGAGCGGCAATTTGGGTCTTTACTTCCTTCGCGATGGCGGAACTTTCCTGGCGCCTCGTCGAACGCCCGCTGATGTCCCGCCGCGCTGGCGAGGCGCGCAAGCAACCGGATGCCGCAAGAGCGAAACGGCCCTGAGACACCTAGAGGCGGTGTCGGTGCGGATGTCTTTCTGTGCGCTCGAGAAGAAGAACCGTTTGCTCTGACCAAATGGTTTGACAAAAAGTTGGCCGCGATACATGTTTTTCGTCGCGCCCTGACTGGGCCGGGGTCCCCCGGATGCAACGTGTCGACGCCATAGATGTAAAGCTCACCGAACTGACGGCCATTGTCCGGAAGGCGCTGTGGCTTGGCGCCGGGACAATCCATATCGCCGATCGCCTGCGTGCCAAGTCCGATGGGATGAAGGTGGCTGGGCACCAAGCGTCCGGTGTGTCGATGGTCACGCTGATGACGCTGATTTGTGGTGCGGTGCTCAGGCCGCAAGGTGCTGGCCAGGTCCGACAGCCCGCTGGCGGCACGGGTCCTGACCACCTCGCCCGCATCGACCGTGACGCCATTGTCGTGGCTCGGGGAGTGCTGGCCCCCGGGCGGCCACTGCCGCTGGAACAGGGCGGCACATGACCAGACTAAAGCACCGCTTCTGGGCTGATTACACATCGCAAGACTTCGCGGCATTGGACCGGAGCAATCTGATCGCGGTGCTGCCCGTGGGCGCTGTCGAGCAGCACGGGCCCCACCCGCCGCTGTCAGTGGACCGGGATATCCTGGACGGCATCATCGCGGCCAGCCTGCCGCAGATCCCCGATGCCTGCCTCGCGGTCTTCTTGCCGACCTGTGCGGTGGGCAAAAGCAACGAGCATGCGCGCTACCCCGGCACGCTGACCTTTTCCGCCGCCACGTTGATGGCGATGTGGACCGAACTTGGCGACTGCGTCGCGGCCGCCGGGGTCCGGAAACTGGTGTTCCTGAACAGCCACGGCGGGCAGATCGCCCCGATGGATATCGTGGCGCGGGACCTGCGCGTAAAGCACGGCATGCTGACGGTTTCCGCCAACTGGTTCGCCATGGGTCACCCCGAAGGGCTGATGACCGAGGATGAGGCACGCTACGGCGTCCATGCTGGCGACATGGAAACCAGCATGATGCTGGCGCTCCGGGGCGATCTTGTGGCGATGGATCGCGCGGGCGATTTTCGGCCCCTGAACGCCCGGCTGGCCGAGACGAACCGCCATCTGGGCCTTGGCCCGGCGGGGAGGCTGGGATGGCAGGCGCAGGACCTGCACCCGGCGGGCGCGATGGGTAACGCCGCTGCAGCGACCGCCGAAAAGGGCAGTGCGTTCATCGCGCACGCGGCGCGCGAGCTGGCCACCCTGCTTGCCGAGGTGGCCGCGCTGCCGCTGACGCTTCTGGACAATCCCGCGCATCCGGGGGCCAAGCCATGATTGGGCAACTGATCCGCCTGGACCGAATGCGCAAGGAATTCGGCGGCCGGGTGCGCGCTGACGGGGGTGTCGCCCTGACGTCGCGGCAAAGGATGGACGGGTGGTTGTTTTGCGGCCATCCCTGTTCGCGTGTGATCCCCCCAGCGACGGAGTTGGCGCGCTTTCTTGAAAGGGCGGCCAACCAGGGTTTCGTTCTTGCGGTCTTGCCCACCACAAATCTCCACCTGCGAGACATGCAGCCCGGCCGCAGCCGCCCGAGTTCGGACGCGGCACTGCATTTGGCGCGCTCCTCCCGCCGTATCATCCGTTCAGGTCTTGCCCATAGCCTTGGAAAGGTTGCCGCATGACGGTCTCTGCCGAAAAACTTGCAGCCTTTCGGGCCCTGATCGGCGAGACTGCCTGCCGTGACGATGCCAAGCTTCTAGAAGCCAAATCAAAGGACTATTACTGGTATTCGCCCATTCTGAAAGCCCAGCTTGATGGCCATGTTGGCCAACTGGTTGTGATACCCAAGAGTGAAGCCGAGGTAATCACCGTTGCCGCCGCCGTGGCGAAGTTGCGCATCCCATTGACCCTACGCGGTGGGGGTACCGGCAACTACGGTCAATGCGTGCCGATGGAGGGTGGGGTGATCCTTGAGACAACCAAGCTGGACCGCATTCTGGAGATCGTCCCGGGCCGTGTCACTTGCGAGGCCGGCGCGCGGGTCGAACGGGTAGAAAAGGCCGTGGCCGAAAGCGGCCAGATGCTGTCGATGTTCCCGTCGACAAAGCGCATTGCGACCATGGGCGGATTTGTTGCCGGCGGATCGGGCGGTATCGGCAGTCTGCGCAACGGCATGCTGCGCGACGGCGAGAACATCACCTACATCCGCATCGTGACGGTTGAGGAGACCCCGCAGATCATTGAATTGCGCGGACGCGACATCCTCAAAACGCAGCATGCCTACGGTACCAACGGCATCATCACCGCAATGGATTATGCTCTGACCCCAGCCACCGACTGGCTGCACATGATCGCGCTTTTTGATGGCTATGACCGTGCTCTGGGTTTCGCCGTGGAGGCCCAGCAAGCCGGGGCCGATGCCTTTCTGATGACCGTGGTCGAGCGCCGCTTTGCGCGCTTTTACAAGCGCTTGACCGAATTCTTCCCGACGGATCGTGACGCTGTATTCTCGATGGTGGCTCCGGCAGAGGCGGCGGCTATTGCCGACCGGGTCCGCGAACATGGGGGAACAATCAGCCTGTCGCACAGCCTGCACGAGATGGAAGCGGCAAACTTGCCGCCGGCATGGGAATGCGGATGGAACCACACCACCTTGCAGGCCCTGAAACACGAACCCGGCGTCTGGACGTACCTTCAGGTCGCCTATCCCCGTCCCTTTGACCTCGCCTTGGCGCTGCGCCAGCAGAAACGCTATGGCGATGAGTTGCACTTTCACCACGAGATGGCGCGCATGAACGGTGAGGTGCAGATCTTTGCCTTGCCGCTTGTCCGCTGGACCAGCGCGGAGCGCATGTACGAGATCGTCCACGAGATGGAAGCCCTGGACGGCTGCACGATCTTTGACCCGCATGTCATCACCATCGAGGACGGCGGGATGAAGGAAATCGACAATACTCAGATCGAATTCAAGAAACAGGCTGACCCATATGGCCTGATGAATCCGGGAAAGACCCGGGGCTGGACGCCAGAGATGGCAAGAACCTGACCCAACGTCGGAGACAGTCGTGATGACGCCACTGATCTCCGAAATCGCGGCAAAGGTCGTGGCAACGGGGCCATGTCGCAGGATGAGGAGGTGCGCGTGCGTATACTGGTTATCTTTTGTCATCCCAGCACGGAAAGCTATGGCGCTGCCCTTTATGAATTGGCCTGCCGCACCTTGCGGGCGTCGGGACACGAACTGCGATGCCATGATCTCTATCGCGAAGGATTTGATCCTGTCCTGTCGACCGAGGAATGGGAAAACTATCTGACCGGCACCGATACCATTATTGCCAGGAATCCCGAGCATGTGGACGATGTCCAATGGGCCGAGGGTTTGGTAGTGATCTATCCGACCTGGTACTATGGCGCGCCGGCCATGCTGAAAGGCTGGTTGGAACGGGTCTGGCTTCCGGGCGTCACCTTCGAGGTGTCAGACGGCAAGCACCGTCGACCGAAACCAAAAATGTCGCAGATACGACTTTTCGTGGGGATCACCACATCGGGCAGCCCGTGGTGGTGGATCATGCTGATCCGCGATCCTGGTCGAAGCCTGTGGACGCGCGGCCTGCGCTTGCTGTTCAGTCGCCGTTGCAAGGTGGTCTGGCAACAGCTCTACAACATGAACCACACCTCGGACGCTGATCGCGCCAGCTTTCTCAAGCAGGTGGAACGCCGCCTCAAGGCGTTGTGAAGGGCACCGGGACTCTCGGTGGCGCTGCGATATCACCCGCAAAAAGATCGCCGGGTCTGACGGCGGCAATCGGGTGAACCGAATGGCAATCGCAATGTGATGTCTGGCAGGGCGCGGCAGCTTTACGCAACTTGGCCAGATCATTTTGTCGCCCTTTGCCTTCGCAACGCGCTCAAAAAGTGAACGAGGCGGGTGAACGCCGATGAAGATGCTTGCAGTTCTGGCAGCCCTGCCGCCCTGCCCGCCAAAAACAGAGCAAATGGTTTGACTTCATGCTCAGCATTTGAAACACTTTGCCAAGTAACAAGGGAATAATGGCTGCCAAATTTGCCATTAAGACACCTCGAAACCCAGATCCTACCGAGCGGTACCTGCAGTCAACCGAACAATACGGGGAGATGACAATGAGACAAGTTCACTTATCGAGGCCCCTAGTGCTTGCACTAAGCTTGGGGCTTGCTTTACCGGTCGCCGCTCAGGAGGCTCGAACGCTTCAGGTGATGACCGACGAGATCTCGCCAGAAAGTCAGGCCTTTTATCAGGCTGCCGCCGATGCCTTTGAGGCTGCCAACCCCGGTGTGACCATCGAACTTGATTTCCAGGGCAACATGGACGAAGCGCTGGCCGTCCGCGTGGGCGCAGGCAACCCGCCGGACATTGCCAGCATGCAACTGGAACGGCTGCTGACCTACGCCGACCAGGGTCTGCTGGAGCCAGCAACCTGGTGGTTCGACAAGTACGGCGATGACGTGGTGCCGTTGGCCTCGATCCCGTACAAGGACGTCTACTGGGACATCCCTTATGCTCTGACCTCCGAGATGTGGTGGTATCGCGAGGACGTTCTGGCCGAAAAGGGGATCGCACCACCGCAAAATCAGGCCGAATTTCTTGCAGCCGCCAAGGCCTTGAACGATCCGGCCAATGACTTCTACGGCATTGCCATCGCTGCGGGCCCGGGCGAATGGACCGCGTGGCACTATGAAGTCTTCCTCTGGCAGAACGGCGGCTTCGTCTTTGACACCGACCTGAAGCCACTGGTCGACAGCCCGGAATCGATCGCCACCCTGAACTACCTGAAAGAGCTTTACGCCTACTCGCCGCCCGACAGCACCACTTGGGAGTGGTGGGACAGCATCGATGCCTTCGTTGCCGAGCGCGTGGCAATCTCGATGTATGGCGGACGTCTTCTGGTGCATACGGCGCGCGACAATCCCGAGCTTGTCCCGGTCACCCGGGTGCTCGACCAACCGATGGGTGTGATGCGGGCCGGCCCCTTGAGCCGAAAGTCGCACGCAATCATGGCCAATTCGCCTGAATTGGACTTGTCCAAGGCGTTCCTCGAATATCTGATGCTGCCGGAAAACCTGTTGCCGTTCCTGCGCACCGTCCCGGTGCATCTGACGCCGCCGCTGGTGTCTTACCGGACAAGCCCACTCTACATGGATGACCCCCTGATCAAGATGATGAAGCCGGAAGACATGCAGACGGTGTTCGACGCCGTGTCTTATGGCCGCTCGCTGGGTTGGGAATCGCCGAACCATCCGCCGAACTATTATTCGGGTGCGCTGAACGCCTCGAATATCTTGCCGCAGATGATCCAGCGTGTGCTTCTGAACGGCGAAACGCCCGAAGCCGCAACTGCCTGGGCAAAGGCAGAAATCATCAAGCTGCAGGCTGAGGTCGACGCCAAATAGTCGAACCCGTGCGAACTGTCGGGGCGCGTCGTTGCGCCCCGACAGCTGTTTTTGGTTTGCTCTGAAGGCTATGAATGTCGCTCGAGTCCGATCAGGTGGGCAAGACCAGGGTGGCGGGCACGCAAGGGCTCGCGCGATTGTCCACGACCACGCCCGTGCGTCACAAGGCGCGCTGGCACCAGGGTGATCTGTCGTTCGTCATTGCCGCACTCGTTCCGGCTGCCCTTCTGGTGGCCGTTCTCGTGTTTCTGCCCGTCGCCTACACCTTCGGGCTGTCATTCTTTGAACAATCCACCTTGCGGCGGAACTGGTCCTTTGCCGGTTTCGGCAACTTTACCGAGCTTATGGCTGACGCCGATTTCTGGCGGGCGTTCTGGAACGGGCTGGTTTACACATTCGGCACCACCGTCGTTTCGGGGATTGTCGGCCTTGCGGTCGCATTGCTCCTGGACCGGGAATTTCGTGGCCGAAGCGTTCTCCGGGCGCTCGTGATCTTTCCCTACATCGTGCCGACCATCATCGTGGTCTTTATCTGGAAGTTCATCTTCTCCAGTCGCGGCGTATTGAACGATGTCATGCGCCAGCTGGGGGCGACCGGACCGTCTGCCTCATGGCTTGGCGACGACAGCACCGCCATGTTTGTCGTGATCCTCGTGTCTGCCTGGGCATGGTTTCCCTTCGTGGCGATTACCCTTCTGGCGGCGCTGCAAAACCTGCCCGACAGCATCTACGAGGCTGCGACCCTTGATGGCGCAGGGCCTTTTGCCCGCTTCTGGTGCCTGACCCTGCCGCTTTTGGCACCGGCCTTTCTGATCATCATTCTGATCCGCGCCATCTGGGCGTTTCGCAATTTCGAAGTGATCTGGCTCATGACGGGCGGCGGCCCGGTCGGGGCGACAGAGGTCCTGCCGATCCTGGCCTATCGCGAGGCTTTCGGCTCGTTCCGCATGGGGCATGCCTCGGCCGTTGCGGTCTTCCTGATGGTGTTCGTGACCCTTTTGGCCCTGATATACTTCCGGGTCGGGGCACGCCTGCGCCGCGCGGCGCACGGGTCATGAACGTGCTGGTGCCACCCGCAGCGCCGCTTGATGCGCAAAGTACCGGGCATCGCCGCAATCCGGTGCGCAAAGGCAGGCTGTCCGAGATCGGGGTATATGGCGCTGCGACTGCGCTGGTCGTTCTTGTAGGATTCCCGTTCTACTGGATGATGACGACATCGCTGAAGACCTATCGCGAGATCGCAATCGACCGGACGTTGGTTCCGCGCGCGATCTCATTCGAGAACTACACGGCGTTGTTCGCGCAGACCAACATCATCGGTCACGCCGCGAACACCCTGCTTGTCTCGGTGATCACGACGCTTTTGACGGTCAGCATCGCCGCACTTGCCGGTTACGCGATGACGCGGTTTGTCACCCGCACAGGCGAATGGATCGCAAAGCTGAGCCTCTTTGCCTACATGGTGCCGTCGATTGTCCTGATCATTCCGTTCTATCTCGGGCTTCAGCAGGCCGGGCTGATCAACACCCGGGCCGGGCTGATCCTGAGTTACATGAGCTTTACCCTGCCTCTGGGTATCTGGATGATGCGGGCCAGTTTCGAGGCCATTCCGAAATCCATGGAAGAAGCCGCGATCGTGGACGGCGCATCGCGCTTTCAGGCCTTTGTCTTTGTCGCGCTGCCGCAAGCCCTGCCCAGCATGGCATCAACGGCGATCTTCGTCTTCATCCTGTGCTGGAGCGAGTACCTTTACCCCACGATCCTCGTCAGCGCGGACCATCTGCGCACTGTGACCGTGACCCTGGAGACCCTTTCAGGAGGCGGCCAGAACATCAAATTCGGGCTATTGATGGCGGCCAGCACCGTGACGACGTTGCCGGTCCTGCTGATCTTCCTTTTCTTGCAGAAGTACCTCGTCAAGGGCTTCGCCGCAGGCGGCTATGACTGAAACCCCAATCCGGAGATTGAAATGCGCGCATCGGAATTCCACGAATGGATTGCCCGCGAGGCCCCACCCCACACGCCACAAGACGAAGTGGACGGCATCATGGCCGGTGACCCCGAGACCGAGATCACAGGAATTGCGGTCACCTGGCTCCCGAACCTTCACGTCCTGAAGAAAGCCGCCGAAGCCGGCCTGAACTTCATCGTGGCGCATGAACCGGTGTTCTACTTTCACCCGTACTTCTATCCCTATGGGGACGACCGCCACTACCCCGCGCTTGACCTCGCCGAAAAGATGGCGACCCCCGCTGCCCGCGTGAAGCAAAAGCTGATCGACGACCACGGACTTGTGGCCTATCGCCTGCACGATGGCTGGGACCAGTTTCCGCATTACGGCATGGGCCATGCCCTGGCCCGCAGGCTGGGTTGGGAAGACCGCAAGCTTGCACCGGACTATATTTATGGCACCGATCCCAAACCGCTGAAGGTGCTGGCGGCAGAGATTGCGGCCAAGCTGGGCAAGAGCGGGATCCGCTTCATCGGCGACCCGGATCTGGAAGTGCAGAAGATTTCGCTGGACTGGGGCAGCCCCGGCGCCATCGACATCGTCAGCCGCGCGCAACGTCACGGTTGTCAGGCCGCGCTGACCGGCGAATGCCTTGAATGGCGCGATGTGGAATATGCACGCGACAGCGGGCTTGCGCTGATCACGGGCGGCCACTGTTCGACAGAGACGCCCGGCATGGAGGCTTGCTGCGACTGGATGAAGCAGCGGTTCCCGAACATTCCGGTCACTTATATCGACTCGGTCGATCCGGATCACTTCGCATGACCCCGACCCCAGGCAGAGTGTCCCATGCAACCCTTTGATCTTGTGCTGGACTGGGTGCCAAATGTGCAGTTCGCGGGCCCCTGCTGGGCACTGGCCAACGGGCTTTACCGTGATGTCGGCATCGATCTGCGGCTAGTGCCATGGGTCGAGGATGGCCGCACGATCGTCGAAAAGACGCTGTCGCGCGACGTGGCTGCGGCAGGGTCGTCCGAAGACAATCTGGTGATCAAGGCCCGCGCGCAGGACGGAATCGCCGTGCGCGGCCTTGCCGCGATGTTCCTGACCACGCCTTTGGTCGTCATGTCGTTGCCTGAAACCCGGATCAACGCACTTGTCGACCTTCGCGGCAAACGGGTTGCGATGCATTGCGACGGCATCCGCATTCTCGAGGCGTTGCTGGACGATGCCGGGATTGCCCGCAGCGAACTTGAGATTGGCGAGGTCACCCATGATCTTGGCAATCTGACCTCCGGTCGCTGGGACGCGGTTCAGGGCTATGCTGTCTCGGAACCGCTGGAACTTGCCATCAGGGGTGTCGCGGTCAACACGCTGACGCTGCGGGGTCCGGCGATCCATCCCTATGCGCAGGTGATCTTTGCCTCGGACGCTGCGGTTGCCACGGCACCAAAGCTGTACCGGAACATGCTCGACGCGACTTTTCGGGGGTGGCGCTCTGCGGTGAATGACCCGCAGGGTGCAGCAAAGGCCATTCATGCGACCGGTATCCCGATGGCGGATGCCAGACGCGAACAAGAGGCGCTGGCTTGTGTCGCCGGACTGGTGCTGGGCGAGGCACCGGATCAGATGCGCGGGCTTGGCGTCATTGATCCAGTACGCTGGGCGTCGAATGTCGCGGCCTATACGCGCGCGGGCATTGTCCCGTCGGGCACGGCAGCGCTTGATTCTCTTGACACCGGGCTATGGCAGGCCGTGGCTCAGCCCGTGGTTTCGGTTGGGCACGGAGGCATCAGGTCGTGAAGGTCGAGTTCATTGGAGTCGGCAAAGACTATGGCGCGGCGGCGGCCTTGCGCGATGTCAACCTTTCGGTTCCGGACGGGGCTTTTGTTGCGCTGATCGGGCCGTCCGGCTGTGGAAAGTCGACACTTTTGCGCATGATCGCGGGGCTGGAACACATCGATTTTGGCGAGATCCGGATTGGCGACAGGGTTATCAACGACACAGCCCCGAAAAACCGCGGCGTCGCCATGGTCTTCCAGAACTACGCGCTCTATCCGCACATGACTGTGCGCGAGAATCTTGGCTTTTCATTGCGGATGGCCAGGATGTCCCCGTCGGATGCGCAAGGCAAGATCGCCGAGGCTGCCCGCATCTTGGGCCTGAATGACATGTTGGACCGCTATCCCCGACAGTTGTCGGGTGGCCAGCGCCTGCGTGTGGCGATGGGCAGGGCCATCGTGCGTAACCCGGATGTCTTTCTGTTCGACGAGCCTTTGTCGAACCTTGACGCGCAACTCCGCATACAGATGCGCGCCGAGATCAAGCGCCTGCACCGGACGCTCCGTGCCACGGTGATCTTTGTCACCCATGATCAGGTCGAGGCGATGACAATGGCCGATGTGGTTGTCGTGATGCGGGGCGGCCGGATCGAGCAGATCGGCTCTCCGCACCAGCTTTACGACCATCCGGCAAATGCGTTCGTGGCGACCTTCATCGGTGCACCACCGATGAATTTGATCAAAGGGAAGATACGAGCGATCCCGGGCCAGCACGTGCTGGAAGGCAATGCGGGAGACCTGATCATGCTAGGCACCTTACCGAAAGCTGCTGCACTGGCTGACGGTTCCGCGGAATGTCTCATCGGCATCAGACCCGAGCACATCTTCGTCCAAAGCCTGACCGAAGGCTCACCCGAACAAGGCAGCCTTCAAGGTGTCGTGGCATTGGTCGAATCGACCGGCATCGATACACATCTCACCCTCTCCACCGCTTTCGGGGACCTGGCCGTGACTTTACGCGGACGCGCCAGCCTTGCTGTTGGTGACGAAGTGCTGGCATGCCTGTCCCTTGATCATGCGCATCTGTTCGCAGCAGAAACCGGGCTGAGCCTCGGGTGAGCCAGATCGACCCGCAGGCGCCCCTCACAGGGCGGTCCGGGGCTTGCGCAAATCCTCTGGCTGGTCTGGCCAGAGCCGTCGAGGGCTGGAAGTTGAAATCGCGAGCCTGTAAGAGCGGGCAACCAGGGAACCTGTCCTGCAGGGATGATGAAGAGCGCGATGGTGTAATTTGATGTCGAAGCAAAGACCTGACCTTGTGGAACGGCGCGAAGAGGTTCGTGGACTGATCCGTTCAGCCGCCATCAGTGAATTTGCAGAGAATGGCTTGATGGGGGCATCAACCCAGAGAATCGCAGATAGGGCCGGAATTACAAAGACGCGCCTGCACTATTATATTTCCAGCAAGGAAGAGCTTTACGAGGATGCACTGGAGCACGTCACGGGAGCATGGGTAGACCTCTTTGACGGGATCTCTGAAACGGAAGATCCAAGGACCTTCATTGCCTCCTACATCGAACGAAAAGTCCGGTTCTGTCTGCAGAATCCCGATGTGGTAAAGCTGTTTGCGAAAGAGGTAATGCGAGGGGCGCCAATGCTCCTCGACCGCTTCACACGGTCGCGCACGACGATGCAAAAGGCCGCCGCGATGATCAACGGCTGGGCGGATGCGGGTTTGATCCGTCGCGTCGACCCCGTGCTTTTGCAATTTCACATCTGGGCGATAACCGAACATTACGCGCTGCGGCAAAGCGAAGTCCAGTTCATGCTGGACCTTAAATCAACCGACGATCTTGATATCGACTTTGTCGTGCGAGAGATGACGGAATTCGTGACGAGCGGCCTCGGTCTTGGCGAACCCAATGGTCGGTAGTCTCTCGTAAACCGCGTCGGTGTCGCGTGAGGAATGGGAACAGATTTCGTCGCCCAAAGTGTTGGTCTGCAGCACGCCACCAAGGTCGGATTTCTTCGACACGCCGGTGCGCAGGCGCTTGGTGGTGGTATCGTTGTTCCCGAAAGCAACCCGACCCGGCTCAAGCGACTTTCTTCTGACGGGGCCCGGCGGGACGCTGTGTAGGATCAGGCAAGCCTTGCCATCTTCTCGAACCGCCCAAGATCCCCCGTCGCGAAAACCTGAAGCGACGGCGCCGCGCGCCCCGCCACCGCGCGCGCTCTGGTCAAAGTGTACAGGCGCAGAACAACGTTGAAATCAAACGGCACGATACAGCCATCACTGCCACGCTGGCCTCTCCCGTGGATGGCGAATCCCGCCCGATCGCCCAGATCCAGAGGGTCGTCGGGATTGAGCCGTATCCAGTTTGGCCGCGTCTCATGACAACTGAGCGTGTACAGCGCCATAGGCAGCGGGCCACCTGGGTGACCGGCGCCGAGTTTCACGTCAGTCAGAAAAGGATTGTTGGCCAAGACCTGGTTCACGGCACCGGGTGTCTTAGATCCGGCGCGCCCGCCTGAGACGGCATGGGCATCGAAGTTTTTCGAATCGAGGCTACCGAACAAACGCTCTTCGACGATGTTGTAGAAAAGATCGGGTGCCGTAGACTTCATGATATCGATCTCCCGAAGCTTAGACCGCCAACAATTCGCAACAGGTAGCCGGCATGATAAAGTTTTCCGAATGAACTGGCAAACTTTCTGGCCCTATCGACCAGCAGATTTTGCTGCGCCATTGTCTCCTAAATTGAACGGGGAATGCCTGCCCGTCTTTAAAGAAACACATCGGAACTCTAACGGAGGCACCTCTTCTTGAGACGAACTCGACGACAGAACAAAGCTGCACCTGAAACCGGCTCAGCCGTGAATTTTAAAAATGGCGCGGTGACTACCCGGGGAATCATCGCTTCTCGGAAAGTTGTGCGGTCTTTCTTGCTCCTCATTCGTGCAAGAACCCTGTGCATTATCCCTGCGAATTTGGCTTTCCGTGTCCGCCTCGTCTCGTTCATCCATCGTAAACGCCCCAACGCCTTACGTTCTGACCCACAACCTCCAACCGCCCCTCAGATCTTCCCTTCCGCGCGCCACGCCTCGAGTTGTTGACGGCTGACCTCGAAATGCATGGAATCCTCGCGCCCGAAACCTGCTCCCCAGATCCAGCCTTCTGCCATGAAAAAGTCCGCAAGGATCGTTAGTCCCAACTGCGTCTTGCCGTCGGTAAAGGTATCAAGCTGGCCGTCGATGTTCAGATCCACCGCCAGGCCAAACGAATGCGTGGAGGTGCGGTCCGTCGTGCCGCGGATGCGGCGCACGCATAACGAGCCTGCGGTGCTGATGCGGGCGTAAAGGTCAGGGTCAGCCGCCTCTACCTTTTCGAACACCCGTTTCATGCTGTCGAGCGCCGGGCGCAGCATCTGCACCTTGATCGGACCGACCTGCTCGACGATCAGCAGTTCCTTCAGCTTGGGATTGGTCATCGGCTCGCAGTCGTCGCTGAGAACCTCGCGCGGGCGGCCGAGAAAACCTTCCAGAAAGCTGGGCGAGGCCACCGAGATGGACTTGTTCACGGTGCGGCGGTTCGCGATCAGAACCACCTGGGCATAGGCATCCCCGATCGCGTTTTCTCCGTCGTTGAAGGCGGGAGCCCCGGCGGCGCCGTCCGTAACATCCGGCACCACAACGTCATAGGACGCGCTGCCTGATCCGATCGCGGCGACCTCCTGTTCCAGCGCGACAATCTGTTCCTGCAGCCCCTCCACCTGCTGGCGCAGGACCTCGATCTCGATCCTGGCGCCGCTGTCGATGCCCGACCCGCTGCCCGCGTCGGTGATGCCGCCTTCGGGGAGCAGACTTTGCACGACCAGCCATACCAGCGGAATGGTCAGCGCAATGATGGCAATGATGATCAATCGCACACTGCGCATCTGACAAAGCTTGGCCTGTGCTAGGAAACTCAACGGAAAAGGTGCGCGAACCCATGCATCGAGTCAACACGAGAGGCGCCAAAGATGCTGGCAGAGATGCGCAATTCGGTGTACCTTGGTTGTCATGGAAATTAAGCCAGGAAAGTGAAAGCCTACAATGAAACGAATTGATCTGTGGCTTTCTGCCATCGCCATCATAGTTGTTCAAACTATTGCGCCGGTGTCGGCCCAGACCACTGAGGGGATGACGGAGGCAGAGATTGCCGCCGCGTTCGCCAAGCAGAAAACGCGCGGCCTGGCGATCGTGCCGACGACCGAACCGGTTGCCGCGCCCACCGCACAGGTCGTGATCGCCGAATTGCCGGTGGACGAGCAGGTGAACATCAACATCAGTTTCGATTTCGACAGTTCCGCACTGCGTCCGGACCAGAAGCCTTTGCTGGTGGCGCTGTGCAATGTCATGAAAACGACGGACGTGCAGATGTTCCGCATCGTCGGGCATACCGACAGCTCGGGATCCGACAGCTACAACGAATCCTTGTCGAAACTGCGCGCCGAAGAGGTGAAGCGTCACCTTGAAACCGATTGTGGAATACCGGCAGAAAAGATGGAAGCGGTGGGTGTGGGCGCCCGGTATCCGTTTGACGCAGCCAATCCCCGCGCGGATGTAAATCGGCGGGTCGAGTTTCAGGCGCTCAGCTGACCCGCATGAACGCCCGTCATGAAGCCGCCAGCATGGAACCCTCAGCATGAGCGGGTCCCCTTCCCTGCATGATCCGATCTTTCAGCCGGGCGATGTTCTGAACAACACCTACCGCATCGAGGCCGCCCTCGGTCGCGGCGGCACGTCAGAGGTGTATCGCGCCCGCAGCGAAATCTCGGGGCGGGTCGTGGCGCTCAAGGCGTTGCGGTCGGAGTTTTCGCGCAACGAGGATTATCTCTCGCTCATGCGGCGCGAGGAGGACATCCGAGAAATCCGGCATGACGGGATCGTCCGGTATTTCGACAACCAGCGCACCGATGACGGGACGGTCTATCTGATCATGGACTACGTCGAGGGTCCGGGGCTGGACGTCAAACTGAAATCGGGGGGCATGTCGGCCGAGGACCTGATGATCGTGGCGGGTCGTGTCAGCGATGCGCTGGCTGCCGCCCATGCCAAGAAGATTGTCCACCGTGACCTGTCTCCCGACAACATCATCCTGCGGAACGGAAATCCGGCCGAGGCCGTCATCATCGATTTTGGCATTGCCAAGGATTCCAATCCTGGTGCCGAGACCATCGTGGGCAACGAATTTGCGGGCAAGTATGCCTATGCCGCGCCGGAACAGTTGGCGGGCAAAACCGACGAGCGGGCCGACATCTATGCGCTCGGGGCGCTTTTGTTGGCGACATTCCGGGGCAAACCACCCCAAGTGGGCAACAACCCGATGGAGGTTGTCACGCGCAAGTCGCAGCCGCTTGACACGTCAGGCGTGCCCGAGCCGCTGAAATCTCTGATTGACCAGATGACGCAGCCCGATCCGGCCAAGCGCTTGCCCAATGCGGCGACGGTGCTGGAGACGATCCGCCGTGGCCATGTGCCGGCTGCCTCGGGCGATGCGGACCGCACCGTCATCGTGCCGCGCTCAACCACGCAGCCATCACGCACGGCCCCGTCGGCAAGGCCCGAGACCGCGTCGAAGCCCGTGCCAGCAGCCCCGGCAAGGTCTGGGCGCGGCGGCCTGTTTGCAGCGCTGGTCGTGGCAGCGGCGGCCCTGGGCGGCGGAGGCGCGTATTTCGCCGGACTGTTCGGGCCGAAATATCCGGTGGCCGACCCATTTGTCTTGGTCGTCGAACGCAAGGCCGACAGCCCGGCCCAGGCCAGCGGCGTCGTTCCGTCCGAGGACATTCAACAGGCTCTGACCGGCAAGATGACCGACATCGGCGGCGCGGCGGACCTGTCGATTGCGACGGGTGATATTGCAGACAGCTGGGGCCCCGACGTGCTGTCACTGATCGATGCCGTTTCCCAACTGCCGGAGTGGCGTGTGGCCTCCAGCGGCAATTCGGTCGAAGTCACCGGCCTGACACTGAACCGGGACGAGCAGCAACGCCTGATGGAATTGCCCCTGCCCGCGGCGTTGAACGGGACCGTCCGGATTGACCTTGGGCCCCGGTTCCTGACTACGGCGATGCTGCGGCCCATTCTGATCGAGATGGCAGACTGTGGCGAGCTGCTGCTCGCGCCGCCCTCCGCTGCCGGATATCCGGTCGACAGCACCGTGTTCGTGACGGGTCATGTTGCGGACAGTGCCACGCAGGTGGCCTTGGAAGATGCATTGCGCGCAGTGATCGGTCCAAGGGAACTGCGCGTGGAAACCGCGGTGCTGAACCCCACCTTGTGTCTGTTCGACGCGGTCCTTCCCACGGCACCGGGAGGCGGCTTTGAGATCGCTTTCGGTTATGGCGACCGGCCTGACGCGAACCCCGGTGGAACTTATGTTGTCGGCGAAAACCCGGTGATCGACGTGGTCATTCCTGCGAATGTGGTGGATGGCTACATCTATGTCTCGGCGCTGGATGTGTCAGGCAACGTGTTCCATCTACTGCCAAACCTGAAACGCGCAGACAACAGCGTGAAGGCCCTGCGCGACGGGCGCAGCGGGCCGGTCTCGGTGCGGGTGGCCTACAGCATCGCCGAGGCAAAGGAGAAAGACGGACTTGCTTTTGTCGTGGATGAGACGACACTGGGCAAGACAAGGGTGATGGTGCTCCACTCCGCCCAGCCGATCTTTGACTCCTTGCGCCCAACGACTGAATCGGCCTGGGGCTACGCTGCAGCACTTGAAACGCTCACCTCGCCGGTGACGTCGCTCGACAGTTCGATCCTGACGACACAACGGCCCTGACCGATCAGACTGCGTCGACCACAATCACCGAAATGTTGTCAGCCCCGCCGCCGTGAAGGGCCATCTGCAGCAAGCTGTCACAGACCGTTTCGATCGGCGCGCCTGCCAACGTTTGCCGGATCGCCTGAAAGCCCGCATATTTCGTCAGGCCGTCGGAACAAAGCAGAAAGCGGTCACCGGGCCGAACCTCGCCGCGCACCTTGTCGATCTCCAATGCGTCCCCGACGCCCACGGCGCGGGTGATCGCGTTGGATTGCGGATGATGTTCGGCCTCATCCCAGTCGATCAGCCCGGCCAGTACGAGTTCGGCCACCATCGAATGATCCGTCGTCAGCATCTCGATCTGGCCGTCGCGAAGCCGGTACAGCCGGCTATCGCCCGCCCAAAATGCCACGAAATGGCCATTCGCCAGCATCAGGGTCACCACGGTTGCGCCCACGATCCCGGCGCTACGGCGGGCGGCCTCTGCCTGGATCGTCTGGTGGGCGGACAGGATGGCGGCGCGCAGCGAAGACATCAGGTCCTTCGGCTCCTGGTCGGGCGGCAGACCGGCAATCGCCTCGATAACGGTCTGGCTGGCGAAATCGCCTGCCGCGTGGCCACCCATCCCGTCGGAAACCGCCCAGATATTCAGGTCCGGTAGCGCGAGGATGCTGTCCTCGTTTACGCTGCGCACCCGACCGACATGGGTCACGGCGCAGTAACGCGAATGGGTCACGGCAGTGCTCCCTCCGTCAGGGCATCTTGCCAGAGGGCCGCATCGCTGTCGTAGAGATCCGCCATGCGGGACGGTGATGGCAAGCCGTCTTGGACATACAACAATTCACCCTCTCGCAGCATTGCCGTCCAGATCGACGGTCTTGGATAACCGCCCCCCGCCAACCGCGCCGAGAGCGCGGCGGCGAGGTCATGCCTGCCGCGCAAGGCCATGGCGGAGGCAGCCTTGGTGACAGGCGGCGCGCGCCGGGCTTCTACGACGGGAATGGCCCGCAACCGCTCTGCAAGGCTTGCCTGGGTCATGCTGTCCTCCAGCGCCTCCAGCGCGATGGCTTCCAGATCGGAAAAACTATGTTCCGCGGCCCGATGGGCAGCCAAAACATCAGGCGGCGTCGCTCCGCGCAACGAGCCCACCAGCGTCAGCGGAAACTGCCGACCCGAACGGTCCACCGATGCCATCAGCACGCCTTGCACCGCCTGTGGACCTGCGAGATCAGCCGCAAGGGTAAACCGCCAGATCGGCGCTGACAAAAAGCAGTTCTGCCAACGCTCGGCAAGTATGGCCCGTGATGCCAGCAACCCCTCCTGCAGCCAGCGATCCCAAGGACCGACAAAGCCAGGCGGCGGATCAAGCTGGAAGAAGTCCCCCAGGGCAGGGATCTTTCCGAAGGCGCCAAATCCGGACATCCGTCTTTCCATCAGAACGACTTCGGACAGGCAAACTTTTGCAAGGCGGGCAGATTGAACGGGTTCAGGACCGACCCCGACTGCATCTGAAAGATCACGATCCGCCCCCCTACGTTGAAGATCAGCCGACTGCGGTCCGACACGTTGGTCTTGCGGATTTCCGCCGCATCAAGCAGGCGATACCAGGCCCAGGGCCCATCGCGCGACAGCGTGCTTTCCGAGCCCTGCGAAGACGGATCGAACGACACCCGCGCCAGGCCCACGGACCCTGGCCAGACGATCGCACCCGGGCGGGGCTGGCCATCCTTGTGCCTGAACGTCACCGGCTGACCGTCGATTTCCAGCGTGATGCCGTCAGCCTTGGGATCAAGCGCCTCGGGCGTGATCTGGAACTGCACGCGTGGGGCAGGTCCCCCGGCAAAGAACGCATCGCGAATTTCGGCAGCGAACTGCATCTGTTCCAGCACCGCCGGAGAGATGCCAAGATCGGCATCGTTGACCTTCTTGAAGGTCCAGGGGCGGCTGCGCTGGTCGACGAACTTCGCCAGATTCTCGGTAAAGAAGGTGTCGATCAGACCTGCCGGTGCGAAGAGTTTGGTAAAATCGGCCATGGCGATGTCTGCCTTGGCGCGTCGGTCAAACGGATAGACATTCGCAGTGGCCTGTTCGCAGAACGGCAGAACGGTGGACTGCCAACGCGCATTGATGCCCGACCGGGTGCCATCGGCGGCGATCCCCGACGACCCCGTGGTGATCTGCGCAGCCCAGCGCTGGATCGGGCCGGGCAGGCGTGAGGCGGTTTCGGTCAGCCGCTGCACCGCCGTGTTTTCCCCCTGAGGATTGCCGACACCGCCCGCAAAGCTCAGCTTGTTCAGTTCCTGGTTGACCTCTACCAACACGTCGATCAAGCCGTCGAGTTGCGACGGTTGGCCGTCCGTGCGCAGCACCATCTCGTGCAACGGCTTGAAACGATCCTCGACATAGGACCCCAGTGGACGCGGATCGCCACCGGACTCCGACGCGGATGACGCCTCGAGGGCGTCCTTGAAAATCCGCGCCTCTGGAGACAGCCCGCGCCGCAGCCGGGCACCCACGACGGCAAGGGTCGCATCGGCAACCGCCCCGGCTGCATTATCGGCGGCAGGGTCTGCGGCGGGATCGGCTGCTGGGTCGGCTGCAGGCTCGCGGTTTTCGGTTAGACGGGTCTCGTCGGCGATGGCTGTCAGAACGCTGACGATGGGCGATGCAGGCCCGGACAACACGTTCGTCACCTCGACCGAATGGGCCAGCGATTCCATCGGGATGATGTCGATATCCCCCAGCATCTGGTCATAGCGTGCAACAAAATCGTTGAAGTAGAGCGCCAGCACGTCACGGCTTATCGCCAGAAGGGCCGCGTCCGACTGCTCCGTTGCCGCCGCGCCCAGAACGAAACTGTCGCGCTGGATCTGGGTCGTGACTTTCAGCGCCTCTTCCAGAAACACGTCGTGGAACCCGGCATAAGTGAAAATCCCCTCGATCCCCTCGTTCAACGGCTTGCCAGATGACCGCACGATCGCGCGGGAAATGGCGGGGCCACCGATATCGGTCAACCGCCACTGCGGCAGGGCCTTGGCCTGTTCCGAGTTGATGATGCCGTTATAGACACGTTGAGACTGCGGCATCTGGGTCAGGATGCCCTGCACCTGCGTCACCAGATCGTTGTTCAGCGCGATTGCCTCCATCGGCTGGGACAACAGCGCATCAAGATGCTGCAGCAGGCTCGCCCGCAGGTCTTCGCGGGCCGCACCGCCATAGGACCGTTCCCATTCCGCGGCCAGGAATTCGGTGACCAGCGCCTTGTCCATCGGGCCCGCCAGGCCAAGCATCAGGTAGATCTTCAGCGCCTGGAACAGCGCATCGGGATCATTGATGCTGGCCTGCATCAGATCCTCCTGCCCCAGCAGCAGGCGCGGCAGAAAATGCTGGTTGAGCGCAGCCCGATAGGCCAGCCGCGCCTCGTTGGCGATCACCCCGCCCTGAAAAAGGCCCCAGCCCAGGCCAGCTTGCCGTTCGGCTTCGGTCCCGTCCGCGCCCGGCATGGCGCGCAAGATGTCGAGGGCGGGCACCGCCAGCAACAGATCGCTGTCACTGATCGGGCTCGCGGGGATCAGCGCGGCCTCGGCCTGAAAGGCCGCGACCTGTGACGCGGTCTGATCAGCGAGCGCGGAATTTCCCAGGTAACTGCGCACCCAGAACGTCCCCATGCCAATGGCAATCAGCACGGTCGCCGCCACTGCAAAGCGCTGCGTCCACCGATAGCGGCGCTCCACCTTGTCATCGGCTGATACCAGTCCGGCCTCGGGGAACATCACCTTTTCAAACAGGTTGGTGAGGAAATAGCTGCGCCCCGTCCCCCGGCCCGACCCGATGGCCTGCCGCCCGATCCCGAAGGTCCGCGCCATTCCCATCATCAGCCGGTCGATCGGCGTGCCCTCCTGGGTGCCGGAGGTGAGATAGACGCCCCGCAGAAGCTGGCGGTGTTCAAAGCGGTTTTCTTGGAACACTTCCGTCAGGAAGTCGTGCGCCACTTGACGCACCGATGCGACCTGCGCGGGAAAGCTGGCGATCAGGCTGCGGCGTTGCGGGTCGGTCTCGGTCTGGATCCGCTCCAGAGACAGGGTATTCAGCCGCGACGTGAGCTGACCGAACTCGTCTTCAAAGGCCGACACGGCCGAGGCTTCGGTGCGGCCTTTCGGCAGTGGCAGGGTAAAGCCCCAGACCTGCTCGCGCTGTTCCTTGCCTAGCCCGTCGAAAAATTCGGTGAACCCGGCAAGCAGATCAGCCTTTGTGAAAAGCACATAGACCGGAAAACGCACCCCCAGCTTTTCGCGCAGCTCGTGCAGGCGGCGGCGAACGGCAACCGCATGCGCCTTCTGCGTGGTTTCATCCTGCATCGACAGGTCCGACAGGCTGATCGCCACCACTGCCCCGTTGATGGGCTGCCGGCTACGGTGCTTTTTCAGCAGTGCCAGAAATCCGAGCCAGGCCGAATTGTCGGCCGAGGCATCGCTTTCCTGCGTCGTATAGCGCCCGGCGGTATCGACCAGAACCGCGTTGTTGGTGAACCACCAGTCGCAGTTGCGCGTCCCGCCGACACCACCGATTGCCCCTGCCCCCATCTCGTCGGCCAGCGGAAACTGCAGGCCCGAGTTGACGATCGCGGTGGTCTTGCCCGCCCCCGGCGGCCCGATGATGACATACCAGGGCAGCTCATAGAGATTTCGCCTTCCCCCCTTGGACTTGCGCAACTTTCCAAGGGCGGTCTTTAGCTTGCTGCGCATCTCGGCCAGCTCGTCGCCGATCTGGTCATCGGCCGAGGTGACGGGATCAGCGGCGGTGACGATGTCTTCGGCCAGGGCCTGATCGCGATTTTTCGCGGTCAACAGGATCACCAGCACGACCAGCAATGCCACGATCCACAACACGGCCAGACCGACCAGGCGTCCCAGCACGCTGTCAAAGGGACGGGCGTCGCCGAATCCGAGGAAACCGCCGAGGAACCACAGGCACAGGGACAGGATCACTGCCACCATCACCGTGATGCCGATGCCTGAAAACATGGCGCGCAGCAGGTTACGAATCATTGGGCCCTTTCCCGCACCAGCACGATCTCGATGCGCCGGTTTTGGGCGCGCCCTTCGGCAGTGTCATTGCTTACGATCGGATGCTTGTCTGCCTGACCTTCGGCAGACAGCCGCGACTTGTCCTCCACCAGCTCTGCCAGCGTTCGCGTGACCGCTTCGGCCCGGGCCAACGACAGGTGCATATTCGACGGAAATCTGGCTGTCTTGATCGGCTGGTTGTCGGAATGGCCGACCACGATGATGGGCCCCGTGGTTTCTTTCAGCGCCGCCGCCACGCGTTGCAGCGGCACCTGGAACTCCTCTTTCAGACTGTCGGACCCCGACCCGAACATGCCCGACCCGGCCAGCCGGATCGTGATCGTGTTGGCATCCTGAAACACCGTCACCAGTTTCTCTTCAATCTCTTTTTCAAGGAACCCGGAAACGCGCTTCAGCTGCGCCTCGTCATCCACGGTCGGTTTCGGCACAACGGGCGGCGCGCGACGTTCCAGGGTGGCCACGCCGCCGGGGTCCAGCGCGCTGATCTGGCCCAACAGACGCTCGGTCTGGTTTGACAGCGCCCAGCTGAGCCCGACAAAGCCCGTGCCTAAAAGTGCGGCAACCGCCCCGACCGCGATCCAGAACGGCTTCCACGCCGACAGGGCGCGATGCGGCTTTTGCACGCCCGGCCAATGTGGAGACAAGGACTGTTCCACCTCGCCGCGTTGGGCCCGGATGATCCGCGCAAGGCCGGCACGGACGTTCAGATGCTTGTCGGCACCCCCCTGTTCCACGCGCAGACGCCCCTCGAAACCAAGCGAGAGGCACATGTAAAGAAATTCCAGCAGGTCGATGTTGCGACCGGGGTCCTGCTCCAGCCGCGCGAGAAGATCATAGAACCGGTCGCCACCGACCGTTTCGCGGTGGAAGGTTCCGACCATGCTTTGCTGGGCCCAGACCGAGGTGCCGCCCCAGGGCGTGTTCAGCACGACATCGTCCAGCGTCGCGCAGATGCCATAGCGGGCAACCTTGACGGCTTGGGGATCGATGCCCGCCTGCAAGGCGCGCGCCTCGAACCCCCGCACTTCGGCGACAACCGAACGGCGGAGCGCCTCGGGGTCCAGATGCTGTGCGCGGTTGCGAATGCGGCTGACCAGCGAAAACAGCGTTGCCGCCGCCGCGTTCAAGGGGTTCATCCCCGTCAACCCGGCCTCGATCGACGGCTCGACGCTGCGTTTGGCGGCCGGGGCCGCTACTGGCTCAGAGGCCGGGGCGGTGCTGCGGGGTGCAGGGGCCGCAACCCCGGCCCTGCGGCCGGCCGGGTTGGGCCGGATCACCGTCTTTTCGGTGTCGTCCTGCTCGGCAAAGGGGTCTTCATCGGGCATCTATGTCTCCTATCCCTGCCGGATCGCCCAAAGCTCCATCTTCAACCCGGGATATTCACCCGATACATGCACGGCGATGCCGCCGGATGTGGTCATGCCGGACCAATACGGACTGTCGGAGGCGACCTCGAAATAGACCACATTCGCCATGTAGGGGATCTGGCGGGGGGCGACGGGCAATGGGTTCAGGGCGATGCCAGGCAGTGCCGAGTTCACCAGTTGCCGTATCTCTTCGACAGGGGCGAGTTTGGCCTGTCCCGCGAAATGCCGCCGCAGGTTCTCGGTCGGAACATCGGCGCTGACGGCCAGCACAAAGCCTGCATTGCCAATCAACTTGCGGTCGGCAATCACTCCCACCGATATGCCGTACTTGCGCGCCTCCAGCGGGATCGCCACTGCGGTCTGTTCCAGCACCGCCGACAGATACCGGCGCAGGATACGGATCGGCGGCACAAATGTGGTCGAAAGATCCTGATGCCGATAGGGCGGTAACTGGGGCACCTGCTTGTCGGGCGCCATGAAGGTGGCCAACTCACCGGCCATGGCCACACAATCCCGGTAAAGTTGCGCGGGGTGCAGGTTTTCGAGCATCGACAGGTGGCGCACCACGGGCAGCATGCGGTTGATCGCCATCAACAGCAGAAAGTCCTGGATCTCGGCCGCGCCGCGCGCCGATGCACCTGCGGTCATCCGCCCGGCCAGCGCGGTCATCCGATGGGCCAGCAGGCCCTCCAGTTCGACCAAGAGCCCCACCAGAGGCGGCGCCGCGCGGATGTCGAGGCACGACGGGATGAACGCTCTATCCAGCACGACCTCCAGGTCGGGACGCACTTCGACAATCCGCGCAATCGGGATGACTAGACGGTCGGCCAGATCATCGACCTGCAACGCGAAATGCAGGCGCAGCTTGCCCACGGCAAGCGTCACCGGCCTGCGCCCCGTGCCGACCGTGTCCGTCACCTCGATTTCGGACGGACGCATCCTGGCCGCCGAATTTGCCGCCCCCGACATGTCGACGTCCAGGGCGCCCTGCCGCCGCTGCGGGATCGACAGATAGACGACGCAGTCCTTTGTGCCGGGAGGCACCTCCAGCGCCGCCGGATGATCTTCGGCTTCGGGCACGCGAAAGACCGTGCCATCCTGAAACAGACCCGAGGTCGATTTCAGCGCGAACTGCCCGATCTTGAGGACATCCGCGTCGATGTCCAGATCGCTGACGCCCCAGGCATAAGGCAGGATGCGCCGGGCCACGCCGCTGAGCATCGCTTCGGCGTGCCGGTCGGCCTGCTGAAAATGCTGAGGCTGAAGGAACATCCCCTCGCTCCAGAGCACCTTGCTGTCCCAGGCCATCCTCAGAATCCTTCCAGATAAATCACTTCAGTCGGTCAAGCTGGTCCTGATAGGCGCGGGCGAACTCTCGGCTGAACAGCTCGTGAAAATCGTTTTCGGCCTGATCGGAAATTTCTGCGTACATCTTGAGGTAAGCGTCCCAATACCGGGCCTCCTTGCCTCTGAGGATAGAACCAAACCCGCTGCTTGTCTCGAGTTTTCCTTCCAGCTGCTGCGGATCAAGACGCTTCAGCAGACCCTTCAGCGCGGCCTCCATGCCCGTCATCATCGCGACCTCGTGGGCCTTGATGTCACGCAGCGCCTGCTCGGCCGCCGCGACCGGGTCGAGATACCCTTGCGTGGTGGGCTTGACCAAGGCCTCGATTGCCTGCTCGAGGCTGATCGAGAATTTCAGAGGATTGTTGCCGCCTGACGTGATCATGGTCTGCTGCATGCGGAATTCGGATTTGATCGAAGTGCGGGTCATCAGCACTTCGCGAAGGCCCTGAACCATGATGCGCAGAACCTGTCCCAGACGCGACAGGGTCGGCCGCAGGTCTTCTGCGGGAATGGCCATCTGCGGCGCGCCAAGCGCCGCGAGAAACGCCCGCGCAGCGGCATCGTCGGGCACGGGCACCGAGGCCGCGGTCGGGCGTGTCACCATGTCAAGCGGCGCGACGGCGGGTTGGACCGGCGGCACCGTCGTGAACGGAGACTGCTGCGGCGGATCAAAGGGGACTGCGGCAGCGCCTGGCCCCTGCGACGGAAAATCATCCGGAATGTGGACAGGGTTGCCCGCACCCGCAGAAGGCAGGTCCTGCGGCGCTGCGGCAAAAGGATCTGACGCGCCAGGATTTGCCAACGGGTCCAGCAGATCATCCCAGTCGTCGGGTATCGCCGTGGTCACGCGGGCGGGCGGGGCGAAGTGGTCCTGCACGGACGGGGAATGGGCGGGTCTGCTTGCCCCCTGCGGCGGACCGGTCTCCGCAGACGGGGCCATCAGGTCGTCGACCCCGAGCGGCGGCAGAAGCCCATCATCGCCCAATTGCGGGCGCTGCAGGCTTGGTGGACCTTTCGGCCCGCCGCCCCCCAGAAGGTCGTCCAGAAAATCCACGCCGCCCCCGTGCGAGGGATCATCCAGCAGGTCGAGCCCCAGCATTCCCCCGGCCGCACGACCATGCGACGCGGGCCCTTCCTCCAGCGGAGCGGGGATTCCGGCTGGCGCACGGGCCGCCGTCACCTCCACGAGCAATTCGTAGGGGCCCATCGTCAGGATGTCACCATCGTGCAGCGGCGAGGGAATGGGGCCGAGCGCCGACTTGCTGTAATTGAGGAAGGTCCCGTTGGTCGACAGGTCGATCACCGATACATGGTCGTCTTGTTCCTCGATGACACAGTGGCGCTTGGACAGCAGCTTGTCAGGATCCGGCAGGTGCAGGTCATTCTCTTCGCCACGTCCGATCGTCAACGACCCGCCGCGCATCACGACGGGCTGCGCGTTGCCCGGCACCACACCGGTCGACTGAAACCGCAACGTCACCGGCATGCCGCGTCAGCCCCCGGTCAAGACGTTGAACGACGCGAGCACCACCATGCCGCCGCACGAACACGGGTCGACAATGGCGCGCAGTGCGGGCTGATTCATGATCAACACCGTCGCCGATCCCTTGATGAACGGATGGGGAACCGGGACCGGAAGGGCGGGCGGCATCGGAACGCCCGGTGCCATGTCACCCATCCGTGCGGCGAACAGGTTGTTCACCATCACCGTCACGGCGCAGGGCGGCAGGATCGGCGTGGGTGCGGGCAGCATGGGCGGCATGCAGACGTGCAGATCGGACATGCGGGCCTGGGGAAAGCTCATGAGAGGTCACCTTTGCTGGCGGCGGTCCTGCCATTGCCGCCCCGGGCAATGTCCAGCGCGCGGTCGATCAGTCGGTTCGCCTCGGCGCTGAAATCGCGGCTGTTCACGCCCATGGCCATGACGTTCATGCCAAAGGCCGCGGTCTCGGCAGCACCGGGCGGGGCCGCGTGATGCGACATCTCTCCGGGCCCCAGCGTCCCATCCGCAAATATCGCCGATGTCGCGCAAAGCGATACGTCGTCGTCGCTTTCGACCGCATCCAGCGCGGCCCGCAGGGCGACGCGCGTCGGATCGCCGGGCTGGCGCACCCAGTTTTCGGCAGCGATCAGCGTCGCGGGGACCTTCTCGGGCGACGGGCCCAGCAGATCGCGCGCGGCAAGGCAGGCCCACCAGGCCCGCTCGCGTCCGGGAAGCGCCACCGACAGCAGCCGCAGCATGTCCACCAGCGCATCCGCTGCCTCCAGTTCGATCAGGACATCCGCAACACTGGCGCTGGCGGGCGATTTCAGCCGCGACTGCAGCCGCGCATTGCCAAGCGCGAGCAGACGCGCGGCGGGCTGCTTCGGGATCTTCTTCAGATCGGCAAATCGTTCCGACATCACCGTCCCATCCTAGTTGATCATCGTGAGGCCGCCCTTGATGGTCACCATCGCATCGCCCTTCACAGTGGTCATCATGCTCTTGGCATCGAGTTTCAGCTCTGCGTTGATGCCGATCGTCATGGCTTTGATCTGGACCCCCATCTGATCAATCACGATGGAGCTTTGCCCGACTTTCAAGGTGATCGACTGCTGTGCTTCGATCGTGATCTGCCCAGCGTCGGCCTTCAGGGTATGATTACCCACCTTCAAGGTTGTCTTTTCATGGCCCTTTTCGACCGTGCGGGTAAAATTGCCAGACTTGATCGTCTCGACCATGTCGCCGGTGATTGTCTGGGTCGATTTGCCTTTGATGGTTTCGGTCTTGTCGGTCTCGATGGTGATCACCTGACTGCCGGTCTTCACATCAAAGGTGTGATCGCCGGTCTCCAGGGTCTCGGTCAGGTTGCGATGCACGGTCAGCGTCATGTCGCCCTTTTCCTTGGTCGGGGTACCGACGGTGATCGTGGCATTGTTCTGCACGATCTGCTCGTAATCCCGTTCTGATCTGAACCGGACGAGTTCCTTGCCCTTGTTGTCCTCCATCATCAATTCGTTGAAGCCACCGCCATCTTTGGAGGAGTTGGTCTTGATGCCGGACTGCGTCTTGTTGGCAGGCAGCGCGTAGGGCGGCTTCGTCTGGTCGTTATAGAGCATCCCGATGATGATCGGACGGTCCGGGTCGCCTTCCTCGAACTGCACCACCACCTCCTGGCCGACGCGGGGCACATGGATCATGCCCCAGTTCTTGCCGGTCCACGGCATCATCGTGCGCACCCAGACGCTGACGGTATTGTCCTTGGCCGCGCGCCGGTCCCAGTGGAACTTGATCTTCACACGGCCATATTCGTCCGTATCGATTTCTTCGCCCTTCGATCCCACCACCACAGCGGTGTGAATTCCGCCCACTTCTGGCCACGGGGTCTGCAGAGGGGCGCGGTACGGGCTGGATTTCGGCACGATCTCATACACGGCGCGGAAGGTGTCCGTGTTGTCGGGACCGAAATCGAGCCCCTTGCCTATGACGCTCGGCGTCTCACCCGCCGAGGTCCCATCGGGGTTGTTTTGCAGGTAATAGGTAGCACGCGTGCACAGGAACCCGCTTTCGCCCTGCGTCTGGGGATGGTTCTTGATCTGGAACGTTTGCCCCACCCCGAGACGTCTTATGTTGCCGACAGCCTGCCAGGTTACATGCTTTATCGCTTCGGCTTCCATCCGGACACGCGCGCGCTCCCGGCCCAGGGGCTCATCGTGGAAGTGTCCCGGGTAATCATAGATTTCGATTCCCGTCTTTTTATGTTTGCCCTTCTTCATCTCCCGCGTGCCAGCGAGCTTCACTGACGATGTTTCAAAGTTGTAGTCCGACAGGGTGACCTTGCCCGTCGTGACGCCTTCCTTTGCGACGATTTCGAAAAGATGCTCCCGGCTGCGGTCAAAAGAGTCGGCCGCGTCGAAGAATTCAAGAATGGCATCGCCCTTTATCGGCTCATGCGCCGAGGCGTCATCCGCCAATACAAAGCTTTCTCCTTTGTCGATGTGCTGGAAGAAGAAGTAGATGCCTTCCTCCTCCATCAGACGCCTGATGAAGTCGAGATCGGTTTCGCGGTATTGCAGACAGAAGGGCCGCTGGACGTAGCTTCCCGACAGTTTTGTGGTGAAGAAATCCGAAAACCCGTAATCACCGAAGATGTCCTTGACGATCTCGGGCACCGATTTGTCCTGAAAGACGCGACATTCGCGCGCCTGGGTCAGAAACCACAGCTTCGGGCGCACCTCGACCAGGTATCGGCCCCAGTCGCGAAAGCGTCCGAGGTATTCGGCCGAAACGCAGGTTCCGATGAAACGACGGCCCAAGTTGTGACCGCCCGGAACCGTCACCTCAAGCTGTTCGCCCACCAGAGTGTTCAGCGCGACGGCCCGGTCCTTTGACAGCAATTCGACGCGGGCACAGGATAGCTCGCTCAGCCCTTCCTCGATGATCGCGCATTTGACCTGCATGTCTTTGAAGGCGCTGCCCGAGGCCGAGCTACCAGGCGTCTGCGGTTCTGCCATGATGTCGGCTCCCTCTTGACCCAATGTCCCGACCAGCTGCGGTCAGGCGTCAAATCCATACACAAATTCGCCGTTCGCGACGTCGATGGTGACGGCCTCCACCTTTTTGCCTTCCATCATGCGACGCAAGAACTCGGCGGAAATGTCTGGAAGCATTGTATTTGTTACGATGGAATCGATCATGCGTCCACCAGATTCAAGTTCCTGACAGCGCGAGACGATCGTGTCGACCACCGCATCGGAATAGCGGAAGGGCACACCATGCGCAGACGAGACTCGCTTCTTGATGCGGTCAAGCTGGAGCCGCGTGATGGCACCGATCATCGTCGGCGACAGAGGATAATAAGGGATTGTCACCAACCGACCCAAAAGTGCTGCGGGAAAGATTTTCAGCAACGGCGCCCGCAGCGCCTTGGCGATGCCTTCGGGGTCGGGCATCAGGTCGGGGTCCGAACACATATCCATAATCATGTCGGATCCGGCATTGGACGTCAGCAGGATCATCGTGTTCTTGAAGTCGATGACCCGCCCTTCCCCATCTTCCATCACGCCCTTGTCGAAGACCTGAAAGAACACCTCGTGGACGTCGGGGTGGGCCTTTTCAACCTCGTCGAGCAGCACGACCGAATAGGGCTTTCTCCGCACGGCCTCGGTCAGCACCCCGCCCTCGCCATAGCCGACATAGCCGGGCGGGGCACCTTTCAGGCTGCTGACGGTGTGGGCTTCCTGGTACTCGCTCATGTTGATGGTGATGACGTTCTGCTCTCCGCCATACATCGCTTCGGCCAATGCCAATGCCGTCTCTGTCTTGCCGACACCGGACGTTCCGGCGAGCAGGAAGACCCCGATCGGCTTGGACGGGTTGTCCAGACCGGCACGGCTGGTCTGGATCCGCTTGGCGATCATCTTCATGGCGTGATCCTGCCCGATCACGCGCTTTGCCAGATGTTGTTCAAGATTGAGAACGGTCTCGATTTCATTGCGCACCATCCGGCCGACCGGGATGCCCGTCCAATCGCCGATCACCGATGCGACCGCCTGCGCGTCCACAATCGGCAGGATCAGCGGGCTTTCCCCCTGGGCGGCGGTCAGCCGGGCGTTTGCCGCCTTGAGCTGTTCCATCAGATCGGCCCGCACTCCGGTCGCTTCGGCTTGTGCCGCCGGGTCGTCCACGGCGGCCCCGCCTTCGCGCAGCTTTGCCCGCAAATCAAGGATCTCGGTCACGATCACCTTTTCGGCCGACCAGCGGGCGTCAAGCTCGGCCAGCCTTTGTTCCTCGGCCTCCTTCATCAAGGTCACGCCCGCGCGACGCGCGTCGACGTTGAAGCCCGCGGTCTCGTCCCGACCGATGATTTCCAGCTCGGTCTGCAGTGCCTCGATCCGCTTGCGCGCATCATCGACTTCGGCGGGCACCGCATGCTGGCTGATTGCCACGCGGGCACAGGCGGTATCCAGGACCGACACCGACTTGTCGGGCAACTGGCGCGCGGGTATGTAGCGGGCCGACATCGACACTGCGGCCTCCAACCCCTCGTCCAGCACCTGCACCCGGTGGTGCTTTTCGAGCATCGTCGCAATGCCGCGCATCATCATGACGGCTTTCGGGATGCTCGGCTCCTCGACCGCAACCACCTGGAAACGCCGGGTCAGGGCGGGATCCTTTTCGATGTGCTTTTTGTATTCGGCCCAGGTGGTGGCGCCGATCGTGCGCAGCGTACCGCGCGCCAGCGCCGGTTTCAGCAGGTTGGCGGCGTCGCCGGTGCCTGCGGCCCCGCCTGCCCCGACCAGGGTATGCGTCTCGTCAATAAACATGATGACCGGCACGGTTGAGGCCTGAACCTCGTCGATCACCGACCGAAGGCGGCTCTCGAACTCGCCCTTCATGCTGGCCCCCGCCTGCAGCAGACCGACGTCCAGCGCCAGCAGACGCGCCTCGCGCAGCGCCGGTGGTACGTCACCGCGCGCGATCCGAAGGGCAAACCCCTCGACGACGGCCGTCTTGCCCACACCCGCCTCGCCGGTCAGGATCGGGTTGTTCTGACGCCGACGCATCAGCACGTCGACAATCTGGCGTATCTCTTCGTCGCGACCCACGATGGGGTCGATCTTGCCCTCACGGGCCTGTTGGGTCAGGTCGGTGCAAAACTGCTTGAGCGCCTGCTGCTTGCCCTGTTGAGGTGCCACGGCGCCTGATGTCTCGCCCGGCGCGGCACCGCCTCCGGTGACCGAGCCGTCCTGTGCCCCCATCTGATCCTCGGGTGAGCCGTCGGTGACCTTGTGGAAATTGTCCGCCAGATCATCCGCATTCACGCGTCCGAATTCGGCCGATATGCCCAGAAGAATGTTCTTCAACGACTTGGTTTTCAACATTCCCAGGATCAGGTGGCCCGTCCGCACCTGGTTGGAGGAATAAAGCAGCGACCCATAGACCCAGGCGCGTTCGACCACATCCTCGAGATGGGGCGACAGGTCGCTGATCGTGGTGGCCCCGCGCGGCAGAGCGTCCAGGGCCTTCTGCATGTCGGCGGCGATCTTGCCGCTGTCGAGCTTGTAATGGCTGATCACCCGAAGGATGTCGTTGTCCTGAAGCTGCAAAAGCTGGGCAAACCAGTGGACGACCTCGACATAGGGGTTGCCTCGCATCTTGCAGAACACCGCCGCCCCCTCGACGGCCTGATAGCCAAGGCGGTTCAGTTTTCCGAACAATGCAACGCGGCTAATTTCGGTCATCAGAGTGTCCTTTGCTGCGCCGTGCCCGGCGATGCCGACACGACCGTTTCTGAATGATACTGCGGAGAAAGAAAAAGATCGGCGGCAGGCCGGGACGGATCGCGGCGCCCGATCCAGCTGGTCTGGCCCAGTCGCGTGTCACCGCCCAGCACGGCGCGGGGGACCTGATCGCCGCGCAGAACGACATTGACGTCCCAGTCCAGCGCGTCGCCCACATAGGACCGCACTACGGAGGTCAGTCTTTCAACCGACGGCGATCCGGGCAACAGGCGCTGATATTCCGCAAGGTTCAAGGGGCCGATGCGCAAACGGAACTTGGCGCTGCGGCTCCAGACGCGTTCCCCGATGCTGGTGGCCCGGCCAAGACCGGCCGCCGCGCCAAGTTGCCAGCGGTCTCCCGGTTCCAGATCGAGCCACGATCCCACGAATTGCTGCAAGTTGACCGGCGCACGAAAGAACGCCTGCACCATCGCGACCAGCCCGTCGGCATGCCGGGGGCCAGCGGACAGATGGGCGGCAAAATGGCTGCGTGCGGCGTCAGGCATCGCATCCCGGTCGCGCAGGCTTTTGCCCGCAGCGCCTGCGAAGGCGGCGACCTTGCCCTCGAACCGCCCCCCTGCCCCCCGGTCATAACTGGCGCTGGGTTGCCCGGTCGCCCAAGCCCGGTACAGCAGGCTCATCATGCGGTGGGTCAGCATGTTGGCAAAAGCGAGAAACGTCGGGTCACGGCCATTGATCGCCCGGTCGCGGGCGTATTCCGTCAGGTGCGTCGGCAGGGGTCCGTTCGGGCCGAACAGCCCGAAAAACCGGTTGGTCAGCACCCCCGGCTTGGCGCCGGGCGGGGTGAAATCGCGGATTGTCGTGCGCTCGAACGCCAACTCGGCCTCTTGTCCCAGCCGGATACGATCTTCCAGCGGGCGCTTGGAACTGCCCAAGAGCGGCGCATCCGAAAATCGGGCTTCGAGAACGCGAAGCGCCTGAAAGATGTGGAATGCCTGAGGGGTCTGACAGAACCGGTCGTATTGCGTCAGATCATCCGCCCCAGTCCGGTCTCCGGTAGCCATCTGGCAATGTCTCCTCTCTGCTGGGTGGCAAGGACGGTTTCGGTAAAGCTGTTCAGAGTGGCATAGCGCCGGAAGAACTGTTCCAGGACGGCGCCGAGCAGATAGCAGCCTGCGCCCTCAAAGGCGGATTCGTCCATGGTCAGCCGGATCTCCAGCCCACGCACCGCGGTCGACAGCAGATCGTCGCTGATGCGGCGCACGATGGGGCGGCTGGCCACGGCATGGATGCCTTCGACCTGCTTTTCCATCGCCCGGTCCGCCATCGGGGTATAGAGTGTGACCAGTTCCCGCAAGGCGGCCGCGCCCGAACCGACGGCCGCACCGGTATCGGCGATGGACAGGTAATTCAGGCTCAGATGTCCGATGATCCGCCAAGCCGCATCGCCCTGCGCCAATGTCGGGCGCGGGCGGGTCGGCGTGACGGGGGTTCGGACCCCCAGGACCGGGCCTCCGTCAGGAAGATGGAACATGTCCTTCGCGCCCGTCGCAAGCAAGAGCGGCAGGTCACGGTTGCTGACCATCGCGCGCGCTGCAAGCTGGCGGATGCCTGCGGCAAACGGGGCATTGCTCGGATCGACCAGCGACACGAACAGCTCGGACCCCAGATAGCTGGTGCGCGCGCCGTGCAGACGCTCGCGTTCGGTACGCTGCCGCATCTTGCGGCTGATGGTAAAGTAGGCGTTGTGGCTTGAGCCTGCGGCGGTGAAGTCGTCGGCCGAAAAGAACGGCCGGAACTCGCGGTCGTCCTCGCCTTCCTCGCTGATGCCTACCAGCGAGAGCAGGCTGTGGACCTCGAAATCCAGCGGCGCGGTCCGGTCGGCAACAATGTGATGTTCGGTATCGGCATCGCTCATCAGGACCCGGTCGCAGCGTTTTTCGAACAAGTTGATCGCGGGCACGGCATGCAGCGTGAAGGCATCCGTCGTGATGCCGGACGCCATCTCCGCCCTGCCCTTGCGCAGCAGGATGTAGATGTCCACGTCGGACCCCACGGCCCGCGCCAAAGCACCCGACAGACCGGTCAGATCGACGAAGTGGAAACGTTCGGGCATGGCGAAATATTCCTGCAACAGCCGGTAGCCGTCGAAGGATTGGCGTGGGGTGGGCAAAAGTGCCTCCGATGCGGCAAAGCCCTTCTGTTCCACCCTGCCGCGCAATGGCTGCACCCAGTCGGCCCGCCGGTCGGTCGACCGGGCTACCAAGCCCGCCACATCGGTGCAAAGAAGCTCATGCAATTGCCAGCCCTTGGCGGATTGGCCGCCCAGAAACAGCGTCAGGCGGTCCAGCGGCAGCGCGCCGATCGGCGCGTCACCCGGCCGCCTAAGGCGGAGCCGGATCGCCGCGCGCGCATCGCTCGCCCCGATTGCCACTCCGGCCGCGACCAGTGCGCCCCGTCCGTCGATATATTCGGCCTCGGCGATCTCGATCGGCCACAGCGTCAGGTCATGCGCGGTGCGGAACTGGCAGGGTGTCTGCAGCCCGACCGTCAGCGCCGACCGGATCGTGGTGTGACGCGGCAGGACAAACCCGTCTGCCAGCGCAGGGTTGGCCATGTCGGGGATCACTGCCGCCACCATCATTGACGGCGTGGGCGTCAGGTAATGCGGATAGACGATTTCCAGCAACTGGCTGGTAAAGTTCGGATGCTGCAGCTCCAGTTCCAGCTGGACCCGCGCCGACAAGAACGCCACCCCCTCCAGCAGCCGTTCGATATAGGGGTCCAGAACCTCCACGCCGTCCATACCCAGCCGGGCCGCGATCTTGGGAAAGGTTTGTGCAAACTCTGCCCCCATCTCGCGCAGGTAGGACAGCTCGCTTTCGTAGTGGCGGAGCAGGCGGGTATCCATGCGCTAGCCTTTTCGTTCCAGCGCGACTTGGCCGGTAGTCACGTCCACTTCTGTGCGCAGATACAGCTCCATCGGCAGGGGCTGGGCCCACATGTCGGCCCGGATGTCGAACACCACCATGGACTGGGACTTGCGCTCTTCGGTGTGCAAGCCGACATCCAGCGTGCCCGGCTTGATCCGAGGCTCGAACTGGGTGATCGCTTCGGCAATCGAGGTACGGATCATCAGCGCGCGGTCGGTTGTCGAAAAAACCCCCGACACCTCGCGCACGCCGTAATTCAGCACGGATTTCGCAACGTTGGGATACCGGTCGACGTCAAAGGTCGACTCGCTGTTGCTGCTGTTCAAGAGCCAAGACAGGTCGCGCAGGATGATCTCGCGCAGGCGACGCAGGTCGATCACGCGGTCATCCTTGCGTTCCGACGCCGACTCCGGCGACTCGTCGGTAAGCCGGTCCAGCAGCGACGGCTGCAAACGTTCGGCGATGGTCTTGTCAGCCATTCAGGTCCGCCCCATCTGCATGGTCACGCGCCAACGTCCGCCGCGTCCATCCGCAGGACCCGCAGGTCCATCAGGGCAACGTCGCCCGCATCCGTGGCGAGCAGGCGCTGTCCCGTGCCCACGAAGGTTTCGGCCCCGACATCGGTCCATTCCGTCGCGCGGGCCAGCTTTGCCGCCGCATGTGTCGTCGCGGTGGTCCCGACATAGCGGGTCGGGATCAGCGCCACGAACTCGCCGCCGTTGCGCAAGGTGACACTGGCCGCCGTCCAGACCGCATCGCGCAGGTCCACGGGCGGGTCACATCGCAATGTGTCGATAGCCGCGAAGGGCATCCAGTAATACTTGCCGTTGATGATGATCTCAAGGACCGGGCCGAGCCGCAGATCGGCGTCGGCAATCCATTCAAATCGCTGGTCGTCAATTTCTCCGGTGGTGGCGGGGGCGGCGTCGAAGGCACGCGCACGCAAGGCGGCGGCCTCTTCTGCCCGGCCCTGCGCCAGTGCCTTGACGGCCTCGATCAACAGGGCCAGCCATTCCTGGGGCTCGCCAAAGATCAACGGTGCTTTTTCGCCTGCGAAAACCTTTTCACGGTAGACCTCGCAAATGATCGCCTCGCGGTAGGTCTGGGCCATCGTCATCGCGGCAGGGTCAAGCTCTGCGCACAGCTTCAGCTGTGTGATGGCGCGCTTCCAGTCTCCCATCACGCACAGAAGCTGAAACAGGAAGATACGGAGTTTGGCATCCGCCGGGTTCGCCCGCACCTGCGCCTGCAAGGCGGCCAAAGCGCCGTCCAGATCGTTGGCTTTCAAAAGCTGATGTGCGGACGCGGTCACGGGCAATCTCCAGCAAGGAAGAGGGGGCCTCGGATGCCGCCGCAAAAAAGGACGGCATCCGAGAGTCGGAAAACTGCGCTTTTACGCGGCCGCGTTCTCGGCAATATTCCACTTGAACGAGGGCTTATCGCCTTCGGACCCGTCATCCTTCTGTTCAATGTAGTCGACAATGACGTCGGCAAAATTGAACGAGACGTTTTCCGTCAACTTGTCTTCACCACCCGAACCGCCGGTGGACACGGAGGTGATCAGGACCTTTTTCATGGTGATCTTGAGATACTCCAGCGGGGTTTTTCCAGCTTTGCGGACAACCAGCATTGCTTCTTCGAAGTGGTCACCGTTCGCGCAGTAAAGCATGAGGATCGGCGACGACTTATCAATCCATTTGGTAACCGAAATGTCTTGGAAGCTTGCCTTTCCGGCGCCGCCGCCCCCTCCCGAGTGGAAGCTGCCCGACTGTGACATGCCCCAAGACCAAGCCAAAATATCGATACCCTTCAGAGGCTTGTAAACCTTGTCTTGAGTCTCTCCGCTAATTTCACCTTTAATGACGAGGAACATATCGAGAGCCATTGTCTTCTCCTGTGTGTTTAATGCCCTGAAGGGCGGTTGCAATCCAAAAGGTGCCGGGCACGCGCTGTCAACATGCCCGGCCCGTTGTTATTTCTTTTCCGCCGGAAGTTTTGACACGAGACGCAGCGAAACCGACAGCCCCTCCAACTGATAATGTGGCCGCAAAAAGAACTTGGACGAATAGTAGCCGGGATTGGACTCATCTTCTTCGATGATGACATCGGCTGCAGCCAGGGGTTTGCGTGCCTTTTCGGCTTCGCTGGAATGGGCAGCAGTGTAGTCGACGTACTGGTCGATCCACTTCTTCAACCAGCGCTGCATCTCGTCGCGGCTTTTGTAGGAACCGACTTTGTCGCGCACCATGCATTTCAGATAGTGTGCAAAGCGGCAGGTCGCAAAAAGGTACGGCAGACGCGCGGCGAGATTTGCGTTGGCCGTTGCGTCAGGGTCGTCATACTCCGCCGGCTTGTGCAGCGATTGCGCGCCGATGAAACTGGCCATGTCGGTATTCTTGCGGTGAACCAGCGGCATCAGGCCGTTCTTGGCCAGTTCCGCCTCGCGCCGGTCACCGATGGCAATCTCGGTCGGGCATTTCATGTCCACGCCGCCATCATCGGTCGGGAAGGTATGCGTCGGCAGGCCAGACAGGGTGCCGCCGGACTCTACCCCGCGGATCCGGCTGCACCAGCCATACTCCTTGAACGACCGGGTAATGTTGGTGGCCATCCCGTAAGCCGCATTGGCCCACGAGAAGTTCTCCGACTCGGCGTTGCCGGTGTTTTCCTCGAAGGCGAACGCCTCGACGGGATCGGACTTGGCCCCATAGGGACGCCGGGCAAGGAAGCGGGGCATCGCCAAGCCGATATACTTGCTGTCTTCGCTTTCACGCAGGCTTTTCCAGGCGGCATATTCGGGCGTGTTCATGATCTTGGTCAGATCACGGGGGTTTGACAGTTCCTGCCAGCTTTCGAACTGCATCAGCGAGGGGTCGGCACCGGTGATGAAGGGCGCATGCGCCGCAGCGGCGATCTTGGCCATCTCTCCCAGCAGTTCCACGTCCGGGCCGGTCTGGTTGAAGTGGTAATCGCCCACCAGACAACCATAAGGCTCGCCGCCCAGCACGTCGAACTCCTCGCCATACAGCTTTTTGAAGATCGGCGACTGGTCCCAGGCTGCGCCCTTGAACTTCTTGAGTGTCTTGGCGAGGTCCTTTTTGGAGATCGCCATCACGCGGATCTTCAGCATCTCGTCGGTTTCAGTGTTGTTGACCAGATAATGGAGACCACGCCAGGCGCTTTCCAGTTGCTGATAGTCGGCGTGGTGGATGATCTTGTTGATCTGGTCCGACAGCTTGCGGTCGATCTCGGCGACCATCGACTGCACCGAATGGACCACATCGTCAGAAATCAGCGCAGTGTTTGCCAACGCCTGTTGCGCGAGTGTCTGCACAGCCGTTTGCACGGCGGATTTGGCATCATCGGTGCGCGGGCGGAATTCTTTCGACAGCAGACTGGCAAAGTCACTGTCAGCAAAAGTCGTTTCACCGGCTCCGGCTTGTTTTTCCTGTTCGGCCATGGATCATGCCTCTCCGTCTTGGGTGGGTGCTGGGGCAGCTGCGAGCGAGGCCAGCAAGGCAGGGTCCGCCATCGCCTTGGCAATCAGCTCTTCCGCACCGGGCTTGCCATCCATGTAGGTGATCAGGTTCGACAGCTGGTTGCGCGCGTCCAGAAGCGCCTTCAGCGCCGG
Source organism: Rhodobacterales bacterium (assembly GCA_031426185.1). Taxonomy (GTDB): domain Bacteria; phylum Pseudomonadota; class Alphaproteobacteria; order Rhodobacterales; family Rhodobacteraceae; genus JAJNPS01. The sequence goes on along the minus strand of JANPKV010000389.1, from coordinate 31,153 downwards.
CACCTTTGCCGCAATCGCGCCCGGAGAAAAGTCGTCCATGCTCTCGAACGAGATGTCGACCGACATGTTGCCTTCACCGGTCAGCGTGTTGGGCACCTGAAATGCCACGCGCGGCTTCATCGCCTTCATCCGGCTGTCGAAGTTATCGACGTCGATTTCCAGGAATTTGCGGTCTGCGATGCCGGGCTGCGCCACTTCGGATTTGCCGGCAAGGTCGGCCATGACCCCCATCACGAAAGGCAGCTGGACTTTCTTCTCGGCACCGTAAAGCTCAACATCGTATTCTATCTGCACCCGGGGCGCGCGATTGCGCGCAATGAACTTTTGTGAACTGGCCATCCCTGTCTCCTTTTGACGTTGACTCGATCGATCGCGCTTGCCAGCGGGCAGCGCTATATTCTCAGATTATTCGGGGCCGCTGATTGTCTTGACGTTGTCTATGCCCGAAGGGGCGATGTCCTTCATGATCGTCATGAAATCGGCCCCGACCAGCCGGCGCGCGCGCTGCAACAGAAGCGGCAGCGGGCTGGAAGGCTCGGATTTGGCGTAGTATTCGATGATCCGGTCAAGGGCCATTCGGACATCCACGGGCGAGTTGATCGCCCCTGGCACAGATACGGGGGCCGCAGCAGCCGTCGCCACCTGCCCCGGCTCGGCTTGAACATCTGACATGGTGTCGACCTCGGGTTCGCCGATTGCCTCGGCAAGCACTTTCGCAGCCCGTTTCAGCAGCCGGAGCAACGGATCAAGGTCGGGACCGTCACCACCAGGCGTGCGTTCCGCAAACACCGCCGCCAGCGCGCCGGTTTCGGTGATCAGCTGCCTTACTGCGGCAAGGCGGGCCTTCAGCACATCAGGCTTGGTGTCCATGAAGGCCGCCGACAGCTTTGCCCTGTCCGGCGCATTCGTCATACCTTCCGGAACCGGCATTTCGCCGTCGACGATGGCGACGTCGCGCAGGTTCATCCGGCCGAACGTGGGACTGTCGGTGATTGCGGCAAGGCGCAGGCGGCGCAGCATATCGGCCCCCGCAAGCCCGGCGACCGCATTGATCCGCATCGTGGGATCGTTGTCATCATCCGGATCAAGGATCGGATGGCAGGAATCCCAGAATGTCTCGAGGCAGGTCCGCATGTAGGCCACCGGCCCCACCAGACCCTCAAAACCCGCGAGGCTAAGCTGGGCCCGCGCCAGGACCATCGCAACCCGCAAGTCATGGCTGCGCTCAAGCACAGCCAACGCCTTTTCCGTCACATCCTTAAAATTCGGGTCTTCTCCGGCTATGATCTCCTTGCCGGCCTGACGCTCTTCCTTGGGCTGGGCCGCAAGAAACAATGCGACATAGCTGGGATCGTACTCCAAATTCTCGCCACTCGGTCCGGCAATGCTTCGTTCCGTCCAATAGTCATCCAAGTGCATTTTTACACCGATAAGGAAATTCTAAGCCCATAGCGCGATGGAGGCTGCAACAGCACCCTCCCCTGAGCTTGCGGAAGGTTAGCATAACCCGCACACAAATCTACTGTTTGAATCGCTGGCAACTGCGTTCTTCCAAAGGAAATGCAGGCTTGACCGATCCGGGATGTTGGCATCACCTTACGCATCGTGGATGGCTGGAGGGCGCCCGGAATGAGGCAGTTCAAAATCATGAGTGTTCGCCTTTTGCTACCGCTCTTTGTCGCCGTTGCACTCGCCCCGGTTGCATCCACGGCGCAGACTGGCAAGCTGAGCGTCGATCTGAACAAGTTCGAGCCGTCCGAGGGCGGCGGGTGCAGGGCGTTCTTCCTGTTTCGCAACCAGACCGGCATGACCTTCGAAGGCTTCGAGATGTCGCTGGCGATCCTCGATACCGCCGGGGTGATCGACCGGCTGCTGACCATCGACGCCGCCCCGCTTCCGGTCGGCCGCACGACGCTGAAACTCTTTGAAATTCCCGAGACACCCTGCGAGTCGATATCGGAAATCCTGTTGCATGAAATCGCGTCGTGCCGGCCGCAGAACGCCGAGGAGATGGACTGCTTTCCGATCCTAGACCTGACCAGCAGGACACCGGCGCGGCTGGTGCAATAAGCCATGACCGGCGTACTGGCCTTGTTGACGGCAGGCGGTCCGGTGATCTGGCTGCTTGGCGTTCTGTCCGTGGCGTCGATTGCGATCATCCTGATTCAGACCTTGCGGCTGTCGCGGGTGCTGTCGGGCGGTGCCGAGCGGGCGGCCGCGATCGCAACCTGGGCGACGGGGGATCAGTTCGCGGCCGTCGCGGCGCTGCGCGATGCAACCCCCGCTGACCGCGTGCTGAAGGTGGCGATGCAGGCGATGACGGCCGGTGCGCGCCGCGCCGCAGTGGAGCCCGATCTGGAATGGCGCGGCAATGCCGAAGTCACGGCGATGTCGCGGCACATCCGACTGCTGGAACTGATCGCCATGGTGGCCCCGCTGCTGGGGCTGCTTGGTACCGTGCTGGGGATGATCCGCTCGTTCCAGAGCCTTGCCGAGGCCGAGGGTGCGGCAAACGCCTCTTTGCTGGCGGGCGGCATCTGGGAAGCCTTGCTGACGACAGCGGCTGGCCTGATCGTGGCGATACCGGCGGCGATTGCGGCTGGCCTTTTGGCCGACCGGGTGGACCGTGCGGCCCAGCAGATCGAGGCGGCCGTCGGCCAGTTCTTTGCGGCAGACGAGGCTCGGCGCTGACGCAAACGGAGGGGGGGGGCGCATGCGGATCCGGCGAACACAAGCTCAGCCCGCTGCGATTTCGCTGGTGTCGATGATCGACGTGCTGATGATCCTGCTGATCTTTTTCATGATCACGTCGACATATGCCGAACTGGGCATGCTTCCGATGGCCGAGACCCCGGAGGAGCCGCTTGCCGAGACAGCCGAGGTCGCGACGGGTGCCTCGACGCTGCTGATCCGGCTGGGGCCGGACGGGGTCCCCCGGCTGCAGGGCCGGGCGCAGGATGCTGACAGCCTGACTGCCCTGCTGCGGGCGCATATGGTACAGCGGCCGACGGGATCGGTCACCGTCTTGCCATCGGGAAATGCCAGCGCCCAGGCCCTGGTCAGCCTACTTGATGTGGCGACGGCCGCGGGCGTGCAGAACCTGCGCGTCCTGCGGCTGGAGGCTGCGCCGTGAACCTGCGCCGAAGCCGCCGCCGCAGCCAGCCGGAAACCATCGTCGCGCTGATCGACGTGGTCTTCTTCCTCTTGGTCTTTTTCATGATCGTTGGCCGGATGGATGCCACCGCCCCTTTCAACGTCACGCCACCCCGGTCGCAAAGCGCCGGGGCGATGCCTGGAGGCGGGGCCACGGTATCGGTAAGCGCCACCGGCGATCTGGCGCTGAACGGGCAGATCATGACACCCGCGGCGGTGCAGGCCCGCCTGACCAAACTGTTGCAAGCCCGCCCCGACCTTCTTGTGCGCATCAACGCCCACCGCGACGCCGAACTGAGGCGCATCCTGCCCCTGATCGCAGAGATGGAAGCGCGGGGCGCGCGGGATGTCGTGCTGGTCGTGACGACGGGAGCGCCGTGAATGCGGCTGGTGGTACCCCTTGCCATACTGGTTTCGCTGAGCGCACATGGTATGCTTCTGGCCGGTGCGATCATTACCTGGGGACCCGAGCCGGTTCCCGAGCAAAGCCGGCCCGAGGCCCGATTTGACATTGCCGCCCAACCTGTGACGGCCAGCGCCGCTCGCCCCGCCGAAGCGTCTGGCGAAACAGCCCCCGTCGCCGCCGCGGCAAGCCAGCGGCTCGGCGGCTCGGCCATCCCGCAGTCCGTCGCAGAGGCCAGCCGCCCGGCTACCGCAATTGCCGCGTCGGTTCCGGTCGCCGCCGACGCCATCCCGCTTGCCAGCCCCGCTGGTCCCGCCACCCCGACGGCGACTCCGGACGCCGTACGCGTGGCCGAGGCCCCTGTCAGCGGCCAGAGAGTGGCGGATGCAGCGATCACCAAGGTTGCCGCGCGCGCCAGCCGTCCGGCCATTGCAGTTACGCCAACGGTTCCGGCGGCTGGCACGACTTTGCCCGCCACCGAAGCCGTCGGCAACGCGGCCCCGCCAGCCGTGCCCGCAGCCTTCTCCGCCGCTCCGGCCGTGCCGCAAAGCAGCACCCTTCTGTCCCAGCCGCCCCCCAGCGAACGAGGCACAGCCGCGCTCGCTTGGGTCGGCGATCAAGGCGCGCTTGACCCCCTGTCGCTCGCGGCCATCCAGGCCTTCATGCAGCCCGGCGCGCTTGCAAGCTCGGATGCGAATGCCGGTCGGCTGCGCGACGGCATCGCGGGCACCCTGTCATCCGTGCCGTGTTCCCGGCTCCAGACCAGCTTTGACCCCGAAACCGGCAGCATCGAACTTCGCGGCCATCTGCCGGAAGACGCCCTGCGCGCGCCCGTGCTCTCCGCCCTTCAGGCCCAGGTCGGCGATGCCCTGCCGGTCATCGACCGCCTTCGCGTGTTGCCGCGTCCGCTGTGTGACGTGCTGGGGGCGATCGCCGGAACGGGGCTTGCGCAATCGACCGAGCAGGAAACGAACCCCCGGATCGTCGGGCCCGATACCTTTGTGCGCGACTACGCCCTTGCCGCCGGGCAACGCGTTGTGCTGGACATGACGGCCCCGGACTATCCGGCCATGATCTATGTCGACTATTTCGATGCGGCGGGAAATGTCCTGCACATGCAGCCCAACGACCAGGTCCCTGCGGTACTTCATCCGCCCAAAAGCAAGCTGGCGGTCGGTCGGGCTGCGCCCGGCGCGCCGTCGCTGGAGCTGATTGTGGCACCGCCCTACGGCCAGGAGATTGCGGTCGCCTATGCAAGCTCGGTCCCACTTTACCAAGGGGTGCGGCCCACGATTGAACCGGCCGGACCATATCTGGAATTTCTGGCAGCCGCCGTCGCCAAAGCGCGCGAGAGCACGCCGGACTTCAAGGGTGAATGGGTGTATTTCTTTGTGACAACGGGTCCCTGAAGGCGCTGTCCGTTGCAACTGGCAAGCGCTCTCCCGATACCGCGGCCATGACGGATGGATTGGCTAAACCTTCGCAAATTAATAAAGTTCTTACTTAAAATTCCTGAGATTTGCTCCATGACAATTAATCGAACACCGGTGAGTCAAGGCGTGGTACTGAAATACGCCGGCAGCGATGCCGCCGGAATCTGTTTGGAAGCATGCCGCATGTGGGCAAAAGTGTTGTTAACAGTCAATGGGTTGCCGGTGAAACCGTGTACAATATCATTGACCCTGGAAGCGTATTGGACGTCCTGGAAGTTCACAAAACGCGCCGCACGCTGAAGCACGATACGATGGATGGCTACGATATCGCCATTACCAAGCGAACATGGGGAGATGGCTACCGAAAATTCAATGGCCTGAGAACGAGAGAGGATGTCATCAATACCGTCCTCAACGTTCCGGGAGCGTACATTTATAGTGCCACTTCGGCTGGTGGCGGGGGGCATGCCTTCGCTTTCAATAGCAGCAGTGGAAGGCTGTCAGCCTTCATGGATCCGAACCAGGGAGAATGGACTTTCGCCGGCGAAACGGATAACGCCATACGCAGTTGGTGGTCCGATTTTTGGGAAGCGAAAGGTGACGAACAAATAAATTACAAGAAGGCATTTCACAATGGAAAAAGGGAGCTTTGGAAAGTTGACGTGGCAAATTGACCTCAGCTGGCATCACTAAATTCGCCCTCTTATTGGCAGCATAAATTCCTTCTCGATCCGCCGCAGCGTGAGTGTTCGATTTCGCGACCGAAACCCGGCACCGCACAGCGCACCGCGCCAGTCACATTGGGCTCATACAGCGACCTTTGTCGTCAGGATATCGGCGACGCAGGAGCAGACATCCCGGTCGCAGATCACCGGCAGGTCAGGCAACTTCACGTCCCCGGAAATCTGGCCAAGGTCGCCCCCCACCGAACAGACCGCCCGCGTGACCCGCCCGTCACCCTTGACCCGCAAGGATTCCAGTCCGGCATGGCAGAGCCAACCCTTCCACCGATTTGCGCCGCTCAGCATTAGATCATGGACGTGCGCATCCAGCGTCTGCCCATCCTTCCGAGTGACCCGCAAGATACCTCGGGGCGTAACCGCATCGGGATGTCCGATGCGGGTCAAACGGGTATCGAGGCGCGCCTTTTGCTCAACCTTGTATGGAAAGAGTTCCGAGCGAAACCCGATGCGAAGTGGTTTCAGCGATATCGTGCAGGACGGCACCGCCCCCGCGATAGCGTCGGCTTCGGCATAGACCTCATCGAAGCGGTCGAGCGGCATTGTGACATTCACATGGACTGGCATGGATTCTGACAGCATCGCCAGCACCTTGGTGAAGTGCTCGAACTCCGCGAACTCCGGATGATAGGTCAAGATCGCGGCGTCCAGATGGGGACGGATGCGCGTCCAGAAACGCAGGGTGCGCGACGCGTTCGAAATGAGGCTCACTTTGAAATCTCGCCTCGCTGCGGCCTCCACCAAAGACAGGATCCGCGGATGCATCGTAGGTTCGCCGCCGGTGAACTGCAGCCAGACCTTGCGCTCACTGTCGCCTTGATAGTGGTCGACCAATCGGTCGTAGAACCTCAGAACGTCCGCTTCGTCTTGCCAGCGGATGCTGCCGTCATGCAATTCTTTCGGACAATAGCTGCATGCATAGCTGCAGGCGTTGCCAAGCATCCAGTCCACCAAAACCACCCTTGCATGCTTGGCGTCCTGATGGTCGATCCGGACCGCCTGAGGTGCGGCAGCGGCGCCTGCGGATGGCGACGGCAACTCCTGCTCAGGCGCGCGGACTTCGTCCGAAAGATCCAGCGGGTGCATGTTCCCTAATTCGCATTTTGGTCAGCAAAAACAGGTTACGGGCTGTAAGCGGACCAGGTAACTTGATCTTGACTGACAGTTCATATGGCGCACACTGCTGACAGCACTTTTCGTTCACAGGGCGCAGTCGCCGAAGCGTAGCGCAATTTTCTAAGGGAGCTTGGCATGTTTCGTTTCCCCGGCGGCGCGTTGGCGGTTGTGGCTCACGCGATCGCGTTCGCGTTCCTGCTTCCGCAACAGGGTTTGGCCGAAGGTCGTTGGGCATTCATCCTAGGGATAGCAGACTACTCGAACGAGTCTATCCCGGATCTCGAAAATACCCTCAACGATGCCCGAACGATGGCCGCATCGCTGCACGACATGGGTTTTGAAATCTACTATCTCGAAAACAGCACCAAGGCGGACATAGAGGCAACCGTGGCGCGGATCGAGAGCGAACAGGGCAATGCCGATCTGGGGCTCTTCTATTTCGCCGGACACGGATTGCAACTCGACGGCGTAAACTACGCCCTGCCGTCGGACCTGCAGCCTGTTGGCACCGATTTTCTGGCCCAGCAGGCAGTCTCCATCCAGGATCTTGTGGCGCGCCTTGGCAAGATCGGAACGGCCAGCCTTGTTGTCATTCTGGACTCCTGCCGCAGCTCGCCCTTTGCGGACCGCACGGCCAGCGGCGTTGGTCTTGCGCTCGTGGATGCGCCCGAAAACACGATCATCGCCTATTCAACCGAGCCTGGCGCCGTGGCTCTCGACGGTTCAGGTGCAAACAGTCCTTACACCGCGGCGTTGGCCTCCGCACTGCTTGGCTCTGAACAGGATATCCGTGACGTCTTGCGATTGGTCCGAGCACGGGTTCGCGTCGCCACAGGGGGCGAGCAGACACCCTGGTACGTCGACAATTCGAAAGGAGAGATCACGCTTCAGCCGCGCCAACCGCTCAGTGCGGAGATCCTTGAATTGGATTCCGGGGAACAGGATGTCTCCCTCGCCACCACCGCTTGGCGAAACATCGAGCAGAGTGCCGATCCCCGCGATTTCGCAACCTTTGCCGAACTTTTCCCTGAAACGCCCCTGGCCCAGGTGGCGTCCCGTCAGCTTGTGCTCATGAACGGAGGTGAAGCACCGAATTTCCCGCTGATGGAGGTGAACCTGCCTGACGTCGAACCCGCGGTGCCAGACGGACTGCTTTCGATGATCACGGTCTGTGATCTTCTGGCGACCGGTGTCAGCGACGTGCTTGGCCTTGTCCCCGCCGTTCCGCACGATCTGGTCAACATCCGCGCGGCACTTCGCGCCTGTGTGTCGGCCGTCGCCGCGGATCCGGAGAACCCGCGCCTCCTCGGCTTGCTGGGGCGCGTCCTCCGTCTGGATAATCGGTTCGAAGAGGCCCTCTACTATTCCGAACAAGCCGCCCAATTCGGAAACCCCATGTCCTGGGGTGCAATCGCCGAGACTTATCGACTGGGCCTTGGAGTTCCGGTTGACATGAAACGGTCGGCGGAAGCCGCAAGGCGCGGAGCCATGACCGGCGCTCCGGCCATGCGTCTGCTCCTTGGAATGCACTACCGAGAAGGCTGGGGCGTGCCGCAATCCTTCAGCGAAGCGCGCCGCTGGATGGAGATCGCTTCACTGTCGAACAGCCCCGCGGCTCTGACCGCGCTTGGGGATCTCTACCGGCGCGGACAGGGGATTCCCCCCGACCCTGCCAAAGCCCTGACTTACTATACACGCGCGGCGGCCCTGGGCCATACTGACGCAATGAACCTGATCGGCATGGCCTACATGCGCGGCGAGGGCGTCGAGCAGGACACGAATGAGGGAATACGCTGGCTTACGCAGGCTACCGAACTCGGAAACCCGTACTCAGCCTTCCATTTGGGGCGCGCCTTCCTGACCGGCTGGGGCGTCCAGCCTGACATTCCGACGGCACTCGCCTATTTCCGGCTTTCAGCGCAACGCAACTACCTTGGCGCTTACACCTTTCTTGGCGACGTCCTCATCGACGACAATGCCGGAGAGGTGCGCAACCTGCCCGAGGGATACGCCAACTACATCATAGCCCGGGACGCCGCCATCCTGCGCGATACGATCGATTCAAAAAAGGAACTGGTGGAAATCGAGGCCAAGATTGCGGCGCTGCTTCCCAAGATGACGGATGCCGAACGCAGCCAGGGCGAGAAGATCGCCAGTGACTGGATTGCGCAATACGGGTTGCTCGATTTCAACCTCGTCCACGAATAACAGGGCTTCGATGCGCGTTCTTGATCTGCCAATCGTGCTCCTCTCTTACGATGAACCCTGGGCGGATCAGACGGCAGAAGAACTGCGGTCGATCGTGCCGGACTTGATCCGGGTGCACGGGGTCAAGGGGCTGGATGCCTGCCACAAGGCAGCGGCAGAGGCAGCCGGGTCCGATTTCTTTGTCACCGTGGACGCAGATACCCGGATGCATCCATCCTTTCTGTCCGTCACCATCGACGATTGCTTCATATCGGAGCATGTCCGACTTAGCTGGCACAGCCGAAACCTGGTAAACGGCCTGCCTTCCGGGAACGGCTCGCTGAAAGTCTGGCCCAGCGCATTGGTCATGGCGATGCGCACGCACGAGATTGCTCCCCCGGATCAGATATCGATCGACCATGATCTAGCACAGGTCGTCCCAGGCGTGACGGGCGCCATAGTCCTCCCCGGCATCCACTCGTCGACCAACCCTGCACATACACCCGAGCATGCGTTCCGATCGGGGCTTAGGGAGGCTATCTACCTCGATTACCTGCTCAACCTTCTGTCGGAAAAGTATGGCGCGAACAGTCATCACCTGAACGCGCTTCGTGCGATCTTGACGGCTTGGATCACCGTTGGTCGACACATGAAGAATGGCCTTTGGGTGATATATGGCGCACGTCTTGGTCTATGGCTCGCAAGGACACAGCCCTCGCGAGATCCGCGCTTCGTGAACAACTACGATGAGATCAGCACAATCTGGAACGACTGGGTCGTGCCGAGGTTTTGCCCGGGCGGCATCAAGTGTCGCCTGTCTGGTATTACGTGGGATGTCGGGCGATTGGAGGCCGAAGTGAAAGCACTCGGCCGGTTTCTTGCCGCGCACTCCGTTTCGGTTTGTGAATTCGGCGCGGAGGAAAGCGAACGGATTGCAACTGCCGGATTGCTGCCTTCCCAACGTGAAGGCGATTCGGTTGACGGGCTTGGCTGGGCGCTCCTGAAAGGGAAAGGGTTAAACCAAGACCCGGAGGCAGCACGGCTTCGGTTCGAGGTGGCGATGGCCATGGGGCATGGAGCGGCGCCCGTCAATCTCGGCCGCATGATGGACACCGGCGTGATCGCCAATTCCGACCCGTCCGAAATCGAGCGGCTGTACATGCTTGCCGAAGCGCGAGGAAACCAGCATGCGAGGGGTTATCTTGAGAAACTGCAAGGCTCCAAGGCGGCCAAGGTCGGGGCATGACACTTCTCTGCGATCTGCCGTGGCTGCAAGTTGTGGTCGAGTCTGCGAACTCGATGACAGCACGCATTACAAGTGTCTGTTCCATACTCAAGGTCGCGCCCGAACCTGACGCGCTTGTCAATGCGGTCGAGGGCTGCCGATCAAGCCACGTAGTCGTTCTACCGCCAAACGTCTCGCCCATTCCAGACCCGAACACCCTGTCGCTCGATCCGGTCCTGGTGAACGTGCAGCGCGTTCTCATTTGGCCATCGCTGAATGAGATGACGGGTGAGGCCGATCCCGCGCACGGGCTCCGCTTCGTTCCTTTACACCTCCTCCGGGAACATCCGGACCTTTTCATCCAGGAGTGGCCCTCCTTGTCTGCCATTTCGCCGTTGGTGATCCCGGAATACGCCGGGACCTGGACGTGCGGCAGTTCGGCCGAGATCGCTTTTCGCGCAGGGTTTTTCAGCGTGCAAAGCGCAAGTCCAAAGGCGGCAGAACTGTCCGCCAGTCTCGGGTCCGATCGGCCGAACGGGGTGTGGTGGGGACTAGGGGCCTGCCATGGGCTCCTGGGCGAAAAATTCGACATCGCTTGGAGTGCCGAATTTACACTTCAGTCAAGCATAGAGGCACAGCATCTGCGCTGGCATGAACTGGCGCGAAGAATACGTGTTGAACTTGGCCTCGATGTTCGCCCCTTGGATTCCGATGCGGCGGCTGTGCTTCGCCTGCTGCGCGGAAATCGTGTCTCGGCTCCGCTCTGGGACGAGTTTGTCGTGCAGCTTCGTCAACTCGGCCCCAGTGCCGAGCGACTTGCCGAAGCATATGCACTCGCGCGCGAGACGATATGGGGTCAAGACGATGAACAGGAATTCCGTCCAGCGTCGTGAAACTCAGCGCCCTGCGACGACATCCGCGAATAGCCCGCTGTCAACGCAGGTGACCCGGTCGGGAAACGCGGCGGCGCTGCCAACGCCGAATTCGCGGTCTGCCCGCCAAGCTTTGGCATCGTCGGCTTTGGACGACTGCCGCACACGAACAGCGTGGGAACCCTCGATGGTCGCCGCGAAAGGCGGACCACTTCCGATGCTCACAGTGTACTGCGACCTGACTGACACTTCCCGGACGTTGATCTGGCCTGGCTGGGTCACGTCAAAAATCGCTGCACGCTCTGCATTGGCGGGAAAGGTGGTCAGGCTGCCACGGGCAAGCTGTGTGAAGGTGCCGCAGTCAACGAACTGCGCGCCGGCAACTCTTGCAACCATCATCCCGGATCGGGGCTCTACCGCAGCTGGACGAATTCCAGCCGCACGCAGCCGCGCCGCAACCAATTCAACAGCTTCCGAGCGGCTCTGCGCCTGCACGGTGACCGCTCTGTTTTCCGATTTTGTCGGCGCGCTGTAGGTCAAACCTTCTTCGACTGGCGTCATCACGCAAGCCGTCAGAAGCATGGAAAGACTCGCGACCGAAGCCATGGGATGCATCATCAGTAGGGGTTCTCCACTTTTGGTCGTGTCGGGACGGGCTGCCTCTGCACTTGGCTTGGGGGCAGTTGTCGAACCTTGGGCCCTTGCGATATGGCTCCAAGTCTTATCAGCGCTGCAATTGCTCGATCTACGTACTCGCCAGTGGGAAACCGGCTCAGATAGGAATAGTAGGCTTGAGTGGTGTCAGCTTGTTCGGCTGAGGCCCAAGCCGCGACTTCGTCCGAGACGGCATTTGCAACTTGTGCGGGTGCGCCTGCCATAAGAGCGATCAGAAACGCTCGGACAAAAATCGCCCAGCGAGACAGTTGCGCCATGGAACTCTCCATCGTCAGAGCTTGGTTTTCACGAAAAAGTTAACCCAACGGCAGTTCGGTGAAAAGATAATTCTGCCCACGGCCTCGAAGAAGGTGGGCGACCGTGGCGCGGCTGGCCCTGCGGACGTGAGCGCAGCCCGAGCGACGCCGCGAGCAGGACCTTGTGCTCAGGACAAATGGCGCAAGCAGGTCACACCCAAGCGCAAGCTGACTTCCCACGGCAGGCGCGGACGCTCAAGCACCGCGATCTTCTGTTTCAACTTCGATCGGCGCTTCATGGCGCCGAAACACAGCGCCGAATGCTTCAGCGTCTGTTCCGGCCGTCGCAATTTCCACAAGGTCAGCGGACTCGGCACCGACCCACATGCATTCCTTCACGCTCCATCTTGCGAAGATCAGACCCAGGCGTCGCCGACGGTGCTCTTGCGCTTCGGCGGGAGTACCGGCGACCAGAAGATCTGCAAGGACCGGGAGGTGCTCGAAGACGAGGCGATCTTCCGAAACCAATGCTGTCGGCAGCTGGTCAGCAATCAGCAGCACCCTGCCTGGCCGCGACAGGGAGTCCGACAGAAACGCCCGAGCAAGCTTCAGCAGCATCCCTTCCCGCAGCCCGATTGCCAGAAATGCCCGTGAGCGAAGGGCCTGCATCTCACGCTGCGCAACAGCCAGTCGCCCCGCAGCAATCGCGTGTCGCAAACGATCCATTTCCGATCTCCCAGCAAACAGGTTGAATATGGACAAGTTGGCGCCTTTTTGCCAGCCTAGCAGGCGTTGCACGACGCGGAAGGGTGGCGGGGTGAACCTTGATGTTCTGATGGTCGCCGATCCCAGATTTCCGGGCGGTACGTCTTCTGCGATCTTCCATGAAGTGCGTGCCCTGGCCACCGCTGGGTTCAAAGTCGGCCTTCTTCCCGTGGCAAGTCCAATTCTCTCGATGTGGCGCGGGCCGCACGCAGGAATTGAAACGCTTTGTGCGTCCGGCATGCTGATCCCCATACCCCCCGATGCGCGCGTTGCAGCAAGGCTTGCACTGATCCAGCACCCAGCAGCATTGCTGAATCGGCCATATGGAACATGGCGAGTTGTTGCGGGTGAAACCATCGTCGTTGCACATCATCCGCCGATCGATGCAGCGGGCAAGCAGCAATACGATATTGCCCGAATCCGAGAGGTTGTTTCCGAACTCTTTGGCTTTGCGCCCTGGGCTCCCGTCGGGCCAGCGGCTCGTGCGGCATTTTCCGGCTTGGTGGATGCCCCGCAGTTGACGCCAGAGGATTGGGTAAACGTGATTGACCCGGGCGACTATGCCGGTGCGCGCGCCGGACCATTTTCCGCAATTCCCATCGTCGGAAGGCACAGCCGTCCTGACCCTGAAAAATGGCCCGAAACCCGGGAAGAGTTTATTGCAGCTTATCCAGACGCCGACGATATAGCCGTGCGCCTGATGGGATATTCAAACGCGCTTGATTCAATTACAGCGCCGCGCCCTGCTGGATGGCAAGTCCTCCCCTTTGGCACAATGCCCGTGCCCAGGTTTCTTACTTCCATTGACTACTTCTCCTATTACCATAGCAAGGCATGGATTGAGGCTTTCGGACGCGCGCCGCTGGAAGCGATGGCCGCGGGCCTGCCGTGCTTCCTGCCCTCGTCATTTTCGTCGCTGTTCGAAGAGGGCGCGCTTTACCTCGCGGCGGAGAGCGTCGCCGATACGGTGCGCAGCCTGCACTCCGATCCCTCCGCCTATGGGCGGCAGTCCTCCCGCGCCGTCACTGTCCTGCGTGACCGTTTCGGCCCGGCGCGAGCGGTCTCGCGGGTCACTGCCCGCATTGGACCTCCGAAAAACATGGTGAGCCACCCGTCCAAGGGCGGAAAGGCTGAGGCCAGCGTTCTTTACCTGACCTCGAACGGCGTCGGCATGGGACATCTCACTCGATGCCTTGCATCTGCGCGCCGATTGCCCTCCGGGGTCCGCCCGGTTGTTCTGACGATGTCCAAGGCGTTCGGGGTCGTGGCCGACCAAGGGATCGCGGGCGGTTATCTGCCCTACTTCCGGAGTGTCGGTCTTCCCGAACCGGAATGGCAGGCCAGCCTCGAAGCCGAGCTCACTGAGGCCTTGTCTTTCTGGCGACCGAACGTCGTGGTCTTTGATGGCAATGTGCCGTATGATGGACTGATCTCCGCGCTTGCCAAGCATCCGGAGATCTGGACCGTATGGCAGCGCCGGGGTTTGTGGCGACACGGGTCGGGCGAACATGCCCTTTCCGTCTCAAACAGGTTTGACGCTGTCATTGAACCCGGGGAACTTTCCGAGGTTTTCGATACCGGGCCTACGGCGGCCTTTAGAAGTAGTGCGCTCCTGGTCCCGCCGGTCACCTTCCTGCGACAGGACGAGGCGTTGGCGCGTGCCGCCGCGCGTGCAGTTGTCGGACTTGATCCAACGAAGCCAGCAATGCTGTTGCAGCTTGGCTCGGGGAACAACTTCAGTTTTGGCGAAGCCCTCCGCACCATTCTGAAAGCGGTACAGGCCCTGCCGGCAAACCGCCGACCCCAAATCGTCAATGCCGACTGGCGTATCACCCGCAAGAGCCTGGACCTGCCCCCGGATGTCATCCGCCTGTCGTCATTCCCGTTCGCTCGATATCTGTCCGCTTTTGATTGGGCCGTTGCGTCAGCGGGCTACAACACGTTTCACGAGAATATCGCCGCAGGTCTCCCAACCCTTTTCCTGTCGAATGAGAACCCCGAGCATGATCTGCAGTCGGTTCGCGCGGAGTATGGCGCGATGCGCGGCCTTTGCCGCGCGGCTCGACCCAGGGACAACCACACGGTGACGCGAGCGATTGCCGAATTGAGCGATCCTGATGTGCGTCGGATGATTGCCAAGGCGTGCGCACGCCTCGATCCTCACAATGGGGCGGACGAAATAGCCCGGTATCTTGGCCAGCTTGCGTTCCTGCGCAAGCCGCGACCGGTAGATCCGACACCCGCTGGCTCGACGGCAGAGCAAACCCCAATCTCTGCAATGGCGGCTCCGTGACAGAAGCGCGCGTCACTATCGGGCTTCCCAGTTGCAACAGCGCGCGCACCTTGGCACGGGCAATTGGATCTGTGCGCGCGCAGACCGTCAAAGACTGGCGATTGATCGTCTCGGACGATGCTTCGGACGATGCGTCTGCTGCAATAGCCGACGCCGCAGCGGCCGAAGATCCGCGGATATCGGTGTTCCGGCAACCGTTGCGCCGCGGCGCGATGAACTTTGGTGATCTTCTCGACAAGGCTGACACTCAGTATTTTGTCTGGCTTGCCGCTGACGATTTCTGGGCGCCCGAGTTCCTGTCGCGTTCTCTTGCCGCTTTGGTCTCGCGCAAGGATGCGGTCTCCGCCCTGCCCAAGGCGGTCTTCGTCGGCACGGGCACAACAGGGCGTGTACCTCACACCGAACCGTTGGAGGGTTCTTGGCCCGAGCGAGTGCGCGGCTTCCTCGCCCACCCGGGCGGCTCACGGATGTATGGCCTGATGCGGACTCAGGTTGTGAAGGCTGCGTTTCCGCACCGAGCGATGAATGCCTACGACTGGGCACTGATGCTGGGTATCCTGGCAATGGGATCGCAGGTGGAAGTTCCCGAAACTCTTCTGTTCCGTGAGGAAACCGACTGGTTGCGATACGCAGAAGTCGTCGCCGAAGGCGACGCACGCGGCCTCTACCGGCAGTTCCCGGTCCTGGAAATGAGCATCTTGGCCATAAGGCGCGGACACTTACCCTTCGGCGCATTGCGCGCCCTCCTTGCGCTGAACCTTCGCAAACACGAGGAATTTGTCGCGATCTGCCGGCCCGCGGCGTTCGGGCGTCGGCTTTCGCTTTACCGACGCATGGGCCTTCCCATTGCGACGCACCCCGGCTTCGCGGAAGCGGTGATGGAAAGCATCGGCGCTCGAGATCCTTTGCGCGCTCCGGCGGCGCGGGCCGTCCTTTCGCGTCTGAAGCCCCCCGCCAGCAGAGCCGAGGTGCCGGCGCCTCTCCGCGTCAGGAAAGCGGTGCCGCCCTTGACCGCCATCGTGACCGCCCGCAATGCGGAGGGAACGCTTGAACGCCACCTGAAGCATCTGCACCGAAACGGCGCGCGGGCCGTGGTGATTGACCACTCCTCAACGGACCGGACCCGGACCATCGCCGAGGCGCTCCGAGACGGACCGGTCTGCGATATCCACACCGTGCCCTTTGACGGTGTGTTCGACTTGACTGCCCAGTTGCGGCTCAAACGCGATCTGATCGCTGCGTCGAAAGAGGGATGGATAATCCATGCGGACGCCGACGAGTTCCTCGACGCGCCAGACGGCAAACGTCTCAGCGATCTGATCGAGGCGTGGCGGGATCGGGACGTCTGGGCGGCCCAGTGTCGAGAACTCGCCTTCCTGCCGATCTCCGAGGACGAAACGCATGACTCGCGCAGCTTCGAGGCGACGATGATGATGGCCGTGCCGCTGGTCGAACGTGATGCCAAACACCGTCTCTTTCGCTCAGGGGTCGACCTGTCCCTCTGGATGGAAACCGGCGGGCATTCGATCACTGCCGATCCCGCGCGTCTGGCTCGGGAAGTGCTAGCCCTGCGGCACTACATCGGTCTCTCGCTCGATGACTTGCGCGCACAGTATCTCGGCCGTGTTTTTGCGCATGGCGACAGGATGAAGCGTTGGCATTCCACCCGCGAAGCCGGGCAAATGAACATCGTGGCGCCACCCCCGGGAACCCTGGCGCCCCTCGGAAGCCCCGAGGCCGCGCCGGTGACCAGGCTTCCCGTCTTCCTGCCTCTGGCCGACGACCCGCACGGCGCGCCGCGCGTCGGCCCTGTGGATCTCTGGGTGATCGCGGCACATCCCGAGGTGGCAGATCGCACAGTCGACATTATTGCCAGCTTCTTTGGCGGGTTACGGATAGCACGCGGGACTCGGCCTCCAAAGGGGGCACATGCCGTCCTTCATGTCCTGACACACCCTTCGACCGTTGTTGCCGGGGCGATTGATGCCGAGGTCAGGCGGCACCTGGCATGCGACTGGCTTCGCGGCATCGCGCGCGCACGACAGGCAGCCGTTGTCCCAGGATGCGCCTACGCGGAAATCCGCGCCGAAGACCTTCCAGACGCCGGACCCTCACTGGTGCTGGCGGTACGCGATCTTCTGCTTGGTCGTGTGAAAGGGTCGGCCAGGTTCCATCGTGAAGGTCGCATCCACATGTTCGAATGTCCGGGCGACGAGGTGCGGACGATAACGGCACCAATGGCACGGGATCTTAACTACGCATGGGCGAGCCCCGCCTAGCTAATGACGGGCCCGCTACCGCTTGGGCGACACCCTTGATTTAGGGGCAGGAACAGGCGACGATCAGCCGGACGGCACCCTGAGCTCAATCGAGGTTTATGATGGGCGCAAGCCATGTTCGTGAATCAAAGAATTCATGCGCATCGCGTGACAAGAACCGGCCTTGCGCCGGAATGCGCACGTTTCGAAGCATCCTGCCTATCAGTCGACACCCTGGTCGAACTGCCTGACACCTGAGGCGAACGGATGTCGATATTCCCTCGAAGGAGCTGAATATGGTTCCGAACATCGAGCTTGTTGCCATCGTATGGCGTAAAGACCTTCCAAATCTCGAGATGCTCCTCCGTTCGACGGCTCGCTTCGCAAACGAAGCCTTCTCGCGCGTCATCATTGTCGCCCAGGCAAGCAAGGACGATGTCGATCTTACGACCAGGGTTCGATCCATAGCCGCGGCGACGGGATGTGCATCGCTGGTCATAGCACAACGGTCCATCGTGGCTGAAGATGAGAGTGCAGATGGCTGGGTAATGCAACAGATCCTGAAGATTGCCGCTGCCCGTATCGTTGGCGCCCCCTACTACCTTCTGCTCGACTGCAAGAACCATTTCATAAATACGTTCAGGCCCTCCGACTTCTTTCATAACGGCAAGCCGAAAACCGTTCTTGCGGACAACTCTCATCATGAAGGTGACTTCATGGGCCAGTCACTTAGATCGGCATTTGAGTTCTTCGGTCTCGATCCGAATGTTCATCTCCACCGCTCGGTTCGTCCAGTGACCCCCTTCCTGGTGGATACTGGCATAGCTCGAGATCTGATGTCGTATGTGGAAACACGGACGCAAAGATCCTTTGCCAGCGCTTTCATTTCAGAGCGGTTCACTGAATTCTTCCTGTACAACTCCTATATCGTCCATCGTTGGGGAGCCATCGATGAAATCTATTCGCATGATCAGGGGCTTAGCGCGAATTTTATCACTGTTTGGGGCAAGTGCCTCGCCGAAGATCCACGCTACTTCGACGCCTGCTTGGACGAAAGGAAGCTCAGCTCGGCCATAACCTTTGCGGTCCACAAGGCGGCGAAGGCAAATCTCACTCCAGAGCAACGCGACCGAATTGCATCGATGTGGGTAGATCGCGGCATAGCGTCTCGACAAGACGCACATCGCCTTCTGCTCGACGTCGACGACCACTGACGCGCAAGCGCAGGCGGAACGTCCGTCACTGGTGCCGCAGAGGGCTGCGTATCGGCTGAGAGCACGGAGATGTCGCGCGATATAACTGGCCCGAGGGATGATATCACCTCACAGGGCTGTCCTTTTTTACGCATCGGCATGGTCTGAATAGCTCGCCATATCCGAGCAGGCCGCCAGGCATCCCCCGCAGCGACCTGACAGTCCCAGCAATTGCATGCGTAGCCGGTCCACTCCGCGCCAAACTTCGGCGAGGGATAGGCCACGCGCGACATTCCCCATGGACTGCCCCCGCAGGAAGAAACAGGGATATGTGCGTCCGACAACATCCACGAGGATGAAACGGGTCGGCAAATGGCAGCCGCCGGGTGGTATCGGACGCACCCCATCGAACAGGTAAGGCACGAACGTCGAGAACGCTGCCTCGGTGAAAATTGACACACTCGCGCGACGGGCGTGCGCGGTGAAGTTGGACAACGCTTCCCTTACCAACTCGCGATCATCGGCGGGAAAGGTGAACGCCGAATGGTCCCTGCCCATTCCAGCAATCTCCGGCTGAAACGGCTGGAGCGACACCGAGCTCAGCCCTCTTTCCTGAGCCAACTCAATGACGTGAGACAGCGTCTCCACCGTAGGTCGCATCAGCACGGACGAGAGGGACACGGAAATACCATGGCGTAGCGCAGCATCCAGTCCCGCAATCGCACTGTTGTAGGACCCTGCACCCCGCAGGGCGTCATGGACAGACTGCGGACCGTCAATGCTGATGTTCAGGTGCAGCCCGGAAATGCGCGCCAATTGAGCGCCAAAGCGAGGAACCAGCATCCCGTTCGTTACAAGGATGATCTGCGGGATCTGCAAGCGGGCCGCTTCCTCCAGAATATCCAGCGCGTCCTTCCGCATCAGCGTCTCTGCACCGCTCGGGACAAACGACGTGGCACCCAGACCTTTTGCCTCCGCCAGCAGCTCGGCCACCCGATCGCCGGGCAAACCGTCGCGCTTTCCCTCCCACACCGCGCACATGGCGCAAGAAAGATTGCAGCGCTGCGTCAACTCGATGGAAATCTCATCGAGGGGCCGAAGGAGGAGATTGTTAGCCAAGGCTGCACCTCCATTTCGCCAGCATACGTCCGTTTATACAGCCCGGCAATCCACATCGCCAGAGTTTAAGCCCTTCGCCACGAAGCTCAGCCGGGATCGAGAATGGATCACCGACATTTCCACGAAGGCGTGCGACACGTCGCAGGAATGCCGACGACAGGTTGGCCAACGTCGCACAGGTAGCCACAGACGAAAAGACCCGCCGGTGGTGGTGTCAGACCAATGCGAACTCGTATCAGTTTTCCCAAACCTACCCCGTGTCCGGCCGCACAGATCTGACGCCACTCGGTGAGAGCGGCTGTGCGGTTGGCTTTGAAATTGTCCCGGCTGGTGAGGGCGCGCTCCGCATTGAACAGGTTGTTGATTGAGGAATGGACGGCGGCGAACTTCTGCAGCGATCTCATCCGACGGAAGCGGAGCATGGCGCGGTCGAAACGGCTGGTGTGAATTCTCTGCCCGATTGTTGAGCCAACGACCGGTTTTGCGATCGTCCGGCAGCCCCTGGTCCTTGAGCGCCGCGCCGTAGGAGCGAAGCTTGTCTGTTACGAAGATATGCGGGCGACCATGCCGTTTCATGGTTTTCCTAAGAAATTTCAATGCGGCCTTGCGATCTCGCTTCTTGAAGACGTAGGCTTCCAAGACTTCACCTTCGTGATCAACGGCACGCCAGAGTTAATGTGTAACACCGTTGATCTTGACGAAAACCTCGTCCAAGTGCCAGCGCCAGTGGGGCAGGGACCGCATCCTATCGACCCGTTTGCGCCGGATTTCGGCGGCGAACATCGGGCCGAAACGGTTCCACCAGAACCGCACAGTCTCATTGCTGATCTCGATGCCGCACTCGTGCAGCAGGTCTTCCACATTCCGCAGCGACAGCGGGTAGCGAACGTAAAGCATCACAGCCAGCCGAATGATTTCGGAGCTGCTTTTGAAATAGCGACGGGGGGCTCGGCTTTGTCATCCGGGCAGCCTAGGCGACCAGGTCAGATCGCTCAAGAACTTTGCTCTGACACTGCCATATCGGTGCCCGTGTTGGTGCGTCACGCCCGCGCCGTCAACTTCCAACTCGCCGAGGTCGCGGTGACCGGTCCGATGGTGCGCGCCATCCTTGCCGCCATTCACCGATTACGAGCGCCAACGCTATGCGTGTGACCGCGATCCAGACCCAAACTGAACGAAAGCGACAGGACAGGTCCGTTCGCCGCGCTGAAAAACTGCGCCGCCGAGCAGGGATGGCCCGACTTTGCGGTCCTTCGGGAACTCTGACGATTGCAGCAAAGCTTGGGAGCACAAAGATCTTGATCATGCGACAAGATCAGGCAAATCTGACGTCAAGCGGCAGGCCACATGGGGAATGTCGAAAAAACAGGGCTTATCGAAGTGAAAGTCGTGATCTGAGGCTAAAGACCAAGGTGAGGGGCAGCATTTGATCTGCTGGCCGCTGCATGACAAAGGTGGACGCCACCTAGTTTCTTGGTAGCTGTTGAGAGGGTGCACCAATGGTGGAACAACGATACTCCATACGTCGAAATGCGCCGGCAGTTGCTACGGAGGATATTGAGATACTTGCATCACTTCAGGACAGGGGCAAAAATTTCAACGTCGGGGTTCGCAAACGCGGGTTCAGCCTCGGATTCCTCAAAAGGGAGTTTGGCGGCATCGTGCGCAAAGGTACCCGCGGCACGATTGACGCTGTTCAGGACGCGAGCATCACCGTGAACTTCAGCTTGGGCAATCAGTCCAACGACAATGTCGTTCTGGAAATCACGCGAGGGCAGTTCGGCGCTGTCTGCAAAGTGACGGGCGAACCACCCGTTTAATTCTGGTCACAGGGGCGAACAGGATCACGACCGCCACGATCCGCGACCACATCGAGCCTCACCGCGGCAACGAGGAGGAGTTCTCGACGAGACTGTCCAGCCTAAGTAAGGGGGAAAGCTATGGGCCTTGGATTCAAGAGCAAAGAGCAGAAGGATCAGTTCCAGAAATTGTCTACCCTAAACAAGCCGCTCGCCGGCATCATTGGGGACATGAATTTCTTCGCCCTCAAGACCTTTGGCAAAGAGATCACCATTACCGAGGTCACACGTTCCAACGAGGCGAATAAGTCGACCTATAAGGGTAAGGACAAAACCACCTCCCATGCGGTCTTTGGAGCAGTCGACGTCCGATCATCCAACTTCTCGGATAAGGAGCTCGAAATTCTAGTGGCGTTCTTGAAGAGGTACGACAAGTTCAACACTTGGGGCACGATGTCGGACTCGAAGACCGTACTACTTCATGCCGTGGATGGCGGAGCGATGCACTTCCACATCCAGTACACCGGCCCAATGACGAAAACGCTCTTCATTTGGGATGAGAATGACGAGCGACGCGTTGACCAGAACAGCAGGACAGCGTGAGCCCGAGCTCTGTCTCCGCGTTCGCAAAACGGCTGATTAGAGCGTGTGGCGATCATTTGGGTTGATATCCTGCGGCGATGAAGTAGTTGAGGCACTCGTCTTCGGTGAAGAGGTCGCAGACGCTGCCGACGGCTTGCCATAGGGCGTCGTAGGTTCGGGCGGCGGCTTTACGCAGGAGGGTCTTGAGCTTGGCGAATGCCATTTCTATGGGGTTGAGATCGGGACTGTAGGACGGCAGGGGGAGGAACCAGGCCCCGATTTAGTGGAGCACTTGCGCGGCCTTGGGGCTTTCGTGGCTGGACAGGTTGTCCAGGATGATCACGTCGACAGGCTGCAGGGTGGGGGCGAGTTGGGTCTCGATGAGAGACTTCGGCCTCTCCAATTCCAGATGTTCGTGGGCCGCGCATCGAACAGCCGCAGTCCGCCCTCTAAGTCGATCCGGGGCCGAAAATGCTGGTTGAGGAATGAATGTCCGCTCTGGCGTCATGCTGCATCTGCCCTGCCGCACCTGCAAACGACCGCTCCCCGCCGAGGCTGTGTAAAAACTCTGATGTGCCACCCCGGTCTTCACGAGGCGATCATCGACCGTGCCCTGTTCGAGGAGGTGCAAAACAAGCTTGATGCCAATGTCCGGTGCCGGGGGAAAGCCCGGGAGACCGTGGCGCATGCACCGTTGACCGGGAGCATCTTCGATGCCGACGATCAGGTGATGTCGCCCGCCTTTGCTTAAGCCCGGGGTGGCAAACTCTATCGCTATTATGTCACGGCCTCACTTCAGCAAGGCGGCAGACGCGCGAAAGGCGACGAGGCTCCGCGCCGTGTCTCGGCGGCGGTGCTTGAAGCAAGACTGATTGCCATTCTGGGCCGCCTGCTGCCCGAGCAATCCGGACCGCCCATGCACCTTGTCACCCGGGTAGAAATTCGCGCCAACCGCCTCGAACTTCTTCTGCCCATCCGCTGGCTCGCACGGATGCGCCCTCGTCTCTCACCAGGCGAGATTGCCGATGTGGATCCCGCCGACCCATCGCATCTGCGACTTTCGCTGTCGATCCGGTTTCGCACACGAAGTGGCCACACAGAGATCATCGGCGGCGCGCCCGCCGCCTCCAAACCCGATCCCGTGCTGATCAAGGCCCTGCGCGCTGCCCATTCACTGCTGCCGACCGACAGGACCAGTACTCCCTGTCTCGAGGCAGCACCTGAGAGCTTCTACCAGCCGCGGCTTATCCGCATCGCCTTTCTGGCGCCGGATTTGCAGACCGCCATCCTCGAAGGACGCCAAGCATCAGGGCTGACCCTCGCCGCCCTAATGGCGGAGGACCTGCCGATGTCTTGGGCGGGTCAACGCCAGCTCTTCGGCGCGCCAGCTGCGTGAGATCCGGTTTCCCGCGCGGATCCCCGTCCTGATGAAGCACCTGTTAATTGCGGAAAATGATCTGTATCTGCACATTATTCACCCTCGTATCAGGGCTTAGGCTCCCTGTTATGGGCAAGAACAGGAAAGTGGTTTGTGACGGGCCAAGCCGCTGAAATCGCGCCACTATTTCGGACATTCGCGGGAAATCACTGGTAAATCTCCTGTTTTTCCAGTCAATTCGCAGAAAATTCCCTGTTATCTCCAAACTGCACTGCCCTCCGGACGTGCGGAGACCGGGCCGTGGGCATGGCTGGAATTCTTCAGATGAGGGCGGGGAATCCAGGCGCAGGAACCGGAAGGCGGGAGAATTACCCGCCTGTTACCGCGGGTTACGACGAGGTCGCACGGGGGGAGACCGGTAGCGGGGGTCGGTGGCGGAGGAAGCGCGACTGCAGTCCAACCTTCTCCACCCGCTAACCTATTGATTCCATTATACTGCCTGTAGGTTCGAATCCCGCTTGATGCAAACACGACTGACATCCAAACAGGACGGCCTGGCCAACTTCGCCTTCATGAGCGATCGTGCTCTGAGGATCTTGCCGGCCGCCATCTATCCCGCTAGGACCCTCAGCCAAATACCACCGCCCTGCCCGCATCGCCAAAACACCATCTTTCCAGATTTCCGAAGCAAACATCGGCCCGAACCTGTGCCACCAGAACCGTACCGTCTTGTGAAAGATGTCAATGCCACGCTCGTGCAGAAGGTCTTCAACGTTGCAGAGTGACAGTGGGAACAGGATGTACATCATCACGGCAAGGCGGATGGTCTCCGGGCTCGTCTTGAAACAGCGGAAGGGGGAGCCGATGGTTATGGCCGGACGCTACCCAGCCCCCTGCCCGGGCTCAAGCATAGTGCTCAGACAGAGCCCTAGGTGCCGATCAAGCGCTGCCACACCCATTCGGCATTGGCGCTACCGAGACTAACCGGACCATCATGGGCTGCTCAGGCATCGCCCACAGGCAGGCGAACGATGGCGTTTAGCCCGCCGCCAATCCGGTTGCGCAGCTGTATGGTTCCGCCATGCGCCTGAACGATGGTGCGGGCGATGGCCAAACCCAAGCCGACGCCCCCGGTATCGCGGTTGCGGGAGCCTTCAAGCCGTACGAAGGGTTCAAACACCGCCTCCAACTGGTCCTCGGGCAGGCCCAGCCCTTTGTCCGCCACCGTGATCACCGCGAACCCCGGTTCCTGCGTCAGGCTGACCTCTGCGGTGCCGCCGTAGCGCACAGCATTGTCGATCAGATTGCGCAGCGCACGGTTCAGCGCATGGGGGCGGACCGTGGCGGTCAAGGGCGATGAGGGGGAAAGGGCCGCCCGGTCGCCGCCCACGTCGGCCACAAGGTCACCTAGCATGGCGGCCAGATCAACGGTGGCTGCGGGTTCCGTTTTGGCAACTCCCCTCGCAAACTCCAGTGTGGCTTCGACCATAGCTTGCATTTCCTCGACCAAGGCTTTCAGGCGGACGCTATCCTCGGTTTCGTCCAGCATCTCGATCCGTAGCCGCATCGCGGTCAGTGGCGAGCGCAGATCATGGCTGAGGGCTGCTAGCATATGGGTGCGCTCGGACACAAAGCGGGTCAGCCTGTCTTGCATGCTGTTGAAAGCTTGTGTGGTATCGCGGACCTCTGACGGGCCGGTCAACGGCAACGGGTTTGCGTCCAGCCCGCGCCCCAACCGATCAGCACTCACAGCCAGTGCGCGCAACGGGCCGACGACTCGGCGAGCTGTTGCCCATGCTACCAAAGCCACGGCCGCAACCATCAAGATGAGCGGCAACAAGGCTTGTGGCGAAAGTTGCAGACCGGGCCGGATAAACATCGTGCGAACGTTCAGCCAATCGCCCCCGGCCAGCCGGATCGAAAGCGTCAATTCGATAGGCTCGGCATGGGCCGCCATCATCGCCTGGTGCATGGGCCGCATGGCATTGGGCACAGCGTCGGGCAAGGCGAGTGGGGTCAATGCGAGGGCATGGATATCCGCCAGAACTTCGCGTTCGGGTTGGCCGAGTATCTGCCGGATCTGATCCAGGAACGGTGCGGCATCCGTGCTGTTGTGCAGTGCCGAAGGACTGGGCCCCACTTCGAACCGCACCAGCGGCGAATCCGCCGATCTCAAGATTTCCGGCCGCAGGTCGGCAGGCGCATCATCCAGCAGCAAGGCCACGTTGGCCGCACGCCCCGCCGCCTCCAGCCCGACGGCTACGCGCACCGCGCGGTTGCGTTCGTCGGTGAGCAAGATCAGGCCAAGGCCCTGCGTGATGGCAAGCGCCAGTAGCAGCATGGCCAGCAACTGGCCCCCGACGGATTGGGGCAACAGGCGGTCCAGAAGACTGCGCTTCGGGGTCATGGCAGTTCCTTCACATCAGCGGCAAGGCTATAGCCGCCACCCCAGACCGTCGCGATCAGCGCAGGCTTCGCCGGATCGGCCTGGATCTTGCGGCGCAAGCGGCTGATCTGGTTGTCGATGGTGCGGTCGAAGACCTGTCCCGCACGGCCCGAGGTCAGGTCCAGCAACTGATCACGGCTGAGGACAAAGCGGGGTCGCTCCAGAAACACCGTCAACAGGCGGAACTCGGCGGTGGTCAGGGCGACCTCTGCGCCATCCGTATCGGTCAAAGTCCGGCGATCCGAATCCAGCACCCAACGGTCGAACGCGAGCCGATGCCCGGCAAGGCTGCCCCCAGTCATCTCTGCCCGATCCGAGCGGCGCAGGATCGCCTTGATCCGCGCCAACAGTTCGCGCGGGTTGAAGGGCTTGGGCAGATAGTCATCTGCCCCGACCTCCAGCCCTACGATGCGGTCGGTTTCATCGCCAAGGGCTGTCAGCATCAGTATCGGCATGTTGCCAGAAGCCCGCAATCGGCGACAAACCGAAAGCCCGTCCTCGCCCGGCATCATCACATCCAGCACGATCAGATCGAACTGGCCGAGCTTCAGGGCCGCATCCATCGCCACGGCATTCGCGGCCGAGGTCGCGCGCATGCCGTTCTTCTCCAGATACTTCACAAGCGCATCGCGGATTTCGCGGTGATCATCGACGATCAGAACATGGGGCGGATTGGGTGTCATTATCTCTCCTGACCTAGACCCTAACCGATCGCGCCGCCCCTGCGCACAGGCGATTGTCGCAAACTGTCGCAGGACCCGCCCTTGCGACAGATTGATACAAAAGACCAGCCCGGCTGACAAACCTGTGGGACATCTGGCCCCCAAGTTGGCTTCATCGCAATTCCGATCAGGAGAGTCAGAATGAAACGTTCAACCAAATTCGCGCTTGCCGCCGTCGCAGCCCTTGGCGTGGCCGCCGTTGCCGTGCCGGTGATAGCCCAGCAAATGCAACATGACGGGATGGTGGGCGCAGGCATGGGTATGATGGGCGACCACGACGGCATGATGGGTGGTGGTATGGGTATGATGGGTATGATGGGTGGTGCCCAAAGCTATGCCATGGCCACGTTTGATACCAACAAGGACGGCACGCTTAGCCCCGAAGAAATGACCGCCGGGATCAAGGCCGAGACCAAGACCTATGACACCGACGCCAACGGCACGTTGTCACTGGACGAATTCGCCGTGATGCATGCGGCCCATACGCGGCCGATGACCGTGCGCGCCTTCCAGATGCATGATACCGATGGCGACGGCCAAGTGACCGAGGCGGAAATGTCGGCCATGGCAGCGATGATGCAAGAACACATGGGCGGCCGGCAGAACGGTATGCCGGGCATGGGCAAAGGGATGATGGACAACGACTGAGACCAAAGCGGCCCCCGGCTTGTATCAGCAACAGGTTTCGGGGGTTGCACCTTCACAGGACAGGAGGCTGCGATGATGAACGGGTACACCATGGGCTGGGGCATGGGCTTCGGCTGGCTTTGGATGGCAGTCGTGCTGGTTGTGGTCGGTTTGGGTATCGCTGCCCTGATCAAATATCTGCGCAAGTAACTGCAAAAGGAATGCTAATATGAGTTACACCTTTAACCGTCTGCTGACCGGGATCAGCTTTGCCGAGGCCGACGCGCGCACCCGCAAAGCGCTGGGCGAAAGCGGCTTCGGTATTCTGACCGAAATCGACGTCGCCGCGACCATGAAGAAAAAGCTGGATGTAGAGATGACGCCCTATCTGATCCTGGGGGCGTGCAACCCAAAGATGGCTTACCAAGCCATTGGGATCGAGCCGCGTGTCGGCGCGATGCTGCCCTGCAACGTTATCCTGCGAGCGGTGGAAGGTGGGGTAGAGGTCAGCGCGATTGATCCGGTAGCCTCGATGCAGGCCATCGACAACCCTGCCCTCCATGCCGTTGCGGGACAAGTGCGCGACCTTCTGGCGGCGGCGGCGGCAGCGATCTGAGGGGCCAGTTTACGCATGCGAAAACGGCTTGAAGCTCCAAGAGTGGATAGGTGCATGCTGCTATCACGCGCGTTCTATGCGTTGTCGTTCTCGCCGATCGAGCAGAAAATGTCGCCCTCGACCCTCGAGCTGGCCACGACAATTTAGGCTCCATGATGACGCCCGATGCTGGGACAGGAACTGGTCCAAATGCCATTGATCCGGTCCGCGGCATGACGGCCACAGCGCTATTCGCTGCGGCCGACGTTCTTGCCCGGTGTCTTTCCGGAAAAATACCGCGTGCGCGACAGGGCTGGAGTCACCAATGCCCTGTGTTTGCGGCACTTGGTGCCGTGACGGCTTCCCCGCCCTGAGAGGCAGGTGGGGGATTACCCCGGGCCCCAATGCTGCCATGCCATCACGATCATCCCATATCGCAACACTTTGCCAATCCCCACCACCAGCAGGAACCGCGCGAATGGCACCTTCATGATGCCTGCCACCACGGTCAACGGGTCTCCAACCACCGGCACCCATGAGAACAACAGCGACCAGGTTCCGTAGCGGGCGAACCAGGCCTGTGCTCGCGCATTGGTGGCCTCCTTCAAGGGAAACCAGGACCGGTCCCTGAAGTGCAGAAAATACCGCCCCATGGCCCAATTGACTGCTGCCCCTGCAATATTGCCCAGCGATGCCGCTGAGATCAGCGCAACAGGCGTTCCCTGCGCAGAGGCCAGCAATCCGATCAGCACCGCCTCGGACGACCCCGGCAACAGAGTTGCCGAAAGGAAGGCCGAAAGACATAACAGCCCATAGGTTGAAAGCACGATCACAAAACGCCCCTGTTCCGCGCAGCCCGTCCCGCAGCCGCCCTGTCGCAGCATCGCTATCCCATCGCGCCGGGCCAATGGAATGAAAAGGGCAACCGGCGCGCTACTTTAGCGATATGGATCCGGCCCTTACGGCAGTGGAACGGCAGCGATCCCTAGGGACCGCCGCCGATGTTCGTCATCACGACATGGTGCAAGCACCACCCCCCCGGTTCGGGCGGAAACCGCGAACTCTGTCATCACGCCGGTCGATAGGTACGGCATATTGCGGCAGTGCGGCATCCAGCGTGCGGCCTCGCCTGTATCCAACGCCACGGTGACTTGCGCCATAGGGGGCAAATAGACCGTGTCGCGCATCGCCCCGTTGATCGCCCAGCCGTTGATGTTCACCACCTGAAACGCATGGCCGTGCAGGTGCATCGGATGCCCATCATCGACAAGTTGTGGAGCATCAGCTCCACCCGCTCGCCACCAGTGGCGACAATCGGCTTGTGATTGGCCCAGGTCTGGCCGTCGATGGTCCACAGATCGGGCGACATCGACCCGGCCAGTATGATCATGGGCTCAGTCAGAGCAATCAGACCGAGTCGTCCTTTCCCGCTCCATCCTCCACCAGACGGGAACAACTATGTATTCTGTAAGGAGAAAAACCTTGCAGCACACTTCGCAGGAGACCAACCGGGCGTCTTTGAGCTTGTCAGACTAGTTTAATCTGACGATGCCCGTCGAGATGAAGCTTGTCGGCGGAGCTAAGATGAACTCCCCAGATCCCGTCCTCAGCGCCGCCCTTGCCAATGCACATCGCTGGGCCCGCGCGATTAAGACCAGCAACTCACTCAAGGAGGTCGCCGGCTCGGAAGGCCAGAACGAGGCCCTTGTCCGAACGCGCATCCCCTCGCCTTCCTGTCACCCAAAATCCAGCGCGCCATCCTCGATGGTACCCAACCCATTGACCTGACCTTGGAGCGTCTGGTGCGACAAACCCTGCCCCTCGACTGGCAAGACCAGGAGCGCCTCTGAGGCTTTTGAACGACCAGGCCAATTCTGGATATCTACCTTGGCCAACGCGCGAGACCTGACCCGCACCCCCATGTCGCGGTCCGTAGCGGGCATTATGAGGCGGCGAAGCTGCTCATCGATCGCGGGGCCGACGTCAATTTCGAACCGATGCCTGGCTTGGGTCCGGCGCTCATGCCGGCTCTGTTAAAACGCAGGGTCGATCTGATCAATCTGCTGCTGGACAAGGGCGCCAACCCCAACTGGCGCGGCAATCGTGAAGCCGCCCTTCATGTCGCCGTCAGATCCGGCTGCCTTGACTGCGTGAAGGCATTGGTTGTGGCCGGCGCAGACGTGAATGCAAAAACAAAGGACAACAAGCCATCGCTTCATTTGGCGAAACTCAGCGGGCACACTGAAATTGCTGATTATCTTGTATCTCGTGGCGTCGTCGTGCCAACGCCGGGTCCCATTGCGTCCAAATTGAACACGGCTGACGTCGAGAACGGACGAGCCGCCTTCGGCCGTTATTGTGACGGTTGTCACAGTATCGCGTCTTTGGGAGGGACGAAAAGCGGGCCGAACTTGTGGAACGTCGTGGGCCGCGACAAAGCGGCGCTAGCAGATGCTAGCTACTCGGACGCCTTGCTGGACTGGGAGGGCGAGTGGACGTTCGAGGACCTTAACGTTTTTCTCCTGGAGCCAATGCTCACCACGCCAGGTGTTCTCATGGAGATGCCGGGTATTCCCGACGAGACTGAACGAACAGATTTGATTGCCTACTTGCGCACCCTCAGCGAAACCCCGATTCCACTGCCCTGATGAACCCGACCAGATGCCGCGACTGGCTAAGCATTTGCGGCCAGACTCTGGAATATCCGCGCATGGCTCAAGGCTCGTGGTGGCCGCAGATAGCCGAGTGCGTGCACATCCTGCATCCATTGACCGAAGGGACTTGACCTTGAGAGGCTCGACCCGCCAAGGGCATGACATAGACTGCCCAATGCCTTTTCAGAAAGATCAGCAAACTTCTGCTGCGCCAAGCACATAAGAACTGTGATCTGTCGTCTACCAGACCGGCCTGTCAGCACTACCGCAAGACTGCAAGTTCAGGACGATATCGAGCAGTGCTCCCCAATCGCGAAAACTCGGTACAGTTGTCCGAGACTAGACCGCTACACAGTCGGCGAAGTATTGCGTCGCGCCGTCCTCGCCCGTCTGCTGCAACAATCCGTGGATGTCGGTCTCGAAGCCCGGACACTCACGGGCGAACTCACGGTTGAACTTGAGATAGTCTACGATCTTGCGGTTGAACACTTCGCCCGGAATCAGCAGCGGAATGCCCGGCGGATAGGGCGTGACAAGACTCGTGGTGATACGCCCTTCAAGCTGGTCGATCGGCACCCGCTGCGTCGTGCGCCGCGCGATATGCGCATACGCGTCGCTCGGCTTCATCGCCGGGGTCAGATCGCTCAGATAGATTTCCGTCGACAGGATCGCGACATCATAC
>JANPKV010000388.1:0-10138 GCA_031426185.1 Rhodobacterales bacterium | reverse complement strand
CCTGGCCCACCGCGTGGGTGTGGTGGGTTTGGGGTTGTATGGGGGGGGGAATATTTGGGCGCTGGGTTGGGGTGTTTTGGGCGGGGGGGGCTGGGGTAATGTGGGGTGAGGGGCGGCGGCGCCCCGCGCCGCGAAAAAGGTCCGGTGGACCTTTTTCAGCCCCGAACGCCCGAGCAAACTTGCGAGGGCCGGGGGGTGGCGAAGGGCACCACCTCACTCCGGTGTCGTCATCGCGCCGGTCTATACCTGCTTTCCCGTCCCGGGCTTGACCCGGGACCTCCATCGACCCATGCGCCCCTTCAAATCGAGGTCCAGGGTCAGGCCCGGGACGGGGAGCCATTGAACTGTGGAACGCGGGGAGGGGGTTGGCAAACGATGCCCCTTTTCTCCTGGTAAACACGTTCGCGCCAAGGTGAAAAGCTGACCGCGCCCGAACCGACGGGGCTCTTGGGGGGCGACCCCAGTCGCGCCCGCCCCGTGGGGGCGGTTCGGGCGCGGTCAGATTTGCGTGGGGCAAATCTGACGGGAACTACAGGTGGTGGGTTGGCTATTGCCCTTCGCTTACTACTAAGATGAAGTGAATTCGATAGCTGCCTGAGCAGCTGCGATAAGAACCAATACCGCGGTAAGCGAGGCAATGCGACGGTTTGTCGAGAGCTGATCCTGATGGCGACGCTCTTCAAGCTCGAAGTTTGCCAACGAGACAAATGATAGCGGTGCAACAGAGATTTTGTGATCTTCCTCTTTGAGATCATTGGAGGCCACCAACGACTGCAGGAGTGCCTTAAATCTGAGTGAATGCTCATTGTATTCTGGATGCTGAGCCGCTCGTTCCCCGTGAATGTCAAAGAACCACTCTAGCGCTGATTTCTTGGCGGTGAACGGATCAATTCGGTTGGCATTTTTTGAAAATGAGATACTCCGTTCCAATAGCTCACGAAGAACATCCTGTCTTTCCTGCCTAAGTCTAAAGCTCCTATTGTATTGGTTCTGCAACACGATCTCTCTTAAGTTGCGCCAGAAGGCCCTGAAAGTTAACTCATTAAAAATAAAAGATCTCGTGCCAAAGGTGCGTAGGTCGATCCGTCTATACCAATGAAAAATGTGGATCGTATCAGGGTCAATGTCCGAGACGGCGACACTTGTTTCCTTTGAGAATCTACCGCCATCCCAAGCTAAACAACTAACGTTTTCCCCAGCTATGCTTTTGAACATGCATCTATCCGCAGATTTGTCCCAAGTATGAAAGTACGTCGAATAGCAGTTTCTCTTCGGATCGGTTGGAATGAATTCAGGGGCAGGCAAGCGGTTTATTCTGTTTAAAACCCAAGAAATCTTCATTTTGAATCCCTTAAGCTTTCAAACATCCAACTCCTCCACAAACCGCGCATTTTCCTGAATATACTGGAACCGCAATTCCGGCCGCTTCCCCATCAACCGCTCCACCAGATCCCCCGTCTCGCCGGGGGCCTCTTCATCAATACTCACCCGGATCAGTTTCCGCGTCGCGGGGTTCATCGTGGTGTCCTTCAGATCCTTGGCATCCATCTCGCCCAGACCCTTGAAGCGTTGCACGTCGATCTTGCCCGTGCCGCCGACCGACCCCTTGGCAAGCCAGGCCTCTTTTTCCACATCGTCGGCCACATAGATCCGGTGCGCGCCTTGCGTCAGGCGGTACAAGGGCGGGCAGGCGAGGTAGAGGTGCCCCTTGTCGATCAAAGGGCGCATCTGGGTGAAAAAGAACGTCATCAGCAAACTCGCGATATGCGCGCCGTCGACATCGGCGTCGGTCATGATGATGATCTTGTCATAGCGCAGGTCATCGACCTTGAACCGCGTGCCCATGCTGACCCCCAGGGCCTCGCAGATGTCGCGGATTTCCGAATTGTCGTTCAGTTTGGCCGAGGCTGCCCCCAGCACGTTCAGGATCTTGCCCTTGAGCGGCAACAGCGCCTGCGTCTCGCGCGACCGCGCCCCCTTGGCAGAACCACCGGCAGAATCCCCCTCCACGATGAACAACTCCGTCCCCTCGCGGGTCTTTGAGGTGCAATCGGTCAGCTTGCCCGGCAGGCGCAGCTTCTTGGTGGCAGTCTTGCGCTGGGTTTCCTTTTCCTGACGGCGGCGCAGGCGTTCCTCGGCCCGCAGCACCAGGAAATCGAGGATCGCGCCGGCGGATTTCGGGTCCTGCGCCAGCCAGGTGTCGAAATGGTCGCGCACCGCCCCCTCGACCATCCGCGCGGCCTCTTCGGTTGCAAGGCGGTCCTTGGTCTGGCCCACGAACTGCGGCTCGCGGATGAAGACGGAGATCAGCGCACACCCCCCCGCCAGCATGTCGTCGCGGGTGATCTGCTCGGCCTTGCGGTTCTTGATCCGCTCGCCATAGGCACGGATGCCGCGCAGGATGGCGTTCCAGAACCCGGCCTCGTGCGTGCCGCCTTCGGGGGTGGGGACGGTGTTGCAATAGGACTGGATGAAGCCGTCGCGCGCGGGCGTCCAGTTGATCGCCCATTCGACGTAACCGGGCAGGCCGTACTTTTCCTGAAAGCTGACCTTGCCGGCAAAGGGGCGGTCGGCATAGGTCATCGTCTTTTCCAGCGTGTCGGACAGGTAATCCGCCAGACCCCCGGGAAAATGGAACACCGCTTCCGCCGGGGTATCGCCGTCTGGGACGGCCGTCTTCCAGCGGATTTCCACACCGGAGAACAGATAGGCCTTTGACCGCGCCATCCGCATCAGCCGCGCGGGCTTGAAGGTCTGCGAGCCGAAAATCTCCGGATCGGGCCGGAATGTCACCGTGGTGCCGCGCCGGTTCGGGGCGGGGCCGACCAATCGGATGCGCCCCTGCGGCACGCCGCGCGAAAAGCTCTGGGTGTAAAGCTCGCGGTTGCGCGCCACCTCGACCTTCAAAAGGTCCGACAGCGCATTGACGACCGACGACCCCACACCGTTCAGCCCTCCGGATGTCGAATAGCTGTCGCCGCCGAACTTGCCGCCGGCATGCAGCGTGCAGAAGATCACCTCCAGCGCGGATTTGTCGGGAAACTTGGGGTGGGGATCGACCGGGATGCCGCGGCCATTGTCGCGGATGGTGACGATGTTGCCCTCCAGCACCTCGACGTCGATCCGGTTGGCATGGCCTGCGACCGCCTCGTCCATCGAGTTGTCGAGGATTTCGGCGACAAGGTGGTGCAGCGCACGCTCGTCGGTGCCGCCGATATACATGCCCGGACGCTTGCGCACGCCCTCGAGCGGTTCCAGCACTTCGATGGAACTTGCGTCATAGATCGGGCTGGAGCTGGACAGAAGATCGTTGGGCATGGGGGCTCGCTTGGTGTTTGGCCTCGTGGCGCATGCATTAGATCACCTGCAGGGGCGACGACGCAAGATGTAGGGCGGTAGCGGGGGTTGCGGGTCGGATTCCCGGGCGCTGCGCGTTGGTAACCTGACACAGGTCCACCGATTGGCAGGTGTATCCCGCGCTGCGACCGAAACCCTTTCAGACTGCAACAAATATCCCGGGGGTCCGGGGGCTGGCCCCCGGCTTCACGCCGGTCCGGGGGCTGGCCCCCTGCTTCACGCGGGTTCGGCCAGCCGCCTGGCCCACATCGTCTGGAATGCAGGTCTTGCCTGACAGCGCTCCAGCCACCCTTTCACCGCCGGGAACTCGGCCAGCAGGGTCGGGTGGCCTTGCGCATAGCGCAGGCATTCCGCCAGGTTGATGTCAGCCACGGTAAATCGGCCCGCCACCAACCACTCCGCCGTCGTCAGGTGCCGCTGCAGATGCGCCAGATAGCGGCGCAGCTTTTCGGCGGCGATTGCAATGACGCCTTCGTTTTCGGGCGTGGGCGTGCCCAGGGCAAAGGTGATTTCCAGCGCCGGCGTCTCGATATCCGAGGCCCCGAACAGCGCCCATTGCGTCATCAGCGCGGCCTCTGCATCCGATTGCGGACCCAGGTTCCCGCCATATTTGCGCGCAATGTAAAGGCTGATTGCCAGGGATTCCGTCAAGATCAGGTCATCCTCGACGAAAGCCGGGATTTGACCCAACGGGTTGACCGCGAGAAATTCCGGCGACGTCGTGTTCAGCGGCGCATCGGCGGCCTTGGGATCGGGCAGGCGATAGGCCTGGATCACCGGCACGTGGTGAAAGTCCAGCCCGATCTCGGCAAGCAGCCAAAGCGGGCGGGACGCGCGGGAACGGTAAACGCCGTAGAGCGTGATCATGAGAATACTCCGGAATATGCCGCCAGTCTAAGGGCAGCACCGGCCAAGGTGAAGACCTGGTGACACGGTTTGACCTGAATCAACGACGTCTCACGCGCGCAGTCCTAGCGTGAAGAGCGGGGGCCGGTACATGGGAAGGATGCCACATGCGCGATCAGATTGTCGAAGCTGCGACTGCACCACCGGTTGGCGCCCCGACTGGCGCCCCGACTGGCGCCACAAGCGAGGCGTCGACAGATGCCAGGCTAAGCGGGCCACGGCAGTTTCCAGCGGTGGATGCCAACGCGATCCGCGAGGCATTTGAATCGGGCCGCTATCCCTACGGTCGCCCCTTGGGGCGGGTCGCCTATGAAACCGAAAAGGCCCGGCTGCAGGCGGAGCTTTTGAAGGTCCAGATCTGGGGCCAGGAAACCGGGCAGAAATTCGTGATCCTGATGGAAGGCCGCGACGCCGCCGGAAAGGGCGGCACCATCAAGCGGTTCATGGAACATCTGAACCCCCGTTATGCCCGCGTCGTGGCCTTGACCAAGCCATCGGACAAGGAAACCGGCGAGTGGTTCTTTCAGCGGTATATCCAGCATCTGCCGACAAGGGGGGAGATCGTGTTCTTCGACCGCAGCTGGTACAACCGCGCCGGGGTGGAACGGGTGATGGGGTTCTGCACGCCATCGGAATATCTCGAATTCATGCGCCAGGTGCCGGAGTTGGAGCGGATGCTGGTGCGGTCAGGGATCAAGCTCCGGAAGTACTGGTTTTCCGTGTCGCGCGAGGAACAGCGGGCGCGGTTTCTGGCGCGTGAGACCGATCCCCTAAAAATGTGGAAGTTGTCGCCGATCGACAAGGCCTCGCTCGACAAGTGGGACGACTACACCGAAGCGAAGGAGGCGATGTTCTTTTACACCGACACCGCAGATGCGCCCTGGGTCATCGTGAAATCCGACGACAAGAAACGTGCCCGGCTGAACGCCATGCGGCATTTCCTGGCCAGCATCGACTATCCCAACAAGGATGCCGATGTCGTTGGCGTGCCGGACCCTTTGATCGTGGGGCGGGCGGCGCAGGTGCTGAACGCGGCGGGCCATATTCTTGAGACGGCTCTGCATCCCGCCGTGCGTCGGGGCGACACAGCCTGACACGGCGGCCGGTTGCCGGGCCGAGGTCACGCCGTCTTGGCCTGGTTGCGCCAAGGCGCTATACTGGGTGCCATGAAATCATTCCTGCGTTTGACTGCAGCATTCTTGGTCCCGATGGCGCTGGCGACGCCCGCCGTGGCGCACCCGCATCTTTTCGTCGATAGCGGCATCGAGGTCCTGATCGACGACGAGAACCGCGCGACCGGGGTGCGGATCAGCTGGACCTATGACGAGTATTATTCCTTGTTCATCATCGGGGACATGGGGCTGGACCCGGATTGGGACGGCGCGCTGACGGCGGACGAAACGGCACGCCTTTCGGGTTTCGACATGAGATGGGACGCCGATTTTCCCGGCGATACCTTCGCCTTGAAGGGCGACGCCGATCTGGCCCTGTCGCGTCCGAAAGACTGGAGCGCGGGCTACGCCGAGGGCAAGATCACGAGTGTGCATGTCCGCGTCTTTGATCAGCCGATCTCGCTGACCGGCGATCCGCTGATCGTGCAGGTCTATGATCCCGGCTATTACGTCTTGTACACCATCGCCCAGGACCCGGTCCTGACCGGCGGGCAAGGATGCACCGCCACCGCCTACGCGCCCGACATCACCGAGGCGGACCAGGCGCTGAAGGATGCCCTGGCAGAATACTCCGCCGATGAAAACCTGGAGGCGGACTTTCCAGCCATCGGCAAGGCCTTTGCCGAGGAAATACGGGTGTCATGCGCCGCGTCCTGACCATTTTCGGGCTGGTTCTGGCGGTGGCGGGACTGGGTGTTTGGGCCATGGGCGGGCTCGATCCCCTGCAAGCGGCGCTGACCGATGCGCAGCGTGCCGCACAAGCCCACCTTGCCCGGGCGGTCCGCGCGATCAAGGCCGAGGACGCGGGTGCGCTGGCAGGGTTGCTTGCGGTGACCTTTGCATATGGCGTGCTGCACGCGGCAGGTCCGGGCCATGGCAAGTTGCTGATCGGGGGCTATGCCATGGCGCGCCGCGTGCGGCCCGTGCCGGTGATCGTGCTGGCATTGGTGGCAAGTCTTGCGCAGGCGGCGGTCGCGGTGGTGCTGGTCTACGGCGCGGTGACGCTGCTCGACTGGACGCGAGAGGCGGTGGTCGATGCATCCGAACAGGTCATGGCGCCGCTTGGGGTCGCGCTGATCGGTCTTTTGGGTCTGTGGCTGATGGTTCGCGGCCTGCGGCACGTATCGCGCCACGCGCCCACGCCCGTGGGTCAGGCCGCTGTGGTGGCGTCGCCCGGCATCCCCGATCTGCGTGGCACTCCCAGCCATGCCGCCGGTCACGACCCCCACCATGTCCACAGCGCCGATTGCGGACATGCCCATGGCCCGACGCTTGATGAAATCGCCGAGGTGACGACCTTTCGCGATGCGGTAATTCTGATCGCGGGCGTTGCGATGCGGCCCTGCACCGGGGCGCTGTTCCTCTTGATCCTGACCTGGCAGCTTGGCATCGGCGGGGCCGGGATCGCGGGCACCTTTGCCATGGGGATCGGCACCGCAATGGTCACGATCACGGCCGCCTTGCTGGCGATCTGGGCGCGCGAAGGGGCGCTCGCAAGTCTGGCGCAGGGGCGCGTCGGGCAGGCCTTGCCGGTGCTGGAAATCGGCGTCGGGCTGGTGATCGTCGTCGCGTCGGCAGGACAGCTGGCGGCGATCCTGTAGTCTGGCCCCTTGCCATTGCCTTGGCACGCATTGCCGCGTATCCGAGGGCATCATGTCCACGCCCCTGACCTACCCCGCGCATGCACGCGCCACGCTTGTGCTGGGACTGCCGCTGGTCGGCAGCCATCTCGCGCAGATGGCCTTGCATGTGACCGACACCGTCATGCTGGGCTGGTACGGCGTGGTGGAACTCGCCTCGGTGGTGCTGGGGGCATCTTCGTTCTTTGTGGTCTTTGTGCTGGGGTCGGGCTTTGCCAAGGCAGTCATGCCGATGGTCGCGGCCGCACTCGGTCGGGGTGACGAGGTTCAGGTCAGACGTGCCACACGGATGGGGCTGTGGCTTTCGATCGGCTTTGGCATTCTGATCTATCCGGTCTTCTGGTGGTCCGGCCCGATCCTGCTTGCGCTGGGTCAAGCGCCCGAGGT
This sequence comes from Rhodobacterales bacterium, assembly GCA_031426185.1. Classification (GTDB taxonomy): domain Bacteria; phylum Pseudomonadota; class Alphaproteobacteria; order Rhodobacterales; family Rhodobacteraceae; genus JAJNPS01. Next base: position 2,676 of record JANPKV010000388.1, on the reverse strand, counting down.
GGCCGCGCTGGCGCAGGACTACATGCGGATTGCCGGTCTGGGCATGGTGCCTGCCGTGGCGGTGATGGTGCTGTCCAGCTACCTGTCGGCACTGGCAAGGACCCAAGTGGTGCTGTGGACAACGGTCGCGGCGGTATTCGTCAACATCGCCGTCAACTGGGCGCTGATCTTTGGCAATTGGGGCTTTCCGGAGCTTGGCGTCCAGGGCGCGGCCATCGCGACCGTGGTCACGCAGGTGCTGACGCTTGCGGTGTTGGGGCTGTACGCGGGGCTGTTGCCTCAGCTGCGGCGGTTCCGCCTTTTTCAGCGGTTCTGGCGGCCCGATTGGCAGGCGATGGGCAAGGTGTTCCAGTTGGGCTGGCCGATCGGGTTGACCGGCGTGGCCGAGGGCGGGCTGTTTCAGGCCTCTGCGATCATGATGGGATGGGTTGGCACGGTCGAACTGGCGGCGCATGGCATCGCGATGGAAGTGTCATCGGTGGCGTTCATGATGCATGTCGGCCTGTCGAGTGCCGCGACCATCCGCACCGCCCGCTTCGACGGCAGCGGTGATGCGCGTGCCTTGCGCGACGGGGCGGTGGTCGCGCTGATCCTGTCGCTTGTGGTGTCCTTGGCGGTGATCGCCCTTTATCTTGCGGCGCCAGAGGCGATCATGACCCTGTTTCTGGACATGGCGAAACCGGAAAGCGCGGCCATCGTCGCGCTTGGGGTGACGCTTTTGGCGGTGTCGGCGCTGTTCCATCTGGCGGACGCGATGCAGGTGATGGCGCTGGGCCTGCTGCGCGGGCTGCATGACACGCGCGTGCCGCTGGTTCTGGCGGTGGTCAGCTATTGGCTGGTGGGCATCCCGTGCAGCTATCTGCTGGCGTTCAAGCTGGGCTACGGCGCGGTTGGCCTGTGGCTGGGGCTGGTCATCGGGCTGGTCTGCGCCGCCGTCAGCCTGTTGATCCGATTCTGGATTTTGGCGCCGAAAGCCGGTGTTGCTGGCGAAGGCCGCGCCAGGGGATGACCCGCCTATTCCGCGGCAGCACCCTTGAGCAGCCGTTCCGCCTTCTTGCGCACAAGAACGATACGCAGATCGTGCATCGCCAGCAACAGCGCGTCGGTCACCCGCTCCAGCGCCTGTTCGTCGGCCCTTGACTGGGCCCATTGCGCGGTCAGGTTCAGATGGTCCACGGTGCGCAGGATGTCGTCGATGTCGCGTTCGGCCAGCAGCGCCTGCCGCGCGCCCAGCCACTCGTCGATGACCTCCCGGTCGCGCGGCGTCAGCTCCACCTCGCCATGCGGCTTGATATTGCCGTTCTTGACGTTGACGACGGCGATTTCCTCCATCTCGATCCGGCGCTGGCGGTTTTCGGTATCGACGCGAAAGACCACCGCGCCATTCTCGCGGATCCGAAAGTAATAGTCGGGCAGGTCGCCAGGCATCGTTCTCCCGTCAGGTCAGCGCGGCACAGAACCGCTGGATGCGGCTGCAGGCCTCGCGCAGGACGTCGTCCGCCGTAGCGTAGCTGACGCGAAAGTTTGGCGAAACACCAAAGGCGGCGCCAAAGACCACCGCAACCCCGGTTTCTTCAAGCAGGGCAGTGGCAAAAACCTCGTCATTGGTGATGACGGTCCCGCTGAGTGTCGACTTGCCGATGCAGCCCGAGATGTCGGGATAGACGTAGAATGCGCCTTCAGGCTTGGGACAAGTGATGCCCGGTGCGGCGTTCAGCATCGTCACGACCAGATCGCGGCGGCGCTGGAACAGCGTGCGGTTCGGGGCAAGAAAGTCCTGCGGGCCGCTCAGCGCCTCAAGCGCGGCATACTGGCTGATCGAGCACGGGTTGGAGGTCGACTGCGACTGGATCGTGCCCATCGCCTTGATCAACGCGACCGGCCCGCCCGCATAGCCGATCCGCCATCCGGTCATCGCATAGGATTTCGACACGCCGTTGCAGGTCAGCGTCCGGTCATACAAGGCGGGTTCGACCTCGGCGGGGGTGCAGAATTCGAAATCGTCAAAGACGAGGTGTTCGTACATGTCGTCGGACATGATCCAGACCTGCGGATGGCGCAGCAACACATCACACAGCGCGCGCAATTCGGCGCGCGTGTAACCCGCCCCGGTCGGGTTCGAGGGCGAGTTGAAGATGAACCATTTGGTGCGAGGGGTGATCGCGGCCTCAAGCTGCGCGGGCGTCAGTTTGAACTCCGTCTCGATCCCGGCGACCACCGGCACCGGAGTACCGCCGGCCAAAAGCACCATGTCGGGATAGCTGACCCAATAGGGCGCGGGGATGATGACCTCGTCGCCGGGATTGCAGGTCGCCATCAGCGCGTTGTAGAGGATCTGCTTGCCGCCGGTCCCCACGGAAATCTGCTGGGGCGTGTAGGTCAGTCCGTTTTCGCGCAGGAACTTGGCGCAGATGGCAGCCTTGAGTTCCGGTATGCCGTCAACCGCGGTGTATTTCGTGCGGCCAGCATCGATTGCCCGCTTGGCCGCATCCTTGATGTTCTGCGGCGTGTCGAAATCCGGCTCGCCTGCGCCAAGGCCGATGACGTCGCGGCCGGCGGACTTCAGTTCCGCCGCCTTGGTCGTGACCGCGATGGTGGGCGACGGCTTGACGCGGGCGAGGGTGTCGGAAAGGAAGGCCATGGGTTGCGTCCTTGTGCAGCGTGGCGTTTGGGTCC
>JANPKV010000387.1:0-1948 GCA_031426185.1 Rhodobacterales bacterium | reverse complement strand
ACCTCGGTCGAGGCTGCGATGAAGATCATCCTTGGTTCGGCCAAGTCCTGCGGCATCGAAGTGAAGGCGTAAGATCATGGCAAAGATTGCAAAGCGCGTTGCCAAGGCCGAAGCGGCTTTCGCTGGCAAGACGAACATTTCCATCGAAGACGCGGTCAAGCTGATCAAGGGATCGGCCTCGGCCAAGTTCGACGAGACGCTGGAAATCGCGATGAACCTTGGCGTTGACCCGCGCCATGCCGACCAGATGGTCCGCGGTGTGGTCCAGCTGCCGAACGGCACGGGCAAGACCGTCCGTGTCGCGGTATTTGCCCGTGGTGCCAAGGCCGATGAAGCCAAGGCCGCTGGGGCTGACATCGTCGGCGCAGAAGACTTGCTGGAAATCATTCAGGGCGGCAAGATCGAGTTCGACCGTTGCATCGCGACGCCGGACATGATGCCGCTGGTCGGTCGTCTGGGCAAGATCCTCGGGCCGCGCAACCTGATGCCCAACCCCAAGGTCGGCACCGTGACGATGGACGTGAAAACCGCCGTCGAAGCAGCCAAGGGCGGCGAGGTCCAGTTCAAGGTCGAAAAGGCCGGCGTGATCCATGCAGGGATCGGCAAGGTCAGCTTTACCGAAGACAAGCTGGCGCAGAACATTCGCGCCTTTGTCGATGCCGTCAGCAAAGCGCGCCCTGCAGGTGCCAAGGGTGCCTATCTGAAAAAAGTGTCGTTGAGCTCCACGATGGGGCCGGGCGTTTCGGTCGACCTGTCGTCGGCTACCGGAAACTGAAATCGGCTGCCATCCCCCGGGATCCGGGGGGTGGCGACCGACGTGTGTGATCGCCAGATGCGGGACAACCGACTTACCATCGTGACCGTGGCGAAAGAGCCGCTCAAGATCATCATGCGGTTCGTTGCATGGCATCGCGAGCGCGGTGCCGATCACATCAGGATCTATTTTGACGATCCCGAAGATCCCGCAATTTCCATCGTGGAAAAACTCGATTTCGTGACGGTGGTCCGATGTACGCCGGATTTCTGGACATCGATCGGAAGCGCGCCGGATGCCTGGTTCACCAAACGCCAGAATGCTGCACTGACGCACGGGTATCGTGCCACGACGTTGGGCTGGGTCGGTGTCATCGACGCCGACGAGTTGTTTTACAGTGTGGCCCGGCCCCTGAGCGAGGTTCTGGCCGGGGTGCCCCCCGAGACACGCAGTGTCCGTTTCGTCACGGCCGAGGTCGTCCACTCTGACGCCCCCGGCCAGCATTTCCGTACCATGATGAGCAAGTCCCAGTGCCATGCCCTCTATGGCGAGGTCGCAGCCCTGGTGAAACGCAACGGCGGACTTGTCGGTCATACGGAGGGAAAGTCGATAACCCGCGCCGGGTTGGAGATCTCGCAGATACGCCAGCATTTTGCAGTTCAGACGGATGGGCAGCACATCACGGACCTTACCGTCGGTCATGACGACAACTGTTTTCTGCTGCATCTGATCGACGAGGGTTATGACAGCTGGCGGGGCAAACTGGACTGGCGCATGAGCGCCTGGGGCTTTAACGCGCGGGTTCTTGCGGGACTGCGCGAGCTGCAGGGCGGCGAAGACGACCCGGAGACGGGGTTTCGCAGCCTTTACAACGTTTTGCACAGCTTTTCGGCGCGCCAGATCGCGCAACTGCAGGGGTTTGGAACTTATGTCTGCGTCCCCGACGACCTGATGGACCCGGCGCGGCGGCTGTTTGGCGAAACAATCGCGCCGCCGGCATGAAATCTGCGTTCCGGGGCTTGGAAACCGGCGCCCAAACTTCTATAGCCGCTTTCTACACCACCAATCCGATTCGTCGGAGGGGCGGTGTACTTCGTCCGAGACGGTGGGTGACGGCAGAAATGGCGTCTTAATGTCCCTCCCGAGATGGGGATCGAGCAAGGAATTCCGGGGCAAACCCTCGGGCAATCTGGC
>JANPKV010000386.1:0-11952 GCA_031426185.1 Rhodobacterales bacterium | reverse complement strand
CGCTCCACCACGTCCAGCCCGCAGGCGCGCAACATGTCGATCTTGCGCGGATTGTTGGTCAACAGCCGCACGCTGGAAAATCCCATCTGGCGCAGAATCTGGGCCCCGATCCGGAAATCGCGCTCATCATCCTCAAACCCGAGGCGATGGTTGGCCTCGACGGTGTCAAAGCCCTGATCCTGCAAGGCATAGGCGCGGATCTTGTTGGCAAGCCCGATGCCCCGCCCCTCCTGGTTCAGGTAGACCAGCACCCCGGCGCCCTCGGCCTCCATCTGCGCCAGCGCGCCATGCAGCTGCGGCCCGCAATCGCATTTGAGCGATCCCAGCACGTCGCCGGTGAAACAGGCCGAATGAAGCCGCGCAAGCACGGGTTTTGCGCGGTCAGGCTGGCCGACCTCGATGGCGAAATGCTCCTCGCCGCCGTCATCGGGGCGAAACACATGCAGCCTCCCGACCGCCGCCAGCGCCATCGGCAACCGGGCCGCGACCACACCATGCAGGTCGGGCAACCGCAAAAGCTCCGGACCAAGTTCAGCAAGGCTCAGCGTCGTCAGGTCCGGCGCACCCTCCCCCTCGGTTACCGTCAACACGGCGGGCAACATCCTTGCCGCCTTCATCAACTGGACCGCGGCGCGTGCAACATCGGCAGGGCCGTCGCGCAGCACCGCGAACGGACCCTTCATCGGGGTCATCAGATCGATCGCCGGATCCGCCACCGCACGCAGCCACGCCGCATCCGCGTCCGCCGGAACAGCAATCCGCGCGACGTTTCCATCATAGACCCGCGCCTTCAGCGTCTCGGCCCGCCGCGCCGTGATCACAAGGGTCAGCGGCCCGGCACGACGCAGCTCCCGCAGACGCTCATCCGTCAGCGGCTCCACCCCTGCAATCCACTGCGTCGGCCCGCCACCCGTCAGCCGCACCGGCACGCCCAGCCGCAGGTCGCCCAAGGCTCGCGCCACACGTTCGGTAATGGTCAGGGTCAGGGTCATTCAACTCTCCTTGGCCCTGTCTACCCGGCAGGTGACGAAAATGAAACATATCGCCGCAAGGCGACACGACTGCGTGAAACCGTTGCAGCATCCCTTGAGGTGCCGCCCCCGAGATCGCAGTTCTGCACCAGCGAACGGAGATTGCATGATGATGACCCTCAGAAAGATCCTGCTTGTCGACGACGACGACGATCTGCGCGAAGCCCTGGGCGAACAGCTGGTGATGACCGAGGATTTTGATGTCTTCGAGGCGCGCACCGCTGCCGAAGGCATGGAAAAGGTCAAGGCCGCAATCTACGATCTGGTCATTCTCGATGTCGGCCTGCCCGACGCCGATGGCCGCGAGTTGTGCCGCCGGATGCGCAAGGGCGGGGTAAAATGCCCCATCCTCATGCTGACCGGCCACGACACCGACAGCGACACCATCCTGGGACTCGATTCCGGCGCCAATGATTATGTGACCAAACCGTTCAAGTTTCCGGTTCTGCTGGCCCGCATCCGCGCGCAATTGCGACAGCATGAACAGTCCGAAGATGCGATCTTCACGATGGGTCCTTATACCTTCAAACCCGCCCAGAAGATGCTTCTGGACGCCAAGGAAAAGAAGATACGCCTGACCGAAAAAGAGACCAACATCCTGAAATACCTTTACCGCGCGCAGCGGTCTGTGGTGGCGCGGGATGTCCTTCTGCACGAGGTCTGGGGCTACAATGCCGGTGTGACGACCCATACGCTGGAAACCCACATCTACCGCTTGCGCCAGAAGATCGAACCCGATCCGTCGAATGCGCGGATTCTCGTGACCGAAAGCGGTGGCTACCGGCTTGTCGCGTAATCGTCTTATTGTTGCCTGAACTTCTCCCTATCCGTCGTGTCAGGTCACATTGGACGATTTACCCGAGTTCCCCTTGTCGTGTCGGGGTTATGGCACGGCTTTCTCCCTGTTGGACCTGGCCGGGCATCAGCCCGGCCCTTTTTTTGCCCCGCGCCACCCGCACATTTCCTGTTGCCGCAAGGCGTGGCATTTGGCAAAGCCTGATGCCTGACCTGAAAGAGCCCGTCATGGACCGCAACCACCTGTCGCAACAGATTCTCGCGCTGACCGCAGACGAGACCGACACGGTCGCGCTGATGGCCACCGTGGTCTGTGAGCTGCATCACGGCCATCCGCTTTCGGACTGGACCGGGTTCTACCGCGTGGTGGCACCCGAACTTCTCAAGATCGGGCCCTATCAGGGTGGCCACGGCTGCCTTGTCATCCCGTTTGCGCGCGGGGTCTGCGGCGCGGCGGCACGGACGGGCAAGGTCCTGAACGTGCCGGACGTGGACGCGTTTTCCGACCACATCGCCTGTTCATCCTCGACCCGGTCCGAACTGGTGCTGCCGGTCTGGAACGCCAAGGGCACATTGCTGGGAGTGCTTGATCTCGACAGCGATACCCCGGCCGCCTTTACGTCCGAGGATGAGGCCTGGCTGGTGCCGCTCCTTGCCCGGGTCTTTGCCAACGCGCAATGATCGAGTTCACCTATGACCCCCCCATGGACCCGCTCGTCATCCTTTTTCAGGATGACCAGATCACCGTGGTCGACAAACCCGCGGGCCTTTTGTCGGTTCCGGGCAAGCTGGAGGGACGGCAGGACTGCCTGCAATCGCGGCTGGTCGCGGCGTTCCCCGACACATTGCTGGTGCATCGGCTGGATTGCGACACCTCGGGCGTGATGATCTTTGCCCGCAACAAACTGGCGCAGGGGTTTCTGGGGCAGGAGTTCGAAAAACGCCGCGCGCAAAAGACCTACGTGGCCCGGGTGGCGGGGGTGATGGCGCTCGACAGCGGCCACGTCGATCTGCCGATCTGGACCGACTGGCCGAACCGCCCCAAGCAACGCGTCGATCATGGTCAGGGCCGCCCCGCCCAGACCGACTGGCAGGTCATCGAACGGGGCCAGATGGAAACGCGTGTGCGCCTGTCACCCCTGACGGGTCGCAGTCATCAGTTGCGCGTCCACATGACGGCTCTGGGACACCCGATCCTCGGCGACCCGATCTATGCCCCGGAAACCGCGCGGAACTTTCCCCGCATGATGCTGCATGCCGAGACGCTCAGCCTGCATCATCCCGTAACCAAGGAACGGCTGACCTTCGCGGCAGACTGCCCTTTCTGACTGCGGCAAATATCCCCGCCGGAGGCTCCCTGCGTCAAAGCCCCAAGGCAACCTTGCGGCCTTCGTGGAACGCATAGGCCGCAAGCCTGGGCGCGGCGCAATCGCCGATCCGGTAGGTGACCTTTCCCGGAAAACTTTCGGCAAACGGATCATGACTGCGGTTCGTGGTCGCCATGACAAGGGCCGAGGCGGGGATCGTCTGTTGCTCGCCCGTCAGAAAGCTGCGCACCGTCACGCCGTTGCCGTGCCAGCGCACAACACAATGTTCCGCCAGCATTTTCACCCCCAGCTTGCCCATCCGGCGGCGGGCGGGTCCATCGGCGGCGGTGCGCGCGATCTCCTTGCCGACAAAAGGATCGGGGGTGACGATAATCACCTGTTTGCCCTGCTCGGCCAGGGCCCAGGCCGTGCCGACACCGCGCCAGTTGCCGCCTTCGTCATAAACCACCACCGCATCCCCCAGCCGGGCCTCCCGCCGCAACACAGCCTCGGGCGACCAGACATTGCCCGCCTCGATGCCGGGCAGGCGCGGTTCAGCGGGCAGCCAGCGTTGAAAGCCGGTTTCGTCGGGCAGCGATCCGGTCGCAAGAATCACGGTATCTGCAGGATGCGCGGCGATGTCGGCATCGTCGAGATAGGCGTTCAGCCTGAGCGTGACGCCCAGCTTTGTGAACTGGCGTTCGTACCAGTCCATGAGGTCGAGTATCTGGGCACGGCGCGGTTGCAATCCTGCAAGGCGGAACTGCCCGCCGATCACCGAAGACGCTTCGACGATCTCCACGACATGACCGCATTCTGCTGCTGCCCGTGCGGCCTCCAGCCCTGCCGGTCCCGCCCCCACGACCAGCACCGACTTGCGCATCGGCGCGGGCGAAAACCGATCGCCGCCCCATTCGAACTCCCGCCCTGTCGAAGGATTGATCAGGCAGGAAATCCAGTAGTCGCGCGACCGCCTGCCCCAGCACATCTGGTTGCACGAAATGCAGCCGCGAATATCCCCGGCGCGCCCTTCGGTGACCTTGCGCGCCAGATGCGGGTCGGCGATCTGTCCGCGCACGATCGAAACAAGGTCTGCCTCGCCCGCCGCAAGGATCGTCTCGGCATTGTCCGGTGTGCGGATGCCGGCCTCCGACGTGATCAGGGCATGCTTGACGATTGCTTTCATCTGCGCGGTCAGGGGGGTGGTCAGTTTCTCGGCATGGGTGAAAGGCGGGATGATCGCCTCGAATTCAAGGTAGCTGCCAGAGCCAACGGTGATGTAGTCGACATGCCCCGTCGCATCATGCAGCGCCACGATCTCGCACAGCGCCTCCGCCGAAAGCGTCACGTCGTAGGCGGTCGAATAGCTGACCGCGAGGCCGATGATGAAATCCTCGCCACAGGTCCGGCGGATGTCCTCGATCAGCATCCGCGAGAACCGGGTGCGGTTTTCAAGGCAGCCGCCCCATCGATCATCGCGCGTGTTGGACCATGGCGTCCAGAACTGGTCCAGCAGCGAGTGATAGGCCGCCCAGACCTCGACGCCCTGGAAACCGGCGGCCTTGGCCCGGCGGGCGGCATCGGCATGGGCGTGCAGAACCTCAAGAATTTCGGCTTCGGTCATCCGGTGAGAGCCGTCTGAATCGTGGTAGCTCGGACCACCCGAAGGCGACCAGTGCGGGGCGAAACTCAGGTCGGCGTCACCATGTGCGCCGACGTGGTACAGCTGTTGCAGGATGACGGCTCCGGCCTCCTTCACCTCATCGGTGATGCGCCTGAAATGGGGGATCGTCTCGTCGCCCATGGCGAAGTTTCCGCGCGTCAGAACGCCCGTCCGATGCACCGGAACAGGTTCCGCCACGATCATCGCGGCCCCCCCGAGCGCCCGTTCCAGCAGGTATTTTCCGAAACGCGGGCCGGGAATGCCCTGATCCGACATGTTGGCGGTATGGGCACCGAATACGACGCGGTTGCGCAACGTCTGACCGCGCAGCGCGACCGGCGACAAAAGGTGGCGGTGGGGGGTCATCTGGGCCTCCTGACCGTCAGGATAGGCCCGGTGTGACGCCGAAGCGAGACGCATCCCCGACCGTCAAGGGTCTGGATGCGTCACCTGATTTTGAACGCCCTTTGGCGTCGGGCAGTTGTCCCGACAGATTGTCGTGCCGATCGCCTATTCCGCGGCCATGCCCAACGTGAAATCCCAGCCGGAAATGCCCTTGGGCTCCAGGAACTCCTCGATCCCCCAGACGCCGCCTTCACGGCCCCGCCCCGAGGCTTTGACGCCGCCAAAAAAGGACCCGGCACCGCGTGGCTTGCCGTTCATCTCCACCATTCCCGACCGCAACTGCAAGGCAAGCCGGTTCGACCGTGCCGGATCCCCGGACTGGACGTAGTTCGTCAGCCCGTAGGGCGTATCATTGGCGATCCGCACGGCATCGGCCTCGGTCTCAAATGGGATGATCGACAGCACGGGGCCAAAGATCTCCTCGCGCTCGATGGTCATGCCGGGAACGACATCGGCAAAGATCGTCGGGCGCACGAAATAGCCGCGATTGAATCCCTCGGGCAGGCCGGGTCCGCCACAGACCAGACGCGCGCCTTCGTCGATGCCGGTCTGAATGTAGCCCTGCACCTGATCCCACTGGCGCTTGTTGACCACCGGACCGATATGATTGCCCGCCTCATGCGCCTGACCGACCTTGATCGAATTTGCCACCTCGACCGCCTTGGCGATGGTCTGGTCATAGACGCTGCGTTCGACCAGCATCCGCGAGGGTGCGTTGCAGGACTGGCCGGTGTTTTCCATCATCCTGCGGACCGAGCGTTCCACGGCGCGGTCATCGGCATCGGCGAATACCAGGTTCGCCCCCTTGCCACCAAGCTCCAGCGAGACGCGCTTCATCGTTTCGGCTGCGGCGATGGAGATCGCGCGACCTGCCCGGGTCGATCCGGTAAACGAGATCATCTCGATGTCGGGGTGTCTCGACATCTGGGAACCAACGCCCGGCCCATCACCGTTCACAAGGTTGAGGACCCCCGGCGGGATGCCTGCATCATGGCAGAATTCGGCGAACATCATCGCGTTCAGGGGCGAGGCTTCGGAGGGCTTCAAGATACAGGTACAGCCGGCCAGCATCGCCGGAATGGCCTTCAGCGCGATCTGGCTGATCGGCCAGTTCCATGGCGTGATCAGGCCGACGACGCCGATGGGTTCCAGCGCCACCGCAGCACCCGGGGCGTGGGGACCAAGCGGGCGGATCCATTCGATGGTGTCGAACGCCTTGAGGAAGTTCTTGAGGTGCCACGGCAGGCAGGGCGCCTGTTCGGCGACCGAAAAGTCGATCGGGGCGCCCATCTCCATGGAGATGGCTTCGGCAAATTCCTGCAGGCGCGCGTTGTACTGGTCCAGGATCGCGGCCACCAGCCGACGACGTTCCGCCCGTGGCGTGGCGGCCCATGCGGGACCCGCGGCCTTTGCTGCGGCAACGGCGGCATCGGTGTCGGCCTGATCGCCGAACGAAATGATCGCGCAGGCTTCTTCGGTCGAGGGGTTGATGACATTGTGGTCGCGGGCGGCGGCGGGGGCGACCCATTTGCCGTTTATGTAGAATTCGCGTTTGATCAGCATGGGACCCTCCGGGATCATTTGATCCACGTATCGCCCCGGCGGGTCGAAGCCGCAAGTACAGGAACGACCGATTGCGGTGCGGATTCGCGGCAGAGCGTCAGGACAACAGGCAGAATGACGCCACATTGGCGATCCGGCGTCTTGGGCATTTCGCCGAAGTTCGGAACATTGGCCCGCCGAAGGGCCCGCAGACAGAAGGCGCGTCTCATTTTGTGCCAGAGAACGGCTTGGGGGTGAAACTTCGTTCCGGCTGGCTTATCTTTAACCCAAGCTGCAACCTATGAGGTCCACCATGTCCCTGCGCATCAACGACACCGCCCCCGACTTCACCGCCGAAAGCACGGCTGGTACCATCCATTTCCACGACTGGCTGGGCGCCAATTACGGCATCATCTTCAGCCATCCGCGTGATTTCACGCCCGTATGCACCACCGAATTCGGTGCCGTGGCGCAGCTGGTCCCGGAATTTGCCAAGCGCAACACCAAGGTCATCGGCGTCTCGGTCGATTCGGTGGCGGATCACGACAAATGGAAGCGCGACATCGAAGCATTCGGTGGGGCGCCTGCGGATTTTCCCATCATCGACGACAGCAGCCTGACTGTGGCCAAGGCCTATGACATGCTGCAAGCGGAATACTACCTGCCCGCCGAGGGCCGCACGCCGGCGCATTCCCAGACGGTGCGGACCGTGTTCATCATCGGACCCGACAAGAAGATCAAGCTGACGATGAGCTATCCGATGACCGTGGGCCGCAACTTTGCCGAGATTCTGCGCGCGCTCGACGCGGTGCGTGCGACGGACGGCCAGCCGATCTCGACCCCTGCCAACTGGGTGCCCGGTCAGGACGTGATCGTGGCGCTGTCGCTGAACAACGAACAGGCGACGGAACGCTTCGGGCCGCTGGACATCAAGCTGCCCTATCTGCGCTTTGCCAAGCAGCCCGAGCCCGCGGCATAAGGGCACTATACTTCTGCCAGCCGCGCGGCTATGGGTCGCCGGCTGGCTCAGGTGTTCCTGACCCATCCGGCGTGGAGGCCGGGCGGGTATCATGGAACGGCGATGCCGGATGGCATCACGGGGCAGTGCAACGCCGCCCCCCTGGAACGGAAAGACAAGATATGGAACACGGGATCAAGGGTCCCCTTGGCGACGCATTGGCGGCCAAGGGTTATGAGGAATTGACGGCAGTTCAGGCAGCGGTGCTGGCCGAAGGTGTCGCGGGGCGCGACCTTCTGGTGTCGGCGCAGACCGGGTCAGGCAAGACCGTGGCGTTTGGACTGGCGATGGCGCCGGAAATCCTCGGGACTTCCGAGAAACTGCTTTATGCCGATGTGCCGCTGGCGCTGATCATCGCGCCGACGCGCGAGTTGGCCCTGCAGGTCGCGCGGGAACTGGAATGGTTGTACGCCACGGCGGGGGCGCGCATCGCCACCTGCGTCGGCGGCATGGATTACCGCACCGAAAAGCGCGCGCTGGAACGCGGGGCGCATATCGTCGTCGGCACGCCGGGCCGCCTGCGCGACCATATCGAACGGCGCAGCCTGGACCTGTCGGGCCTGCGCGCCGCCGTTCTGGACGAGGCCGACGAGATGCTGGACCTCGGGTTCTCCGAGGATCTGGAATTCATCCTGGGTGCCGCCCCCGATGGTCGGCGCACGCTGATGTTCTCGGCCACCGTCCCCCGCGAAATCGAGGCACTGGCCCGGACCTTCCAGAAAGATGCCTTGCGCATCATGGCCCAGGGCGAGGCCAAGCAGCATGTCGACATCGAATACCGTGCGATGTCGGTGGCGGTGCGCGACCGCGAGCATGCGATCTTCAACGTGCTGCGCTATTACGAGGCGCCGACTGCCATCGTCTTTTGCAAGACGCGGGCGAACGTCAACCACCTGATGGCGCGGATGGGCAACCGGGGGTTTCAGGTCGTGGCGCTGTCGGGCGAGTTGTCCCAGCAGGAACGCACCCATGCGCTGCAAAGCTTGCGTGACGGGCGGGCACGGGTCTGCATCGCCACGGACGTTGCGGCGCGCGGCATCGACCTTCCGGGACTGGAACTGGTGATCCACGCCGACCTGCCGCAAAACTCCGAGATCATGCTGCACCGCTCGGGCCGCACGGGACGTGCCGGCAAAAAGGGCGTATCGGTGATGATCGTCACGCCGCCGGAATTTGCCAAGGCGCAGCGTATCCTCAAGGGCGGGCGTGTCGTCGCGGAATGGGGCAAGGCCCCCGGTGCCGATGACGTGCAGGAACGCGAGGACGCACGTTTGCTAGAACATCCGCTGCTGCAGACCGGTCCGGGCGAAGAGGCCGACACCGCCGCAGCCCTTGTGTCGCGCTATGGTGCCGACAGCGTTGCCGCAGCCTTCATCCGGCTGTGGCGCGAAGGGCGTTCCGCGCCCGAGGTGTTGTCGGACAACCTGCCCCCCGTCGCCATGCGCGAACCACGCGAACGGGGCGAGTTTGGCCCGTCAGTATGGTATCGCCTGTCGGTCGGCCGGTCCGGCCGGGCCGAGGCGCGCTGGCTCTTGCCCAAGATCTGTGATGCGGGCGGCATCGCCAAGGACAGCATCGGCGCCATCCGCGTGCAGGAAGACGTGACCTTTGTCCAATTGGCCGAGGCGGTCGGTGGCCGCTTTGGTGCGGCAATGGAGCTGGAAGCGGGCCTCACGATGGAGCGGATCGCGGGCGAGCCGTCGCTCGATCGCCCCGAACGCGCGGCACGGCCAGAACGCGCCCCGCGCGCGCCGCGTCCTGAAACCCGCGCACCCGAGGCCGCGAAACCTCGTGCCGAGGGCAAGTCCACCTACACGCCGAAACCGCCACGCATCGTCGAGGAGGATGCCCCGCAGGCAGAGCCCGCACGGGCCGTGGCCGCCGAAGTCCCGCGCCCCGCACCCCGCACGGCGTTCAATCCCGATGCCCCGCGTCCGACCTATACCCCCCGCAGCGAACCGGCAGCAGCGGTCACCGAACGCAAACCGCGCGTCCGGTCCGACGAAAAGCCGGCCTACAAATCGGCAGGCTTCAAGTCGCACGGCGCAGCCGGAAAACCGGCGCGGGCGTCAGGGTTCAAAAGCCATGCCGCCGAAGGTGCGCCGTGGAAACCACGCGCCGACACCGACCGCCCCGCGCCCCGTGCCGAAGGCGCGCGCCCGGAGCGTGCTTACGCGAAAAAGGATGCGCCCCGCGCTGACGGTGCACGGCCCGAACGCGCCTATGTAAAGAAAGACGCACCCCGCACCACCGAAGGTGCGCCGCGCCGCTTTGCCGAAAAGCCCGCCGGGGATCGCCCTGCGGCCAAGGCCCCTTGGTCCAAGGCCCCCGGTCCACGCGCAGATGGGGACGGTCCCAAGCGCACCTACGCGCCCAAGGGTGACGCCGCGCGCCCTTATGTCAAACGTGACGGCCCTGCGACGGGCGGCAAGCCGGGGGGTGCCAAGTTCGGCAAGCCCGCATTCGGCAAACCCAAAGCCGCCGCTCCGCGCGCCGATGCCAAGGACACGTCGAAACGCTTTGTACCGCCGAAAAAGCCCAAGACCTGACCGCGACTTTCAGCGTTGCACAAACATTCCGGGGGGGGGAAGTCAGCCCCCCGGGCTGACAGGGGCAGCGCCGCCCAACCGGGCCGCAAGGATCGCCGCATGCAGATCCGGTGGCGCCACGATGGTCCCGGCAGTCTGCCGCCCTGCCGTATTGAATTGCAAAGCCTGCCCAAGCCCGTCAGTGACCACCGCCCCGGCGCGTTCAGCGATCAGAACGCCTGCTGCGATGTCCCATTCCCATGTCGCGCGCAGCGTCAACATGGCATCGAACCGCCCCTCTGCCGCCAGGCACAGCCGATAGGCCAGCGACGGACGGAAATGCCGCTGAAACGCCGGCAGGCCACCCCGCCAGTGGTCCGGCGAAAGGCTGGCCTTCTGAGTCAGCACGCGGGCTTCGGTGATGTCGTGCTGCGGGGATACGACAATGGGCTGGCCATTCATCCAGGCGGGTCCCCCGAGGGTGGCACTGTACAGCCGCGCCTTGGCAGGCAGAAATACCACCCCCGCCACCACGCGGCCCCGATCCGCGATGGCAACCGAAATCGCGAAATTGTCTTCACCAGCAAGGAAGGCCCGCGTGCCGTCGATGGGATCGATGATAAAGACCCGCTCACAGGACAGCCGCGCGGCATCATCTTCGGTTTCCTCGGACAGCCAGCCGTAGTCGGGGCGCGCCGTCATCAGATGGCGGTGCAAAAGGTCGTTGACCGCGATGTCCGCCTCCGACACCGGGCCCGCGTCGTCGTCCTTGTCCCATTGGCGGGGATCAAGCTTCCAGTAGCCAAGCGCGACATCGCCGGCGGCGCGCGCCGCCGCTTCGATAAGGGCAAGGTCGGCCCGCGGGTCCAAATCCCGTATGGGGAAAGTCCCGGCATCAGCCCCCGGCAAGCGTCATACCCACGAACAACAGGCTTGGTACACGCATTGACAGATGCGCGCGCGCGTCGTTGGCAGGCACGATCCGCAGCAACATGTCGCGCAGATTGCCCGCGATGGTGCATTCGTTGACCGGATACTGGATCTCGCCGCGTTCGACCCAGAACCCCGACGCCCCACGCGAATAATCGCCGGTATTGGGATTGATGGTCGATCCGATCATCGAGGTGACCAAAAGCCCGGTGCCCATCTGCGCCAGCAGGTCCGCGCGGCTGGCGGTGCCGGGCGTCAGGTCGATATTGGTGGTCGAAGGACCGGGCGGGCTGCCGGTTCCGCGCGCAGCGTTCCCGGTCGAGGCAAGGCCAAGCTTGCGGCCCGAGGCAAGGTCCAGCACCCAGGCCTCCAGCACCCCGTCCCGCACGAAAGCGCGGCGCTGGCGCGGCAGCCCCTCGGCGTCAAACGGGCGCGACGACCCGATCCGGGGGCGAAACGGATCTTCGATCACCGACAGCCCGGCAGGCAGGACAGGTTGGCCCATCGCGCCCCGCAGCCAGGAGGATCCGCGCGCAATGCCGGCCCCGTTGATCGCCGACAACAGATGCCCGATCAGGCTGGCCGAGACCCGTTCGTCATACACCACCGCATAGGTGCCGGTGCGCGGCTTGACGGCCCCCCGCCGCTCCAGCGTGCGGGTCGCGGCAAGGGCGCCGATCTCTTCGGGCGACGGCATGTCGGCGGCGTGGGTGCGCCCTTCGGCGGCCCAGTC
>JANPKV010000385.1:0-2378 GCA_031426185.1 Rhodobacterales bacterium | reverse complement strand
CTCTGGCCAAGAACGAGATGTTCGTGCGGACCTTCCAGACCGGATTCGACGAAGATACCGGCGATCCGGTCTTTGAGACCGAGGAATTTGCCCCCGTCACGCTGCCCTATATCGTGGTCATCGTGGACGAGATGGCCGACCTGATGATGGTCGCGGGCAAAGAGATCGAGGCCTGCATCCAGCGCCTTGCCCAGATGGCCCGCGCAAGCGGTATCCACCTGATCATGGCGACGCAGCGCCCGTCGGTCGATGTCATCACCGGCACGATTAAGGCGAACTTCCCGACCCGGATTTCCTTTCAGGTCACGTCCAAGATCGACTCACGCACGATCCTTGGCGAGCAGGGAGCGGAACAACTGCTGGGCATGGGCGACATGCTCTACATGGCCGGCGGCGCCAAGATCACCCGCATCCACGGACCGTTTGTGTCCGATGAGGAGGTCGAGGAAATCGTCAGCCATCTCAAATCCTACGGCCCCCCGGTCTACATGTCGGGCGTCGTCGAAGGCGTGGATGATGATCGCGAGGGTGACATCGACATGGTCCTCGGCCTGGGCGGCGACAGCGCCGACGACAGCCTTTACGACCAGGCCGTGGCGATTGTGGCCAAGGACCGCAAATGCTCCACCAGCTACATCCAGCGCAAGCTGGGCATCGGCTACAACAAAGCCGCCAAGCTGGTCGAACAGATGGAAGAAAACCACGTGGTCACAACGGCGAACCATGTCGGCAAGCGGGAGATCCTGATCGAGGAGCGGTAGGGCAAAGACGCGACGAAGATGGGCGCGTGCCGATCTCTGCGAAGTGAACCCTTGGGGGATGCAGATGTCGGTGTGATCCCCTATATTCAAGGCATGAATATCAGAACCGCCCTGCTGGCCCCGCTTGCCCTGATCGTCTTCGCGCTTCCCGCGATGGCGGAGAAGATCGCCTTGAAAGACCTGTCGAGCTATCTCAACAGCATAACCACGGCAGAATCCGATTTCAGCCAGATCAATGCGGACGGCTCCATCTCCACCGGCAAGATCTATATCAAGCGTCCCGGCCGCGTGCGGTTCGAATATGCCCCGCCGGACCAGAGTCTCGTGCTGGCTTCGGGCGGGCAGGTCGCAATCTTTGATGCCAAGTCCAACCAGCCGCCGGAACAATACCCGCTGAAGCGCACACCGCTGAACCTGATCCTTGCCGAAAACGTCGACCTTGGCCGCGCCCGCATGGTGCAGTCCCATGCCGCCGATGGCACCTCGACGCGCGTGCTGGCACAAGACCCGGAGAACCCCGAATACGGCACCATCGAGCTTGTGTTTACGGACAATCCCGTCGCGCTTCGGCAATGGGTGATCACGGATGATCTTGGCCAGCAGACGACCGTGATCCTCGGTGACCTGACATCGGGTCAGGATCTCAAGTCGTCGCTGTTCAGTTTTGAGACGGAGATTGCCCGGCGCGGCAACTGACGTCTGGCTTTAGCGGCACGACATCAGCTGCATCTGGTACATTTCCGCCCGGGCGCCGACCTCGGAGGCGACCTCCAGCAGCCAGGGCTTCGCCTGGTGACTGCCATTGGCATAGCCGGTGCGCCCTTCGTGGTAGGCCAGATATTGTAACCTCGCATCGTTCTTCGATATCCCGAGACCGGCCTCGCTTTGCGTCATGTACCAGCCCATGAAATCGGTCGCATCGTCGATCCGGTCGCGACGCGCGCCACGGTTTTCCTCGTCCTGATATTCTTCCCAGGTGCCGTCCAGCGCCTGGCTGTAGCCATAGGCCGAACTTTGCCGTCCCATCGGGATCACGCCCAGCGCCCAGCGATAAGGCGTGCGGGCATTTCCGATGAATTTCGATTCCTGGTAGATGGTTGCCATCTGCACATGAACCGGAACGCCCCATTTGCGTTCGGTATCCTGCATCGCCCGCAGATATGCGGGCCGCTGGTCCGCGATCGCACAGGCGTTGTCGAGTTCGCGTGGCGCCGAAAAGTTGCCGCCCCCACAGGAGGCAAGCATCATCAACAACGCCGACGCGCGGAGAAACCTGCTCATATGCCCCTCGCACGTTTTTTTCTTTGGCAGGAAGATAGGCCGAATTGCCGGTCAGGGAAATGCCCATGTTCGCCGCTGGCGGCAAAGTGACTTCTTCTCTTTGATGGTGCAGCAACGGGTCGGTACAACTTTGCCTTGCATTTGAATAATATTGGGTCTGGACTGTCAGAATCAGTGCCACAGACTGTTTCCCCTTTTGCCCGTCTGTTTGATGGACAAGCTTGCCGGA
The DNA here is from genome assembly GCA_031426185.1 of Rhodobacterales bacterium. Classification (GTDB taxonomy): domain Bacteria; phylum Pseudomonadota; class Alphaproteobacteria; order Rhodobacterales; family Rhodobacteraceae; genus JAJNPS01. The sequence goes on along the minus strand of JANPKV010000385.1, from coordinate 107 downwards.
TCGGGATTATCACGGCATTCAGGGGGCCGTGGCCATGCTGAAGACGCAGGCGAAATATCATCTGGGACAAGTGCTTCGGCACAAAAAGCACCCGTTCCGCGGCGTCG
>JANPKV010000384.1:0-3620 GCA_031426185.1 Rhodobacterales bacterium | reverse complement strand
GGGCAGTGGACGACCGGGATCGGGCAGCCCCAATAGCGCTGGCGCGACAGGCCCCAGTCGCGCAGGCGGTACTTGGTGACGCCCCGTCCGATGCCGCGCGCCTCACAGGCCGCGATGGCGGCGGCGACGCCGTCTTCACCGGTCTGAACCTCGGCCCCGGCCAGTCCGCGCACATAGCGCAGCGCTTCGGACTTCATCGGAACGTAAGCCTCTGTCAGCGGCGCTTCTTCGGCGCCTTCGGCCACGAAGACCGGCGGGATCGGAAGGTCATACTTCGTCGCAAACTCGAAATCGCGCTGGTCATGCGCCGGGCAGCCGAAGATCGCGCCGGTCCCGTATTCCATCAGCACGAAGTTGGCGATGTAGACCGGCAACTGCCAGTCATTGTCAAACGGATGCAGGACGGTGATGCCGGTATCCAGCCCCAGCTTATCGCCGGTCTCGATGGCTTCGGCAGATGTGCCGCCGCGCCGACATTCGGCGACAAAGGCCGCAATCGCCGGATCGTGCCGCTCCAGATGCTTGGCAAGCGGGTGATCGGGGCTGATGGCCGCAAAGCTTGCGCCAAGCAGCGTGTCAGGCCGGGTCGTATACACCTCCAGCCGGTCAAAGCCTTCGGGCGCGCCATGGGTGGTAAAGGCGAATTGCAGACCACGTGACTTGCCGATCCAGTTGGCCTGCATCAGACGGACCTTGTCTGGCCACTGCGTCAACCCGTCCAGCGCCTCCAGGAGTTCGGCAGAATAGTCCGAGATCTTGAAGAACCACTGCGTCAGTTCGCGCCGTTCGACCAAGGCGCCCGACCGCCAGCCGCGCCCGTCGATGACCTGTTCGTTTGCCAGCACGGTCATGTCGACCGGGTCCCAGTTCACCATCGCGGCCTTGCGGTAGATCAGCCCGGCGCTGAGCATATCAAGAAACATCGCCTGCTGCTGGCCGTAGTATTCCGGATCACAGGTGGCAAATTCCCGCGTCCAGTCCAGCGAAAAGCCCAAGGGCCTCATCTGCGCCTTCATGTCTGCGATGTTGCCATAGGTCCAGTCCTTCGGGTGGCCCCCCCGTTCCATCGCCGCATTCTCGGCGGGCATTCCGAACGCATCCCACCCCATCGGATGCAGGACGGAAAAACCCTTCGCCGCCTTGTAGCGGGCGATCACGTCCCCCATCGTGTAATTGCGCACATGACCCATATGGATGCGTCCCGACGGATAGGGAAACATCTCCAGCACATAGTATTTCGGCTTTGCAGGGTCGCGGCGCGCCAGAAAGACCCCGGCCTCGTCCCAGGCCTTTTGCCATTTGGGTTCGATTGCGGCGGGGTCATAGCGCGACATTGGGGATCATCCGGTTCTGATTGCGCGCGGAATTAAACCCAAGCAGACAGCAAGGTCCAGCTTTGCCCGTCAGGTCAGCCGCAAAATAGTGTGGATCAGGGCTTTGGAACCCTTGCGGTCACAACTTGCTGTCACGGATGCGCAGCTGCCGCGCCCGTGTCAGGATCGCATCCTCGATGGCAATGGCGGTATCCCGCGACACCGCGCCGCCCCGTCCCTCCAGCGCCACCTTGAGCGAGCGGGCATCCAGGGACGGATCTTGCACGTAGACGGTCGCGCGGTAGGCACGGCCACCGCCGGGCGGTGCGCCATATCCGGTCACGATCACGCCGGTAAAGGGATCGATCGATTCGATGGGCAGGAAGTTCAGCACCTCAAGCGAGGCCTGCCAAAGATACTTGTTCACCTCGACCGTGGTGTTGGGATCGTCGCGGTTGCCGAACAGGTCCCAGATCGTCGAGCCCTCTTGCCGGTCGGGGTTGGCCGCGGCGTTCGCGGCGCGCTGCGCATCGGCGCGTTCCTTGCGCGCCAGTTGCCCGTCGGTGGGGATCGATGTCGCGTCGCGCCGGAAAAGACCGCTGTCGCCGCTGGCGAATCCCCCGCCGCACGCGGCCAGCGAACCGACCAGCGCCGCCGACAAGGCCATCTGTGCAACCCGACGCAAGATCATCAAGACCCCCAAAATCCCAAGGTTCGTCCCGGCAAACCTGTGTTTGCTGTCTAGCCGACACGTCCCGACGTGCCAAGGCCTTTCGCGCCCGAGGGGTTCCCTGCGCAGCGCACGCGCGCGCGAACTAATGTTTGCGGCTACCTTGCATCCTGTCCTTCTGTCGGCTTTTCGGCCCGGTACAGACGCGTCACCGCCCGGTAACGAGGCCCCCGGTTTCGCCCCGCCGACCCCCCTGTGTCTTTGCTGCACCATCAGGCGCTGGTTTTGGCAGATCGGAAGGGCCGTGATTGCAATTGGCCGCTGCAAGGGTGAAATACGATCCATTCCCACACGGATTCCCCTGTGTTGGGCTTTACCTTAAGGAATGAGGGAAAACATGAAAAAGGTTCTTCTCGCAACGAGCTTCCTGGTCGCAACGACCGGCTTTGCTGCAGCTGAAGTTGCCGTGTCGGGTTCTGCCCGCATGGGTGTGGTTTACAACAGCACGCTGGATGACGGCTCAGGCGCCACGTTCTTCTCTTCGCGTGTTCGTATCGTCTTCACCGCTTCGGGTGAAACCGATGGCGGCCTGGCTTTCGGCGCATCCATGCGCGCTGACCAGACCGGCGGCAACGACAGCGACGCTGGCGGTGACGAAGATGGCGACAGCAATGGCGACTCGACTGTGTTCTTGTCGGGCGACTTCGGCAAGCTGACCATGGGCGACGTGTCCGGCGCTGCTGACGCGCTGGTCGGCCAGACCTCCGGCGTGGGTTATGGCCCGAACGACGGCCTGCACGAAATCGGCTTTGTCGGCACCGACAAGACCGCTGCTTACTACGAATACTCGACCGGCGGGTTCACCGTTGGTCTGGGCATCGGCCAAGTCTGGCAGCCCGATCCGGCTTTGCCGCTTGGTGGCGTTGATACGCGCGACACCGCAAACATCGCTGTGAAATATGCGATGGGCGACTACACTTTCGCGATCGGCTACGAAACGTCGGACGCAGTTGACCAGCTCTCCGCTTCGGCTTCGGCCACCTTCGGTGCTGTGACGCTGAAGGCCCGTGTCTCCGACATCGACGCTGCTGTCGACTCGACGCCTTTCTCGGTTTCGGCTGACTTCGTGACCGGTGCGACCAAGATCACTGGCTTCTACACCGACTTCGACGAGGCCGTTGATCGGCAGCATGTTGGTATCGGTGCCGCCTACGACCTCGGCGGCGGTGCGACCCTTGCTGGTGGCATCGTTCAGCAGATGAACTCGGGCGGCGTGGAAGACGAAACCTTCGCCGACGTTGGCGTGAAGTTCTCGTTCTAATCCTTCGGGATCAGACGGATCGGAAAGAGCGGGCGAAAGCCCGCTCTTTTCTTTTGGCCCGCGCCCGCTAGGGTCTGGCGCAAGACAAAGGGGCTAGATCATGGGACTATCCGACATCACTGCACGGATGAAAGGCGCACTTGCCGCCGCTGGCCGTGCCCCCGACGCCGCCACCCTGATCGCGGTGTCGAAAATCCAGCCCCTCGACCGGCTAGAGGCAGTCTTGACCGAGGGTCACCGCACATTCGGCGAAAACTATGTGCAGGAGGCCGCCGCCAAATGGCCCGACCTGCGCGCCCGGTTCGGCCATGTCACC
>JANPKV010000383.1:0-6025 GCA_031426185.1 Rhodobacterales bacterium | reverse complement strand
CATCATTCACGCCCTTCTTGAAGGCGGTGATGCCCTTGCCGACTTCGCCCATCAGGTTGGTGATCTTGCCACGACCGAACAGAACCAGCACGACCACGGCAATGATCAGCAGTTGCCAGGGACCCATTTGCATGATGCATTCTCCTATCACTTGGCGATGGTCACCCGTCGCCTCCTGATCAGCGTTCTAGGCGCTTGCACGCAGGGATCAAAGGGCAACCTGCCCCCGGCATGCGCTCTGCCGACAGTATTTTGTCAGTTGGATGTCCACAGAACCGGTTGACCCCTTCCCGACGCGCGGTCAGGGTTGTGCGATGAAACGCGATGACCGCCTTTTCGATCTGGTGCAGATCATGCGCGACGGACGCCTGCACACGGCGGCTGAACTCGCCCAGGCCTTGGGTGTGTCGCCCCGCACGATCTGGCGCGACGTGGCGATCATGGCCAATTCCGGACTTCCGATCGAGGGGGAACGCGGGTTGGGCTATATCCTGCGATCTGCGATCGTGTTGCCGCCCACCATGCTGACCCCCGAGGAGCTGGAGGCTTTGATCGCAGGCCTGCGCCTTCTGGACACCGACACCAACCCCCGCGCCCGTGCCGCGCGCAGTCTGCTGGTCAAGGTGGCAACCCTGTTGCCTCAGGCGGGGATCACGCTGGACTAGAGGTTAGGGCTTGACCCCGAAGACAAAGCACCGGTCGCGCCGGATCATCAGCCACAGCGCCGTGCCCGGCTCTGGCAGGAACACCCCCGGCACCGAGGCGGTCAGTTTCGATCCGTCGAATTCCATCACGAAATCGACCAGCGATTCGCGCCCCAGATAGCGCGCCCGCGCCACCACCCCACGTGCCGCCGTGCCATCCTGCGGCGTCGGGTTCGGGCCCCGTCCCGCGCGGTCAAAGTCGATCTTCAAGTGCTGCGGGCGGATCACGATATCGACCTCACCCCCGTCGGCATGGCCCGGAGTGAGGAACGCCCCGAACGGCGTTTCCGTCAGCGCCCCGCGCGAGGTCCCCCGGATGACGTTGATATCGCTGAAAAAGGCGGCCGCAGCCCGGTCCAGCGGGGAATTGTAGATGTTGTAGGGGGCGCCGCGCTGGATGATCTTGCCGCCCCGCATCAAGGCGATCTCGTCAGCCATCCGCATCGCCTCGTCCGGCTCATGCGTCACAAGGACGACGGCCGTCCCCTCCTCTTTCAATATCTCAAGCGTGGTGTCGCGGATGCCGTCGCGCAACCGGTTGTCGAGCCCGGAAAACGGCTCGTCCATCAGCATCACGCGCGGACGCGGCGCCAGCGCGCGGGCCAGCGCCACGCGCTGCTGTTCGCCGCCGGACAATTCATGCGGATGCTTGGCGGCAAAGCCTTCGAGGTTCACCCGGGCCAGAAGTTCGTGCACGCGTGCCGCTTTGGCCGTCTTGTCGCCGGTCAGCCCGAACGCGATGTTGGCCGCCACGGTCAGATGGGGAAACAGGGCGAAATCCTGGAACATCAGCCCGACATGGCGCTCTTCGGGCGGGATCATCAGGCCCGGGCCCGCGACTTGCACCCCATCGATCCAGATTTCCCCCTGATCGACCGCCTCGACCCCGGCGATCATGCGCAAGGTCGTGGTCTTGCCGCAGCCAGACGGACCAAGCAGGCACGTCACCTGCCCCGCCGCGACGTTCAGGTCGACCGTGTCCACCACGCGGCGCCCGCCAAAGGCGCGCGACAGACCGTTGACGACGAGGCGGGGGCGAAAAGGGTCGGGCATCGTACCTTAGCGATTTGCTCGGAAAAGTCCGTAGCAGGCACCGGCGCCTGCATCAAGCCCGCGTGCCGCTGCCCTCAGGCGCCCGGGACCGTTTACATCGTGGCGTTCACCGCCCCGCCATCCAGAAGGATATTCTGCCCGACGATAAAGCCCGCATGCTGCGAGCACAGAAAGGCGCACATCGCGCCAAATTCGGCGGCGGTCCCATAGCGTCTGGCGGGGATCGAAGCGGAACGTTCGGCGACCGCCTCTTCCAGCGTGATGCCACGAGATTTGACGACGCCCTGGTCCAGCGAAATCGCCCGGTCGGTTGCATGGATGCCCGGCAGCAGGTTGTTGATCGTGACGCCCTTGGCCGCCACCTGCCGCGACGTGCCGGCGACGAACCCGGTCAGTCCCGAACGGGCCGTATTCGACAGACCCAGTTGCTGAACGGGCGCCTTGACCGATGACGAGGTGATGTTGACCACCCGCCCCCAGCCTTTGGCGATCATGTCGGGCAGGCAGGCCTGCATCAGCGCGATCGGCGTCAGCATGTTGGCATCCAGCGCCTTGATGAAATCCGCCCTGCTCCAGTCCGACCAGACGCCCGGCGGCGGTCCCCCGGCATTGGTGACCAGAATGTCGAACGGGCCATGGGCCAGCACCGCCGCGCGTCCCGCATCGGTGGTGACATCACCGGCAACCGTCGTGACCTTGACGCCGTGGGCGTTGCGGATCGCGGCCGCCGTCGCCTCCAGCGCTTCGGCCCCGCGCGCGTTCAGCACGAGATCGACGCCCGCCTCGGCCAAAGCTTCGGCGCAGCCCCGCCCCAGCCCCTTGGAGGACGCGCAAACCAGCGCCCGCTTGCCAGAAATTCCCAGATCCATCGCAGCACCCCATCGTTGTCGCCACAGGCTACTGGTGCGGCGCGGAATGCGCCAGTGGGACCGGACCTGGAACCGGGGCAAAAAAAGGGGTATCGCCCCGGTCGGTTGGTTCCTTCAGGGGGACAAGACCAGGTCAGCCGCCGTAAAAGAACTCTTCGCGCACGATCTTGTCGCCTTTGACGTGGTAGACGCCAACCTCGGTCATGTCGAAAGCCTTGCCATCGGACTTGTTGATGCCCTGCATCGCAAAGACCACGGCGAAACGGTCATCGCCATGCAGGAACGGCCCGTCGATCTTGCCACCGGTGACTGTGTGGTTATCCTCCCACCACTGATGCTTGCCGTCGATACCGGCAAGGCCATGGGTTTCGCGCCCCATGCCGCCCATGTCGGCTGGCTCGACCGAAACGGCATCCGGGGAGTAGAGTTTCTGCAGGTTTGCACGGGCACGATCCTCGCGGCACCCGGCAACAAGTTCAGCCGCTATTTCGCTTAAAGTCATCGAAGCCTCCGCTGATGTTCTTGCAATGTTCCGAAACTACACCCAGTCTTTCCCACAATCAAGACTGCGCGAAGGTTGCAGCGAAGCGGCGCTCGCCCTATACCGCGCCCCATGTCAAACCGCGCCCCCCTTCCCCCCGAGATCGCCCGCCGGCGGACCTTTGCGATCATCTCGCATCCCGATGCGGGCAAGACCACGCTGACCGAAAAGTTTCTGCTGTTCGGGGGCGCGATCCAGATGGCGGGTCAGGTCCGGGCCAAGGGCGATGCGCGCCGCACGCGGTCCGACTTCATGAAGATCGAGGCGGACCGGGGGATATCTGTATCGGCATCGGCCATGTCATTTGACTTCGGACAGTACCGGTTCAACCTGGTCGACACGCCCGGCCACAGCGACTTTTCGGAAGATACCTACCGCACGCTAACGGCTGTCGATGCGGCGATCATGGTCATCGACGGCGCCAAGGGTGTCGAAAGCCAGACGCGCAAACTGTTCGAGGTCTGTCGGTTGCGCGATCTGCCGATCTTGACGTTTTGCAACAAAATGGACCGCGAAAGCCGCGATACATTCGAGATCATTGACGAAATTCAAGAAAACCTTGCCATCGACGTGACCCCGGCAAGCTGGCCCATCGGGGTGGGGCGCGAGTTCATCGGCGCCTATGATCTTTTGCATGACCGGCTTGAAATCATGGACCGGGCCGACCGCAACAAGGTCGCCGCATCGATCAAGATCACGGGCCTCGACGATCCCGCACTTGCCGCCCATGTCCCGCCCGAGTTGCTGAAGAAACTGCTCGACGAGCTGGAGATGGCGCGCGAATTGCTGCCCGCCTTTGACCGCGCCTCGTTTCTGAACGGCTCCATGACACCGATCTGGTTCGGCTCGGCGATCAATTCGTTTGGCGTCAAGGACCTGATGGACGGCATGGGTGAATACGGCCCCGAACCGCAGCCGCAGAACGCCGCGGAACGCCAGATCAACGCCGAAGAACCCGCCGTCACCGGCTTTGTGTTCAAGGTGCAGGCCAACATGGACCCCAAGCATCGCGACCGCGTCGCCTTTGTCCGCCTTGCCAGCGGCCATTTCGAACGCGGCATGAAACTGACGCATGTCCGGTCAAAGAAAACCATGGCCATCCCCAATCCGGTGATGTTCCTGGCGGCGGACCGCGAACTGGCCGAAGAGGCCTGGGCCGGCGACATCATCGGCATCCCGAACCATGGGCAGTTGCGCATCGGCGATGCCTTGACCGAAGGCGAGGTGCTGCGCTTTACCGGCATCCCGTCCTTTGCGCCCGAACTTCTTTCCGGTGTGCGCGCGCTTGACCCGCTAAAGGCCAAGCATCTGGAAAAGGCGCTGATGCAGTTCGCCGAAGAGGGTGCCGCCAAGGTGTTCAAGCCAATGATCGGATCGGGCTACATCGTCGGCGTGGTGGGCCAGTTGCAATTCGAGGTGCTGGCAAGCCGGATCGAGCAGGAATATTCCCTGCCCGTCCGGTTCGAGCCTTCGCAGTTCACCTCTGCCCGCTGGATCGCCGGTCCAAAGCCCGAGGTGGAGAAATTCATCAACGTGAACAAGGGCCATGTCGCCTATGACAATGACGGCGATCTTGTCTATCTGACGCGCCTGAAATGGGACATCGACCGGATCGAGCGGGACTATCCCGCGCTGAAGCTGACGGCGACGAAAGAGATGGTCAGCTAGCTATCTTACACCCAGCTAATTTATGATACTTTGCGCCATCGCATTTGAGAACTTCCGTTGTTTGCTAGTGGAAAATCGCCACCCCAGTCCGCCGGTTTATTTAGTAACCGCGAGTAAAGTCGGCTTCCACCATTCAAACCGTTTAGGTATCTCCGATACACAAACGCAATAACATCTGAAAGCTGCAAAAGTAAAGCTTCATCTTTCTCACAGAAATGAACGGCGTCTTTGATGTGTATGATTTGACGCTTTGAAAATGCGGCAAGATAGGCCCATTCAGTCGTGCGCATGTCTCTGTCTAAACGTCTGAGATGCTTCCTCATTTGTGGATTATCCTCTGCGACTACAATTCCAATTTCTCCGGGGCAGTGAAGCTCCATAAACTTGTCACACTCCGAAAGAGCCATGCCAAATGCAACTACGTGAGACATATCATTGTGACCTTGACTAGCCATACCGTCCAGAATGTTCGGCTTAGTTACCCAAGATACACAGAAAGGGATTTGAGCGCACTTAATTACGTCAATCCAAGCAGCCGTGATCCGATTGCAGTCTGCCATATCCCAGCCCAGCTTCTTTTTATGCTTACCATATACATCCTTAGCGTGATAGATGAAGCCAGCTTGCATTTCCGCCGGAATGAATTTTTTTATTGCATCCTGGATCAATCCTTCGGCTTTGCGAAAATGTGTATCGCCGTCGATTATGACGCAGGCGACCACGCACTTTTTCGTGCCTCTATCTGTTCCAGATTCGTCGATATAGATGAGCTTCACTGTGTCTTTCCGTTCGTTTATGAATCGCTGGAAGAACGCGATAAGATGCAATAAACTCTAAAAAGAGCGCATGCTTGTGTCCGGTTGACAAGAGTATAACTTCACGCAACTACTACGTGGAGAGGGCATCATCTACCGCCACCCTGTCGGCCACATCCCCTGTGATAATCCCACCGCTGCTGTGGCTTCGCACTGGCCAGCGCCCACACTGGTAAGTTTTGCCGGTTCGGCACTGGCGGGTGCAGGCCTTGCCCCTCTCCGCTTGGCGCCCCTGCCCCGCGACGTGACGCCGCGTCATCTGTTATTCGCCAAGACCCGTATTAACTGCGACATACAGAAAATACCCAAGGTGACCCATGGACGCCCTCATCCTTTCGCGCATTCAGTTCGGTGCGAACATCTCGTTTCACATCC
>JANPKV010000382.1:0-30332 GCA_031426185.1 Rhodobacterales bacterium | reverse complement strand
CGGCGACGATGTCGGCCACGATCACTGTTGCCACCTCACCGGTGCCATCCGCGATCGTGACGCCATCCGCACCCTTGGTGATGCACAGACGCTGCGAGGTCAGGACCGGCTTGAACGTCGTCGACCCGTTCGGGATCATCGCCGCCGTCAATTTGCGGTCATCGACGTGATAAAGCAGCACGTCCGTCAACTGGCCTTTGTTTTCCGGCTTGAGAAGGGTGTCCACGGTCCCCGCAGGCAGCGCGGCAAAGGCGTCATTGACGGGTGCATAGACGGTGAACGGTCCCGGACCGGCCAGCGTTTCGGCCAGACCCGCCGCGGTCACTGCCGCCACAAGGGTCGTGAAGCGCTCATCGCCGGCCGCGATGTCCACGATGGACTGGGCGTTGGCAACGGTGGTCGACAAGGCCAGCGCGGCCAGTGCAAGTTTCAGTTTCATTCTGATACGTCCCCATTGATCGACAGCGCGTCACTGCGATGTCTGGATGGGATACGAGCGCATCGGCGCGCTTGGACCTGCAGGTTACAAGACACTGACGGCGGTGTGATGTCGCGTGACCATCCGTCACAGTCAGCGGCGACCAGACCGGATGGACCGGTTGTCACGCCGCCGGTGAACCCGGTTGAGCTAGATCGCCCATCCCAAAGCCGTCTGCGCGAACTCCCGCTGTCAGCACCTGCTTACGGCCGGTCGCATAAGCTTCTGGCGGATAGACCGGGCGGCTGGCGGGTGGCAGATCGCTGCCTGTCGGGGGCAGCTGCCTCTGACACCCACCCTGAAAATCACACCGAAAGGCCTTCCCATGAAACGTTCCCTGATGCTGGCGTTGACCCTCGCCGCGCTGTCCGCTCCCCTTGCCGCATATGCGTTGCCGGTCGTCGGCGACATCGTGGGCACCAACCCCAAGGATGCCACGGCTGCCCTGGAAACAGCCGGCTGCAAGGTCAGCTCTTTCGAGGCCGAGGATGGCAAGATCGAAGCGAAATGCACCGATGCTGCCACCAACAAGATGATGGAAATCTACATTGATCCCAAAACCGGCGCGATCGTCGACATGAAGACGGACGACTGACATGACCAGCACCCCCCGGACCAAAGCTGCACCGCCAGACCTGTGGGATCCGGTTGTCCGGATCAGCCATTGGGGCCTTGCTGTCATTGTTGTTGCCAATGCCGTCGTTACCCGGGGCGGTAGCCCTTGGCATGTCTGGCTTGGCTGGATCGGCATGACCCTATTGGTGCTGCGGCTCGTCTGGGGGGTGCTTGGGCCGACCGAAGCGCGGTTTACCGCGTTTCCCCTCAATCCCCGCGCAGCGCTGGCGCATCTGGGACGGCTTGCCTCGGGCCATGTGGACCATTATCCGTCACACAATCCGGCTGGCGCGCTCATGATTTATGCTTTCTGGGCCTGCCTTGCGGTCGTGATCGCAACAGGCCTGGTCATGACGGGCGGCAGAACGCCGATGCGCGTTGCCGCAGATCAGGCAGCAGTTGCATCCGGCGACTGGTCGGAGCTTGTGACCGAGGGTGCCGGCGAGACAGACGAAACCCAAGGCGGCGATCTTGTCGAGGAGATGCATGGCGTGGCGGCAAATCTGATCTTGATGCTTGCGATACTGCATGTGGCGGGCGTCGCGGTGGAATCGCGTGCGATGGGGCGCAACCTGGTCGCACCGATGCTGTCGGGTTTGCGCGCAAAGCGTCCGCCTCGATGACGGCCAAGCTTTCCGGAATATCTAAGCGGCGCCAACCGGCTGCTTTGGCAGCATTTTTCCTGTTGCAGACGATGGCAGCCGTGTTTTTCGTGGGTGACGCCGCAAGCGAGATGATATTGGAACCTGCCAGTGCCCATTCGGTTACCGAAGCCATGGTCGCCCTTGCCCTTGTCCTTGGCATGGTCTTCGGCGGCCTCGCCCTGCGCCGCACCCTCGAACGGCTGCGCACCCAGGAGGCCGCGCTGGCGGTCGCCTCGGGTGCGCTGGTCGATGTGATCCGGGCGCAGTTTTCGGCCTGGGGACTGACGTCTGCCGAATCCGATGTGGCCTTTCTGGCGTTGAAAGGCCTTGATGTCGCCGAACTGTCGGAATTGCGCGGATCCGCCCAAGGCACGATCCGTGCGCAGTTGACCAAGGTTTACGCCAAGGCCGGCGTGTCGAATCGCGCCCAGTTCGCTGCTTTGTTTGTCGAAGATCTTCTGGGCTCCGGGCCGGTGCAGTCCGCTGTTGACCCCTTGGCCGCGACATCGCAGGCGCGGAGCCGTTAGACCGCCTCTGGCCCTAGCGAGGCCGGGTCGCCAAACGGCACCCCCCCGCCCTCAGTTGCCGGGAGCTGGGCAGACCAAGGTCATCTGGTAGCCCGCAGCCACCGCATCGACCGTGATCTGTCCGTTCAGCTGTTGTGCGCTTGCGCGCATCGCCAGCTGTCCAAGGCCACTGTCGCCCGGGGACGACGCGGCGCCCTTGCCATTGTCCGAACAGACAAGTTCCAGGCAACCATCGGCGCGTGCGCGGCCGACGAACCGGATGGTTCCGGGCCGCCCTTCGTCAAATCCGTGTTTCAACGAATTGCTGGCGAACTCGTTCACCACGACCGCGACGGCGGAGGCGATCTTGGCCGTGACGAACAGATCGTCCACGTCAACCGACAATGTAATGTCGCCCGATACGGACTGGCGGATAAGCCGTGCGAGATCGTCCATCAGGACGCGGAGATTCACTGTATTCTGCGCGTTGGAATTCTGCATGGTGTGGTGCAACGTCGCCAGCGCCAGGACCCGATCCTGCACCTGCCCGAGCGCATCCTTGACGTGCTGATCCTGCGCGTTGCGCTTTTGCAGCGCCGTCAGGGATGCCACCAGCTGCAGCGAATTGGTGACCCTGTGGTCCACTTCCTTGCGCAGGATATCGGCGTTCTTCAATGCCAGCCGCAGCTCGAGCAGTTTGACCACTTGATTGGCCAGCACCTGCAATGTCTGGCGCTGAATCCCGCTGAGTTTCTGCGGCGTCTTTCCAAGCACGCACAGTGTCCCGAGGGCAAGGCCTTCCGCCGCGATCAGCTGCGCGCCCGCATAAAACCGCAAACCATCCGGCCCGTGACACCCGGGGTTGTCCTTCGTCCGCTGATCCAGAAGGGTGTCCTCGATTTCGAGGAACCCGCTTTCCATGATCGTATGGGCGCAGACCGCCAGATTCAGGGGGGCGGGCTCACCCGGCATCCCGGTCGCGGCCTTGAACCACTGGCGGTCGGCATCGACGAATGTGATCGTGGAGGCCTCGGTGCCGCAGAGACCGGCAGCGATGGCGACGATATCGTCAAATTCCTGTTCCGCCGCAGAATCAAGTATCTGATAGCTGTGAAGCGAGGCCAGTCGCTTGACCTCAGAAGGATGCGTTGCCGCCTTCATCTGTGCTGTTTTCCTCGGGCAAGCTTTCGGTGAGCGCCTGCCGTAACATTCTTGCGCACTGGTCGGAAAGCGGTTTTCGCGCGCGTGCGGGAAACCTGCTTGCAGGGGGGAGGCAGATGATCTGCCAAGGTAGGTTGCCTGACAGGGCCGCCTCGCATAAACCCCTGTGCAACCCGGATTGCCAAAAGGTTCCCCATGCGTCTGACCCGCTATTTCCTGCCCGTCCTCAAGGAAAACCCCGCCGAGGCGCAGATCGTCTCGCACCGCTACATGCTGCGCGCAGGGATGATCAAACAGCAAGCCGCCGGCATCTATTCCTGGCTGCCCCTCGGCCTGAGGGTGCTGCGGCGGATCGAAGCCATCGTGAACGAGGAACAGGAACGCGCAGGCCACATCCCGCTGTTGATGCCGACCCTGCAGCCCGCGGACCTCTGGCGCGAAAGCGGCCGGTACGATGACTACGGCCAGGAAATGCTGCGCATCACGGATCGCCAAAAGCGCGACCTGCTTTATGGTCCCACCAACGAAGAGATGATCACCGACATCTTCCGCAGCCACGTCACGTCCTACAAGGACCTGCCGCTGACGCTCTATCACATCCAGTGGAAGTTCCGCGACGAGATGCGGCCCCGCTTTGGCGTGATGCGGGGTCGCGAGTTCCTGATGAAGGACGGCTACAACTTCGACGTCGACCGCGACGCCGCCCTCCACGCCTACAACCGCCACATGGTCAGCTATCTGCGGACCTATGAGCGGATGGGTCTGACCGCCATCCCGATGCGCGCGGCAAGCGGCCCCATCGGCGGCGACAACACGCATGAATTCCTGGTGCTGGCCCAGACGGGTGAATCCGAGGTCTTTTACGACGACCGCGTGACCGCCCTGACACTGGGCGCACGCGACATCGATTATGACGACCGCGCCCAGGTGGCCGACGTCTGCAAGGAATTCACCACCCTTTACGCCCGCACCGACGAGACCCACGATCAAGCGGTGTTCGACCAGGTCCCCGAGGCACACCGCAAGGTCGGCCGGGGCATCGAGGTCGGCCAGATCTTCTACTTCGGCACCAAGTATTCCGAAGCGATGGGGGCTGAAGTGGTGACCAAGGACGGCACCAAGGTCCCGGTCGAAATGGGCTCGCACGGGATCGGTGTCAGCCGCCTGCTGGGCGCGATCATCGAGGCCAGCCACGATGACAAGGGCATCATCTGGCCCGAGGGGGTTACCCCGTTCCCGGTCGGGATCGTGAACCTGAAACAGGGCGACGCCGCGACCGACGCCGCCAGCGAGGGGCTCTACAAGGCGCTTGCCGCCAAGGGCCTTGAAGCGCTGTATGATGATCGCGACGAACGCGCGGGGGCGAAATTCGCGACGATGGACCTGATCGGTCTGCCGTGGCGGATCACCGTCGGGCCGCGCGGGCTTGGCAACGGTGTGGTCGAGCTGACGTCGCGCCGGACAGGCATATCCGAAGAACTGGCGCCCGATGCCGCCGTGGACCGCATCAGCGCCATCTACGCCGGAGTCTGAAAAGCCGGGGGCAGGATCAGGTCGCACACATATGGAGGCATCGGCACAGCCGGACGGGCGCGATGAGTGTCAGGTCTCTGCCGGGTGGAGCCTTACCTTGCCAGCAGCTCGGCATTGAGTTCGAAGACGATGACCGCACCGCTTTTGCGCCAGTCAAAGAGGATCGACCCGCCCAGCGGGCCCTCCAATGTCTGGCGCACCAGCCTGCTGCCATAGCCGCCCGGCTTGGGAGGCTTGACCTCGGGTCCGCCTTGTTCAGTCCAGGTGATGCGGACCCGGTCACCGCTCATGTGCCCCGAAACATCCAGTACCCCTTCATCGACCGAAAGCGAGCCGTACTTCAGCGCGTTGGTGGCAAGTTCGTGCACGATCAACGCCAGTGATCCCGCTGCGCTTTGCCCGACACCCATGCGAGGAACCGAAATGCGGATTCGCCCCGCAAAGGCCCCTATGTCGTCATAGGGCGCCAGCAGAACCGTGAAGATGTCGCCCAGCAAAGCGGCGGTGCCGTGATGGCCTGGCAGGGGCCGGACCAGATCATGCGCGCGACCCAGCGCGGTCAACCGCCGGGTCAGCTGGTCGGTCATGTCCTCCACATCCGACGAAGAACGCGACGTGATGCGGGCCAGACCGGACGCGACCGACAGCAGGTTCTTGACCCGGTGGCTCATCTCGCCGGCAAGCAATTCGCTGCTTTCCTCGGCCTGCTTGCGCCCCGTGACGTCCAGAAACACCCCCGTCATCATGCGCTGGCGGATGTCCTGGTCACTGCCGCGACCGCGCGCCGAGATCCAGCGGACATCCTTGCCCACCAGCGTGCGAAAATCGATCTCGTAAGGTCCGACCACCGCCCGGGTCGCCACAAAGGCAGAGCGGACACGGTCGCGGTCGGCGGGATGGATCTTTTCCGACAGATGCTCGAACGTCAGATGGGTGTGCGGGGACACGTCCCACATGGCATAGCCGCGTTCGTCCATTTCGACGGCATCGGTGTCGACATTCCACGCCCACAAAGCGATCCCTGCCGCCTCGACGGCCCGGGACATGGCGTCATAACTCCAGCAGGTCATAGAGCTAGTTGCAGACATCGTTCGCCTCCGGTTGCAACCTTGCCGTGAGTTTCAGGTTGTAAAAGAAGTACTCTGCTGCGCCAGCGGGCGATGCGAGAAATGCAGAGTCGATATACCCCACAGGAACCCACAGCCAACGAACGAGTCAAGCAATTATGGCCGAAAAAAGGCACTCTGGCCGACGGATTTGCCTTCGCCGCCGCCATCGCCTAGGTTTCGCGCAAAATCAATCAGGAGTAGTAAAGATGGACTATCGTCGTTTGGGCAAGTCTGGGCTCAAGGTATCTGAGTTTTCGTTCGGCTCATGGGTGACCTTCGCCAAGCAAGTGGACCTTACCCCCGCAAAGGCGCTGCTGACCGCCGCCTATGACGCCGGCATCAACTTTTTCGACAATGCCGAGGGCTACGAGGCCGGGAAATCGGAACTGGTCATGGGCCAGGCGATCCAGGAACTGGTATGGAGCCGCGACAGCTATGTCGTGTCCTCGAAAGTGTTCTGGGGCGGCGAGAAACCCACACAGCGCGGCCTTTCGGCCAAGCATGTGACCGAAGCAGCCCATGCGGCGCTGAAGCGCCTGCGGGTCGACCATCTTGACCTCTACTTCTGCCACCGCCCCGACATCGACACCCCGATCGAGGAAACCGTGCGGGCGAAGCACAACCTGATCGTGCAGGGCAAGGTTCTATACTGGGGCACGTCGGAATGGTCCGGCCAGCAGATCACCGAGGCGCATCTGGTGGCGCGCCGCGACGGCCTGACCCCGCCGACCATGGAGCAGCCGCAATACAACCTGTTCGAGCGCGACAAGGTCGAGCGCGACTATGCCCCGATCTATGACACCTATGGTTTGGGCACGACGATCTGGTCGCCGCTGGCTTCGGGCCTTTTGACCGGCAAGTACAATGACGGCGTGCCGCAGGACAGCCGCGCCGCCTTGCCGGGCTATGAATGGCTGCGCGACATCATCGAGGGGCCAAAAGGCCGCCGCCGGGTCGAACAGGTCAAGGCGCTTGCCAAGATCGCCGACGGCGCGGGCATGCCGATCCATCACCTTGCACTGCTGTGGTGTGTGGCCAACCCGCGGGTGTCGACCGTGATTCTGGGCGCGTCGCGGCTGGAACAGCTGACCGACAACCTGGCGGCGCTCGACCGCAAATCCGCGATGACGCCGGACCTGATGGCGGCCATCGAGGATGTCGTGCAGAACAAACCCGAAGCCGCCCAGCGGTACTGACCCCTGGCCTGAATTCCCGACCTGACGTCAGGTCAGCCCAAGACCGGCTGGCTTGACCTCGGGCGGGGGCGGGTCATCCTTTGGGGCGTGATGCCTGCAAGAGCTTTGCCATGACCCTTCCCACCGACCACTACCGCATGCTGAAGCGCGATCTGTCGCTCGAAGAGGTTCTGGCCGACGGCATCGTGCATGTGTCCGCCCTGGTCGCGGGGCTGATCGCATTTCCGATCCTGCTTTATCATGCGTTGACAACCTCGGGCCTCGGGACCTTTGCGGCCTTGGCGGTCTATGCGGGCGGGTTTTTCCTCATGTGGGGGTTCTCGCTTGCCTACAACATGACGCCGCCGAGTGCGCTCAAATGGTTGCTGCGGCGGTTCGACCATTCGATGATCTATGTGATGATCGCCGGCACCTATACCGCCTTGATCCCGCATCTGGACGGGGCATGGGCCTGGGCGCTGGGGCTGGTGGTCTGGTCCGGGGCGGCTTTCGGCATTCTGGTCAAGGTTGTCCTGCCGGGGCGGTATGACCGACTTGCGATCCTTGCTTATGTGCTGCTTGGCTGGATCGGGGTCATCGCGATCGGTCCGGTATCGGCCGCATTGCCGTCGGTGTCCCTGTGGCTGATCGTGGCGGGAGGCGTGACCTATGTGGCGGGGGTGGCCTTTTATGTCTGGGAGCGGCTGCGCTTTCAGAACGCGATCTGGCACGGGTTTGTCGCAGTGGCCGCAGGCTTGCACTTCGCCGCTGTGGCACTGGCCGTGGCTTGACCGTTTTTCCGCGTCCGACCTACATCCGCACGACGATGTTGCCCGGTTTGTGAAAGCTTTCGGCGAGGGCATGGGCCTTTTGCAGGCCGGAAAAGGGCAGGACGGGGCCAACGTTGGGGGTATATCCGCCTGCAAGATGCAGGTTGACCAGCCGCTGCATGGCAGCCAGGTCATCGGGGTTGGTGCCGGTCAGCAGCCGTCGCCCGTCGCGCCGGGGGCGAATGGCAAAGCCAAGCATCTGGGAAAGGTCGGCCGTGATCAGCGCCAGTTTTCCACCGGAAGCAAGGCGCGGTCTCGCACCGGCCCAACCAAGCGAGCCCATCACATCGACGATCACGTCAAAAGGGCCGGGGGGCGCGCAGCCGCGGTAATCGGTCACCTCGCCCGCTCCCAGGCTGCGGGCAAGCGCGTGGTTGGCGGGTGAGGCGGTGGCGCTGACCGTCGCGCCCAGGTGGTGGGCGATCTGGACGGCCACCCCGCCCACGGTCCCGGTGGCCCCCGCGACAAGAACCTTTTCGCCCGGCGCAAGGTTGGCGCGGTCAATCAGGAAATACGCCGCCGTGAGGCCGCCGAAAAAGAATGCCGCACCCTGATCCAGGCTCAGCGTGTCGGGCAGGGGCAGCAGCGCGCCGCTGGCCTTGATCAACAGGTATTCACGATGCGCGCCGCCCTTGAAGCCGGTCAGGCCAAACACCCGTTGCCCCGGCATGAAGGTGGTCACGCCCTCACCCAGCGCCGCGATCTCACCCGCAAAGGCCCAGCCGGCTGCCACGCGGGGACGGCGCAGACCGATGGCCAGACGCAGCATCAGCCCAAGCCCGCGCGGCACGCGACCCGACCGCATCCGCGCGTCCCCTGCGGTGACCGGGGCGGCACGCACGCGGATCAGAACCTCTCCTGCAGCGGGAACTGGCACCGGCGCTTCGCTGAAGGCGATGGTCTCGGGGCCGCCATACTCGGTGTAGCTGGCGATTTTCATGCGGCAACCCTCGGGATTGAACGGGGAAAGGAGCGGATGACCACCTCGGCAAGGACGATGGTCATCGCCCAGGACGCAACGAAGAGGATGTCAGACGCCATGCCCATCGGGGGTTGGCCGGTGACAAGATAGATCGGGAAGAATACCAGGGCCACGGCGCCGAGCCCCATGCCGACCGCATAGGCGCGGATCATCCAGGCGCGGTGGCGCAGGAACTCACGGTTCCGGATGGCGGCCATGGCGATGGCAAGGGCGATCAGAAGCGCCAGACCAAAGAGCCCGCGGGCGATGTCGGCGAGGGGCGTTCTGACGGACGTGACCTGCGCAAGAAGCGAAAGGCCCGAAAGGCCAAGGATCGCCCCGGATGCGACGAAGATCCGGCCCGACACGCGATGAATGCGCCCGAAACGGTTGCGCAGCGCGCGGACGAATTGCAACGGCCCGGTGACCCCGAAGGCGACCCCCGCCAGGACATGGGCAAACCAGGCGAAGGGGGCAATGGCCAGACGGGCGCTGTCTGCGGCGTAGGTGCCCGACGGGATCTGGACCACCTGAACAAGCGCGTTCAGGACCGGGATTGCGGTGCCGAAGGCCAGGAACAGCGCAAGCGGGATCGGACGCGACAACAGGCGGAACATGGGCGTCTCCGATTGGGAAAGGGTCAGCTGTCGTGATAGGTAAAGACCTCGTCCAGCGGCACGCCGAAGGTCCGGGCGATGCGAAAGGCAAGGTCGAGCGTGGGGGCGTATTTGCCGTTCTCGATGGCAAGGATCGTCTGGCGGGTCACCCCGACGCGGTCGGCGAGGTCTTTCTGCGTCATCTCGTCTGCGTCGAACCTCAGTCGACGGATGCGGTTTTCGATGCGGGGCATCGTCAGGCCGCGCGCCGGTATAGGATCATCTTCACCGCATCCTTCAGAAATTCGGACCCGCCGCACAGCGCGAGGATCAGGTTCATTGCCCGAAACGCACTGGCCCCGAGCACGAGGTCGATGATGACGCCAAGGATGCCGAA
Source organism: Rhodobacterales bacterium (assembly GCA_031426185.1). GTDB lineage: Bacteria > Pseudomonadota > Alphaproteobacteria > Rhodobacterales > Rhodobacteraceae > JAJNPS01. The sequence goes on along the minus strand of JANPKV010000382.1, from coordinate 20,327 downwards.
GGAAAGCAGGTACCACGACAACGTCAGTGCGCGGCGGTCGATGTCGCGGTCCCGTTCATCCCGGCGGTCGTCGCCCTTTTCTCCGGTACGAAGCCGGTGAAAAATCGAAAATCCGATGGCGACGACAATCGCGACGCCGATGGAGATCGCGACCAGCAGCAACACCGATCGCGCCCAGATCTGCAGCGCGTCCGGCCCGGCGAACAGTCCCGCCGCGTGCTGGTTGCTCAGCCGCCACAGGAAAAGGACCGACACGATCAGGGTGGTGATCAGACCGCTGAGTGTTTCACGCTCGCCAAGGGACATCTGCGCCTCCAAATATGGGGTGCGTAGTACGTTTTGGCTGACATCAGGTCAAGTATCTTTGACATGGGGTATGAAAAACCATACCTGGTTGACCCCGGAACCCGGGGTTTCTAGCGTGGCATCAACATGGGAGGCGATGATGGCAAAGGCACTGATCACCTGGGGTGGCTGGGACGGGCATCAGCCTGACAAGGTCGCGGCGCTTATCGGAGGCTGGCTGCGCCAAGCCGGGATGAACGTCACGGTGACCGATACGCTGGCCTGCTTTGACGATCCGGGCGCGCTGGCAGACCTGTCGCTGATCGTGCCGGTCTGGACGATGTCCGATATCACCAAGGAACGCGCGGAACATGCGGCACAAGCGGTGGCCGCAGGGGTCGGCCTTGCCGGGTGCCATGGCGGCATGTGCGACAGCTTTCGCACCGAGGTCCTCTGGCAGTTCATGACCGGCTCGCAATGGGTCGCCCATCCCGGCAATGACGGCGTGCGGTACAAGGTCCGGGTCATATCGGACGATCCCCTGGTCGCCGGGGTGGGGGATTTCGATGTCGAAACCGAGCAATACTACCTGCATGTCGACCCCGCCGTCCGGGTCCACGCGGTCTGCGATTTTCCGGTCGTCGATGGGCCGCATGCCCCCAACGGGCCGGTCGCCATGCCGGTGATCTACACCAAGATGTGGGGACAGGGCCGGGTCTATTACAACGCGCTGGGCCATCAGGCGAATGTCATCGACCACGGCGCTCCGGCAGACCTGATCCGGCGCGGGCTTCTCTGGGCGGCGCGGTAGGCACAGCCCGCAGGTTCGCCGGGACGCGCAGGACCAGCCTGCCGCGCCACCCTCCACAAGGCACGGCTGATCCCGCGTGACCGCCGTGACCTTGACGCCGCCCGCCGCTGCGTCCAGTCTGCGCGCCAATCAAGAGCCATCAAAAAGAGCAGAACTTTGGCCCAGACCGCCCCCTTTTCGCGTTTCGAATTCATGATCGCCTGGAGGTATCTGCGCGCCCGCCGGGCCGAGGGTGGCATCTCGGTGATGACCTGGATCAGCCTCATCGGCATCACGCTCGCGGTGTTTGCTCTGATCGTGACGCTGGCGGTTCGTGCGGGGTTCCGCGCTGAATTCGTTGATACCATCCTCGGCACCAATGCCCATGTGTCGGTCTATTCGGCAGGCACCACCGACGCCCAAGGCAAGGTCGTCAAGGCATTCCCCGATTATGCCACGGTCGCTACGGAACTGGCAAAGGTTCCAGGCGTCACGCGCGCCGCCCCGCTGATCCGGGGTCAGGTCATGGTCACGTCGCCCCAGGGCACGCGCGGGGCCGATGTCTACGGGTTGTCGCTGCAGGATCTCAAGACCATCCCGCGCGTCGGCATCGGGGCCGAGGCCTATGGCGATATCGAGCGGTTCGACGAGGGCATTGCCATCGGGTCCGGTCTGGCGCGCGAAATCGGCGTGACGGTGGGCGACCGCATCCGCGTCATCGCGCCCGACGGGGTCAAGACGGCCTTTGGCACCAGCCCCCGGGTCAATGCCTACGAGGTCGTCTATGTCTTTACCGCCGGACGCTATGACATTGATCGCACACGACTTTACATGCCCTTTGCCGAGGCCCAGTCCTATTTCAACCGCGAGGGTCTGGCCGACGAATTCGAAGTGATGGTCGACAGCCCCGATGACATCGACGCCTATGCCGGCCCGATCCTTGTGGCATCCGGCCCGCAAGCCCTGCTCTGGACGTGGAAAGACAGCTCTGGCGCGTTTCTGCGCGCGCTGACGATCGAGGACAACGTGATGAAGGTCATCTTGTCGATCCTTGTGCTGATCGCCGCGATGAACATCGTCTCGGGCCTCATCATGCTGGTCAAGAACAAGGGCCGCGACATCGGCATCCTGCGCACCATGGGTCTGACTGAAGGGTCGGTGATGCGGGTGTTCTTTTTATGCGGCGCATTCACCGGGGTGCTGGGCACAGTTCTGGGCGTGGTGCTCGGGTGCCTGTTTGCCGTCTACATCGAACAGATCCTCGGCTTTGTCAGCTGGATCAGCGGAACCGACATCTGGGACCCGTCGGTTCGCCAGATCTACGCCCTGCCTGCCAAGCTGCAATGGGCCGATGTGCTGTCGGCGGTCGGGCTGTCGCTGGGCCTGTCGTTCATCGTGACACTTTTCCCGGCACGCCGTGCCGCACGGATGAACCCGGTCGAGGCGCTGCGCTATGAGTGACGCGGTGCTGACCCTCGCTGGCGTCGAAAAGGGTTACAACCGTGGGCTTCCGTCCGAGATTCAGGTGCTGCGCGGCATCGACCTGACCCTTGCACGGGGCGAGGTCGTCGCGCTTGTGGCACCATCGGGTGCGGGCAAATCCACGCTTTTGCATATCGCGGGGCTGCTGGACACGGCCGACACCGGGTCGGTGATGATCGAAGGACAGGATCTGAGCCGTCTTTCGGATCGCGCCCGCACCGCCATGCGCCGCGACGAGATCGGTTTCATCTACCAGTTCCACCACCTGCTTCCGGAGTTTTCCGCCGTGGAAAACATCGTGCTGCCGCAACTGGCCAACGGCGTGGCCGAGGCGGCCGCGACCAGACGCGCGCTGGACTTGCTGGGCAGCGTCGGGGTGGCCGAACGGGCAAGCCACCGCCCCGCCGCCCTGTCCGGCGGCGAACAGCAGCGCGTCGCGTTCTGCCGCGCGCTTGCCAACGCTCCGCGCCTGTTGCTGGCAGACGAGCCGACCGGCAACCTCGATCCCGCCACCTCGGATCAGGTCTTCGCGGTGCTGATGGAGGTGGTGCGGGCAACCGGCCTGTCGGCGCTGATTGCCACGCATAACCTTGAGCTTGCCAGCCGCATGGACCGCGTCGTGAGGCTGAATGCCGGGCGAGTTGTGCCGACCTGACGCTTGCCCTTGGGTCAGTGCGAGCCCATATCCTGCAGTAACCCCCACAAGGTATGCCGCAATGAATCGCCCCGTTTTCAATTTTGACCACAGCTATGCGCGTGATCTGCCGGGGGCGTTCCTGCGGCAGGCGCCGGACGTCGCGCGCGATCCGAAACTGGTTGTGCTGAACAACGGACTGACGGCCGCCCTCGGTCTGGACCCGGAAACCCTGCGCGAACAGGCCGCCCGCTGGTTTTCGGGTGCGGCCCTGCCGGACGGGGCGGAGCCACTGGCGCTTGCCTATGCGGGACACCAGTTTGGCGGATTTTCCCCGCAGCTTGGCGATGGCCGCGCGCATCTTCTGGGCGAACATCTCGACCCCGATGGGCGGCGCTGGGACATCCAGCTGAAAGGATCGGGGCGCACGCCCTTTTCGCGGGGCGGCGATGGCAAGGCCGTGTTGGGCCCGATGCTGCGCGAATACCTGATCTCCGAGGCGATGCATGCCTTGCGCATCCCGACCACCCGCTCATTGGCCGTGGTGACCACCGGCGAGACGGTCTGGCGCGAGGCGGGCGGGCTGCCCGGCGCTGTCGTCGCGCGGGTCGCAGCCAGCCACATCCGCGTGGGCACATTTCAGTTCTTTGCCGCCCGGGGCGATCAGGCGATGCTGAAGGCCCTGACGGACTATACCATCGCGCGGCACTATCCCGAATGTGCCGACGCACCTCACCCGGCGCTGGCGCTTTTCGATGCCGTCACCACCCGTCAGGCGCGGTTGATCGCCGAATGGATGGGCGTGGGCTTCATCCACGGGGTGATGAATACCGACAACATGGCCCTGTCGGGCGAGACGATCGATTATGGCCCATGCGCTTTCATGGACGCCTATGCGCCGGGAACGGTGTTTTCGTCGATCGACCATCAGGGGCGCTATGCCTATGCCAACCAGCCGTTGATCCTGGCCTGGAACCTGGCGCGACTGGCGGAGACCCTGCTGACGCAGTTTGACGCGGATGGGCAAAAGACGGTGGATATCGCGAATGAACGGTTGGGGGCGATTGCCGGGCAGTATCGGGCGGCCTGGCTCGATGTGATGCGGCGCAAACTGGGGTTGGACGGCGCCGCGGATGGTGACGCCGATCTTGCTGATGGTCTGCTTTCCGCGATGGAAGGGCAGGGGGCGGACTGGACGCTGACCTTCCGGCGGCTGTCGGGGGCGGTTTCTGGCGACGACAGCAGCGTGGCCCCCTTGTTCGCCGACCCGACCGCCTTGCGCGCCTGGCTGCCCCGCTGGAGGGCGCGCCTTGCCCTGGACGCTGCCAGCCGCATCCTTGTCGCGAACCCCGCCGTCATTCCCCGCAATCACAACGTCGAGGCGGCCCTGAATGCGGCGACGGAAGGCGACATGGTCCCCTTTACCCACCTTCTGGCGCAGGTCCAGCGTCCCTTTGACCCCGAAGCAGGGCGCGAGGCGTTCGTTCTGCCGCCTCCCGAAGGACTGGCGCCCGTCATCACCTATTGCGGCACCTGACCGATGTCGCGCCCGGATCATGGACGTCGCGGGCGAGGATAGACGAACCGCCCCCGTCCAGCCCATGATCGCACCATGACCCAGACCGATTTCCTGACCCATATCCGCGACACCCTGACCGGCATCGAAGCCGAGGGCCTGACCAAGCGTGAACGCCTGATCCAGGGCGCGCAGGGTGCCCATGTGACCATCGGCGGGCGGCGGATGCTGAACCTGTGCGCCAACAACTACCTTGGCCTGGCAGGCGATCCGCGCCTGACGCAGGCCGCAAAGGCTGCAATGGACAGCCATGGCTACGGGATGGCGTCGGTCCGGTTCATCTGCGGCACGCAAGATCTGCACCGCCAGCTGGAGACGCGGCTGGCCCGATATCTCGGGACCGACGACAGCATCCTGTTCGCCGCCTGCTTTGATGCCAATGGCGGGCTGTTCGAGCCGCTTCTGGGCGATCAGGACGCCGTGATTTCCGACAGCCTGAACCACGCCTCGATCATCGACGGCATCCGGCTGTGCAAGGCGAAACGCTATCGCTATGCCAATGGCGACATGGACGACCTGGAGCGTCAGGTTGTCGCCGCCCGGGCTGACGGAGCGCGGTTTGTCATGATCGCGACCGATGGCGTGTTTTCGATGGACGGGTATCTGGCGAACCTCACGGCAATCACCGATATCGCCGCGCGGCACGACTGCCTGACGATGGTCGATGACTGCCATGCGACCGGGTTCATGGGGCCGCAGGGACGCGGTACGCCGCATCACGCAGGGGTCAGGGTGGACATCCTGACGGGCACGCTTGGCAAGGCTCTGGGTGGCGCGCTTGGGGGGTATATTGCGGGACCCCAGGCCGTGGTCGATCTGTTGCGTCAACGCGCACGGCCCTACCTGTTCTCGAACGCGCTGCCGCCCGCCGTCGTCGGTGCCGCATTGGTGGCGTTGGATATTGTCGAGGCCGCAGATGATCTTCGTGACTCTTTGTTCGTGAACGCAACATATTGGCGCAAGGGGCTGTCATCCTTGGGATTTCGTCTGTTGCCGGGGGAACATCCCATCATTCCCGTGATGCTCGGGGATGCCCCTCTGGCGCAGCGATTTGCCGCCGCCTTGGATGCGCGCGGGGTCATGGTCTCGGCGTTCTTTTTCCCGGTCGTGCCACAAGGTGCGGCCCGGATCCGTACCCAGATGAGCGCCGCCCTGACGCGGGCCGATCTTGACGAGGCGCTGGCGGCTTTTGACTCCGCGGGCCGCGAAACAGGGGCATTGGCATGAAGGCGCTGGTCAAATCGAAACCCGAGCAAGGCCTGTGGCAGGAAACCCGCCCGGTGCCGGAGATCGGACCCGAGGATGTGCTGATCAAGATCCGTAAAACCGGCATTTGCGGAACGGATATTCACATATGGAACTGGGACGACTGGGCGGCCCGCACGGTGCCGGTGGGGCTTGTCACGGGACATGAATTCGCGGGCGAGATCGTCGCCATGGGCGCGCTGGTGGACGGCTTGCATATCGGCCAAAGATGTTCGGGCGAGGGGCATCTGATCGGCAAGCTGTCGCGCCAGTCCCGTGCGGGAAAATTCCACCTCGACCCGGCCACGCGCGGCATCGGTGTCAACGAACCGGGCGCGTTTGCCGAATACCTTCGCCTGCCTGCGTTCAACGTGGTGCCATTGCCCGATGCCATCGACGACGACATCGGCGCGATCCTCGATCCCCTTGGCAACGCCGTGCATACCGCGCTCAGCTTTGATCTTGTCGGCGAGGATGTGCTGATCACGGGTGCCGGTCCCATCGGCATCATGGCAGGCGCGGTGGCCCGCCACGTCGGCGCGCGGCACGTCGTGATCACCGACGTGAACCCCGCGCGGCTGGCTCTGGCGGCGGAGGTCGCCGACGTCACCCCGGTCAACGTCGCGCAAGAAGACCTGCGCGAGGTCATGGCGCGGCTGAAGATGCATGAAGGCTTTGACGTCGGGATGGAGATGTCGGGCAACCAGCAGGCGCTTGACCAGATGATCGAGGCGATGGTGATGGGCGGGCGCATCGCCATGCTGGGCATTCCGCCCGGCAAATCCCCCGTCGACTGGAGCCGCATCGTCTTCAAGGCGATCACCATCAAGGGCGTCTATGGCCGCGAGATCTTCGAGACCTGGTACAAGATGATCGCCATGCTGGAAAATGGTCTCGACGTGCGCCGGGTTATCACCCACCGCTTCAAGGTCGCCGATTTCGAGGCCGGATTTCAGACGATGCGGTCGGGCCAGTCGGGCAAGGTCGTGCTCGACTGGACCTGACGGACCAGCATCTCGATCACCCGCTGCAATCGCGTGCTGGGTTGTGCCAGAGCGCCGCCGAGGTCGCGCTTGTTAGGGCTCATGGGCGGGGAAACAAGCCGCCCGCTTTGCTGCGACGTCCTGCACACCTGTACTCGGCGCGAGAACGGGTTATGTTTTGTGGTTGAAAAACAAGGTGTCGCATGCTTTTGACGATCCGTGGTCTGACCAAGATCTATCCGACGCGTGAGGGGCCTCTGGCAGTGCTGCGGGGCGTCGATCTGGATCTTGATCGCGGCGAAAGCCTGGCGCTGGTGGGGGAGTCCGGGTCGGGCAAAAGCACGCTGTTGCACCTTGCCGCAGGGCTTGATGCGGCCGATGGCGGGACGATCATACTTGACGGGGCGGACCTGGCCGACATGACCGACAGCCAGCGCGCGGCCCTGCGGCGTGACAAGGTCGGCCTGATCTTTCAGCAGTTTAACCTGATCCCGTCGCTGACCGCCGGGGCCAACATTGCCATGCAGGCCCGCCTGGCAGGGCGTAACGCGCCGGACTGGAACGATTATCTGGCGCGGGCGATGGGCCTGGCCGATCTGCTTGACCGATACCCTGAAGAGTTGTCGGGGGGCCAGCAACAGCGCGTGGCCATCGCCCGTGCGCTGGCGGCGCGTCCTGCCCTTGTGCTGGCCGATGAGCCGACCGGAAACCTCGATGAGGCCAACGCCGATGCGGTGCTGACCCTGATGCTGGACCTTGTCGCCGAGGCAGGGGCGGGGCTTTTGCTCGTCACCCATTCCCCCCGTCAGGCCGCGCGGCTTGGCCGTCAGGTACGGCTGGTGATGGGGCGGGTACAGACATGATCGCCGTGGTCATGGGCACGCTGATGTCGCATTGGCGCAAGCGTCCCCTGCAACTGGTGCTGCTTTTGCTGGGTCTGTCGCTGGCGACCGCCCTTTGGTCAGGCGTGCAGGCCATCAACGCCGAGGCGCGAGCCGCCTATGCCGATGCGGCAGGTCTTTTGGCGCGCGACCGGCTTGACCGGCTGGTGGGCGAAAACGAGGCGCCGATTGCGCCCGCGCGGTTCGCCGAACTGCGCCGGGCGGGTTGGGCTGTGTCGCCCGTGGTCGAAGGGTATCACGCGCCAAGTGGTCTTTCGCTGGTCGGGATCGACCCGCTAACCATGCCGGCGGGTGCCACGCCGGTCGGCCAGGACGACGGGCCGGGCATCGCGGCGGTTCTGGCCCCCGAAGGCCTGTTGATCGTCAACCCCCAGACGGCAGATCGCCTCAAGGACGCGGAGCTGCCCCCTCTTTTCGCGGTCGAAGGACTGCCACCCATGACGGCCATCGGTGATATCGGGCTGGTGCAGCGGCTGTTGGATCAGCCGGGTCTGATCAGTCATCTGGTGATCGACCCGGATGCCCCGCCGGGTCTGATGGCGCTGGCCGAACTGGCGCCGGAACTGGACCGGGTGTCCCCGGAAGGGGACGGCGACCTTGCGCGCCTGACCGACAGCTTTCACCTCAATCTGACAGCGTTCGGGGCATTGGCCTTCGTCGTCGGACTGTTCATCGCGCATGCCGTGATCGGTCTGGTGTTTGAGCAGCGCCGCGCGACCTTGCGGACCTTGCGCGCGCTGGGTGTCTCGATGCGCGTGATGGTGGGAATGTTGCTGGTGGAACTTGGCCTGCTGGCGCTGGTTGCGGGCATTGGCGGGGTGGCGCTGGGATACCTTGTGGCGGCGGCCCTGTTGCCCGATGTGGCAGGGTCCTTGCGCGGTCTTTATGGTGCGGAAGTGTCGGGAACCCTGTCACTCCGCCCCGGCTGGGTGCTGGCCGCGCTGGGGCTGACGCTTGCGGGCACGCTTGCGGCGGCAGGCATCGCGCTCTGGCAGTCCGCCACGATGCCGGTGCTCGCCCCCGCAATGCCCCGGGCCTGGGCCCGTACATCGGCGAAAAAACTGGCCTGGCAAGGTGCCACCGGGGGTCTGCTCCTTCTTTTGGCAGGGGTGCTGTCGCTGCTGGATGTGGGGCTTGTTGCGGCCTTTGCATTGCTGGCATCGCTGCTGGTGGGCGCGGCGCTGATCCTGCCTTTGGCAATGTCGGCGATCGTGACGCGATTTGCGCGCCAGAAGGGCGGGCCGGTGCGCCAGTGGTTCTGGGCCGACACGGCCCAGCAGGTGCCGGGGCTGTCGCTGGCGCTGATGGCGCTTCTACTGGCCCTGGTCAGCAATATCGGCGTCGGCACGATGGTCGCCAGTTTCCGGCAGACCTTTACCGGCTGGCTGGATCAGCGCCTTGCGTCGGAACTTTATCTCAACACCCGCAGCTCTGCCGAGACGGCGGCGATCCTTGACTGGGTCACGCCGCGTGTCGACGCGGTGTTGCCGATCTGGTCGGTCTCCGGCACCCTGAACGGCTTGCCGGGAGAGGTCTTCGGCGTCGCCGATCACGCAACCTATCGCGACAACTGGCCGCTTCTGGACGCCGTTCCCGACGTCTGGGACCGGGTGGCCTCGGGCGAGGTGGCACTTGTCAACGAACAGCTTGCGCGCCGCACCGATCTTGCGGTGGGCGACCAGGTCGCATTGCCGGGGGGGAGCCTGCCGGTCGGCGGCATCTATTCCGATTATGGCAATCCCAAGCCGCAAGTGCTTGTGGGGCTGGCACTTTTTGACAGCCGGTTTCCGGACGTGCCGCACCTGCGATATGGCTTGCGGATAGCGCCGGAAAAGGCGGCGGCCCTCGGCCAGGAAATCACCGCACGGTACGACTTGCCCGCGGGCAGCGTCATCGGGCAGGCGGACATCAAGGCCTATTCGCTGGACGTGTTCGAAAGCACCTTTGCGGTGACTGATGCACTCAACATCCTGACGCTTGGCGTGGCGACGGTCGCACTTTTCGCAAGCCTCCTGACCCTGGCAGAGATGCGCCTGCCGCAATTGGCCCCGCTCTGGGCGCTGGGTCTGACGCGACGACGACTGGCGGGGATCGAGCTTGTGCGGATCGTGGTCCTGGCGGCGCTGGTTCTGATCCTGGCCATTCCCTTGGGTCTGGCCTTGGCCTGGGCGCTGGTGGCACGACTGAACGTGGCCGCGTTCGGGTGGCAGTTGCCGATGGGGCTGTTTCCGGGCGACTGGCTGTGGCTGGCCGTGACCGCGCTGCCCGCCGCCGCCCTTGCCGCCCTTTGGCCCGCGTTGCGGCTGGCGCGCATGCCGCCCGCAGCCCTGTTGAGGATGTTTGCCAATGAACGCGGCTAGACGATTTGTCCTTGCGGGGCTGGCATCCGCATTTGCCGCCCCCGCCTGCGCGCAGGGCTTTGCAGGCCTTGGCGCGGCGGCCAACGGCTTTGCGCTGCCCGATCCGGCAGGCCGCTTCGATTTCCCGTCCGATCACGGCGCCCATGACGCCTTTCGGATCGAGTGGTGGTACCTGACCGCCAGCCTGACCGGTGCGGATGGCGCCAGTTACGGCATCCAGTGGACGCTGTTCCGGACCGCGCTGAACCCCGGTGGCGGCGATGGCTGGGACAGCCCGACGCTGTGGATGGGGCATGCCGCACTGACGACGGCCACCGCCCACCATGTGGCCGAGCGCCTTGCCCGCGGCGGGGTGGGGCAGGCGGGTGTCGCGGCGGTCCCGTTTCAGGCCTGGATCGACGAATGGGCAATGACCTCTCTGGCAGGGCCTGCCGACGATGTGCTGGACCGCCTCAGCCTGACCGCGCGCGGGCGCGATTTCGGCTATGACCTGATCTTGCAGGCGACCGGCCCCGTGGTGGCACATGGCAAAGACGGCTATTCGGTCAAGTCGCGCGACGGTCACGCCAGCCACTATTATTCCCAGCCTTTCTATCAGGTTGCAGGTAGGATCAACCTGCCGTCAGGCCCCGTGGAGGTCACGGGGCAGGGATGGCTCGACCGTGAATGGTCCTCGCAGCCCCTGTCGGACCAGCAGACCGGTTGGGACTGGCTGTCATTGGTGCTGGAGGATGGCACCCGCCTGATGGGGTACCGGATGCGCGATACGCGCGGCGATTACACATCCGCCAGCTGGATCCTGCCGGACGGCACGCTGGAGGCCCTGCCCGAAGGCGCCCTGGTGATGACGCCCTTGCGCACCGCGCGGGTCGCGGATCGTGATATCCCCGTGGACTGGCAGATCGACCTTCCCGCCAAGGGACTATCGATCACCGTGACGCCTTTGAACGACGCGGCCTGGATGGCAACGACGGTCCCCTATTGGGAGGGTCCGGTCTTTGCCACAGGTACCCATCCCGGTCGCGGTTATCTGGAGATGACGGGCTATTGATCGACGCGGGCTGCGGTTACTTCGACCTCGACCAGAAACTCCGGTCGGGTAAAGCCCGAGACGATCACCAATGTCGACGCGGGCAGCCGCGTCACCCCCGAAAGCCAGGCGTCGCGCGCCGCCATGTACCCCGCCATATGGGCGCGGTCGGTCACGAAGGCATTGATGCGGATGACATCCGCCGCACCCATCCCGGCCTCGGACAGGATGGCCGCGCAATTGGCAAAACAGATATCGGCCTGGCCCCGCGCGCTGTCGGGCAGCGTGTCGTCGGACCGCAGGCCGAGTTGGCCAGACGTCACCACAAGGCGTGCGCCGGGCGGGACCTCGACCCCATGCGCGTAGGCCGCAAAAGGCGGGCGGATGGTCGGCGGGCTCAGCATTCTCATCAAGACTACCTCCAGGATCGCTCCCGCCATTTGGTTCCCTTGTGAAACCCAGACTGCAACCATTTGCATCTTGTTTGCATAAAAAATGTGCAAAAATCCGGGTGCGCGCAGATTACAGGCGCTAACCGGGGCGGCAATGGCCATCATTGAGGCAAAATCTGTGTCGCGAGATTGGTCAGTCCCTGTCGCCGACCTAGGCTGTCTGCAAAAGAATCGTTCAACCAACAGGAGCCTGCCCATGTCCTTATCTGACCGTTTGCTCGGCGCGACCGCGCTGTGCCTGACCGGGATTTCCGCGCTGCCGGCGCTGGCACAGAACACTGCCGTCACGTTCGGGACCAATTGGGTCGCCCAGGCAGAACATGGCGGCTATTACCAGGCCGTGGCCGACGGGACTTATGCCGCATGTGGTCTGGATGTGACGATCCTTCCGGGCGGTCCGCAGGTCAACAACCGCGCGCTGATGATCGCGGGGCAGGTCGATTTCCACATGGGCGGATCGACGCTGGACGGCTTTTCCGCCGTGCAGGAAGGCTTGCCGATCGTCACCGTCTCTGCGGCCTTCCAGAAAGACCCGCAAGTCATCGTCACGCATCCCGGTGCGGCTGCGTCCTTTGCCGATCTGGCGAAACTGGACAAGCTGCTGATCTCGGACGGGGGCGTGCTGACCTTTTGGGCGTGGATGATCCAGGCCTACGGCTTCAAGCCGGAACAGCGCGAGGTCTATACCTTCTCTGCCGCACCCCTGATCGCCAACAAGACCTGGGGCATGCAGGGCTATCTGTCCTCCGAGCCCTATTTCTTTGAAAAGGAAACCGGCATCAAGCCCGACGCCTGGCTGATCGCGGATGCAGGCTACACCGCCTATTCGACGACGGTCGAAACGCTTGCCGACAACATCGCCAACCGCCCCGAGGTCGTGCAGTGCTTTGTCGACGGCTCCGCCATCGGCTGGACGAACTACCTCTATGGCGACAACGCTGCCGCCAACGCGTTGATCAAGAAAGACAATCCAGAGATGACGGATGAGGCCATCGCTTACGGCATCGCGGCGATGAAGGAACATGGCATCGTGTTTTCGGGCGAGGCCCTGACGATGGGTGCGGGCGCCATGACCGATGCCAAGGTCGAGGACTTCTACAACAAGATGGTGGCGGTCAACGCCGTTCCCGCGGACCTTGACTGGAAGGCGTCCTACACGCTGCAATTCGTCAACAAGGGCGTCGGGCTGGACTTGAAGCCCGCCGAATGACCATCTGAACCGATCGCACATCGCGGGGGTCGCCGAACGGCCCCCGCGTCTTTGGATTATAGATGACAGATCTGTCCAACCGCCCCATCGTCTCTCTGGGTCAGCGCCCGAAACTCCTGGAAATGGCGGGCATTTCCAAGGTGTTCAACGGCACGGTCACGGCCCTGGACGGGATGAACCTGACCTTGAACGAGGGCGATTTCCTGTCGCTGCTTGGTCCGTCGGGCTGCGGCAAGTCCACCGCGTTGCGCCTGATCGCGGGCCTGATGCGCCCGACCACGGGCCGCATCCTGTGGACCGGCGCGCATGACCGGGGCGATATCGGCGTGGTGTTTCAGGAACCGACCTTGATGCCTTGGGCGACGGTGGCCAAGAACGTCTGGCTGCCGTTTCGCCTGCGCGGGCAATCCTTCGCCTCGGTCAAGGAGCGGATCGCGACCGCGCTGGAACTGGTCGGCCTCGAGAAGTTTCATGATGCCTATCCGCGCGAGCTGTCAGGCGGCATGAAGATGCGTGTCTCCATCGCGCGGGCATTTGTCACCGACCCGCGGCTGATCCTGATGGATGAACCCTTTGCCGCCTTGGATGAAATCACGCGCCAGAAACTGAACAATGACCTTCTGGCCCTGAAGGACAAGATCGGCTGCACCGTCATTTTCGTCACCCATTCGGTGTTTGAATCCGTTTTCCTGTCCGACCGGATCGTCGTGATGGCGGCGCGTCCGGGCAGGGTGGTGCAGGAGATCGCGATTGATGCGCCCTATCCGCGCGACATGGAGTTTCGCACCTCGTCAGCATATGCCGCCCATACCCATGTCGTGTCGGACGCGCTGCGCGTCGCCATCGGGGACCAGACCCATGACCATCTCTGACCCCGCCTATGACGCCGAAGAGGCCCGGCGCGCCCGCAACCGGCGGATCGAGGCCGTGGCACGCTGGGCACTGCCGCTGGCGGTCGTGATGCTGACGCTTTGGGGCTGGAACTGGTTTTCCAACAGCAGCCAGACACGTGGCATGATCTTTCCCGAGCCCGCCAAGGTCTGGGCGCGCTTCGTCACCGATCAGGGGATGCTTTTTGCCTCGTTGCTGGTCACGCTGAAGATCACCTTCATGGCACTGGGCATCGCCATCGTCGGCGGCGTCCTTCTGGCGATCCTGTTCACCCAAAGCCGCTTTGCCGAACTGGTCTTCTTTCCCTATGCGGTCGTGCTGCAGGTGACGCCGATCGTCTCCATCGCGCCGTTGATCTTCATCTATGTGCAGGACCCCCTGGCGCGGGTGCTGATCTGTGCCTGGATCGTGGCGTTCTTTCCGATCCTGTCGAACACCACGCTGGGCCTGAAATCCACCGACAGCAACTTGCGCGATCTTTATGCGATCTATGGCGCGACCTGGTGGCAAAAGCTTTTGTTCCTGCAGCTTCCCTCTGCCGCGCCCTATTTCCTTGGCGGTCTGCGCATCGCGGGGGGCCTGGCGCTGATCGGCGCCATCGTGGCGGAATATGTGGCAGGCATCAGCGGGTCCGGATCGGGCCTGGCCTTTCGCATTCTGGAAGCCAGCTACCGACTGAACTATCCGCGCATGTTCGCCGCCCTCATCATGATCGCGGTGGTCGGCGTGATCATCTTTGCCGCGACGACCTTCATCTCGTGGTTCTTCCTGCGCAAATGGCACGAAAGTGCGCTGAGCCGTGACCAATGACAGATTTTCTTCGCCTTTCCCAAGGTCCCGTGACGCTGACCAATGTCACGATTCCCGCCTGCCTGCTGGGCCAGGAGGGGGACCTGATCCGGACCGAAATATCCATGGCCGAGGGCGCGATCTCCGGCCCGCAGCCACTGGCCGTCGATATGGGGGGGGCCATGGTGCTGCCAGCCTTTGTCGACATGCACACCCATCTCGACAAGGGGCATATCTGGCCCCGCAGCCCGAACCCGGACGGCACGTTCATGGGCGCGCTGACCGCGGTTCGCGGCGATACCGGCGCACGCTGGACCGCCAATGACGTCCGCAGACGGGCTGACTTTTCGCTTCGCGCCGCTTATGCGCATGGCACCCGGGCCGTTCGCACCCATCTCGACAGCGTGGCCCCGCAGGATGACATCAGCTGGCCCGTCTTTGCCGATCTGCGCGACGACTGGGAGGGCCGGATCGACCTGCAGGCCGCCTGCCTGATCGGCTGCGAAAGCTTTTCCACCGATGGGGCATTCGCGCATACCGCCGACCTTGTTGCGGCCCATGGCGGTGTGCTGGGCATGGTGACCTATCCGGTTCCAGACATCGCCAAACGGGTTCGGGATTTCCTGACCATGGCCGCAAAGCGGGGCCTTTCCGCAGATTTCCATGTCGACGAGACGCTCGATCCGAACGCCAACACGCTGCGGGTCATTGCGGAGGCGGTCCTGGAGATCGGCTTTGCCGCCCCGGTCGTTGTCGGCCATTGCTGTTCGGTCGGCGCCATGGCCGAGGCCGATGCGCTGGGCACGCTCGATCTGGTTGCCAAAGCGGGACTTCACGTCGTCAGCCTGCCGATGTGCAACCTCTACCTTCAGGACCGCCAGGCCGGTCGCACCCCCCGGATGCGCGGCATCACCCTGGTGCATGAGATGGCGGCGCGCGGCATCAATGTGAGCTTCGCCTCCGACAACACGCGCGATCCGTTCTATGCCTACGGCGACATGGACATGCTGGAGGTGCTGCGCGAAGCGACACGCATCGGGCATCTTGACCATGCCGCCCCTGACTGGGTGCAATCGGTCCTGACCAATCCCGCCCGCGCCTGCGGGTTCAAGCCGCCGTCGCTGGTCGCCGGGGCACCCGCCGATCTGGTGATCTACAAGGCGCGGTCATGGTCCGAACTGCTGTCGCGCCCGCAATCCGACCGGATCGTGCTGCGCGAGGGCGTGCAGATCGACCGGACCCTGCCCGATTATGCCGAACTTGATGACCTGATGGGATCGCCATGAACCTTGCCGCCGCCAAAGCCGCCCTGAGCCATCTGGAAATCGACGAGAACCCGGTTTCGGTCAAGGCCAAGTCGCGCGATTTCTTCTGGTACTCGCCGGTCCTGAAGGCGCGGCTCGACCACGTCACCGCCGATTTCGTCGTCTCGCCCCGCAGCGAGGCCGAGGTGATCGAGGTCCTGCGCGTGGCCTATGCCCATGACGTGCCGGTGACGGTACGCAGCGCGGGGACGGGGAACTACGGCCAGGCCATGCCACTGGCGGGCGGCATCATCCTGCACATGAAGAACATGGCCGCAGTGAAACACATCCATCCCGGTCGCGTCATCGTGGAGCCCGGCTGCCTGATCAAGGACTGCGACGCGGCCACGCGCGCGCATTCGGGCCAAGAACTGCGCATGCATCCCTCGACCTACACCACGGCGACCGTAGGCGGCTTCATTGCCGGCGGGTCCGGGGGCGTCGGGTCCTGTACCTGGGGTGTGTTGCGCGATCTTGGCAACATCCTACGTCTGCGCGTGGTGACGGCCCAGGCGGAACCGCAAGTGCATGACTTCACCGGCGAGGAACTCCACCGCGTCAGTCACGCCTACGGCACCAACGGCATCATCACCGAAATCGAGCTGCCGCTGGCCCCCAGCTACCCTTGGGTCGAAGTCTTCGTGACGATGCCCGATTTCGCGGCCGCGGTCGATTATTGCGGAGCCCTGGGCAACGAAGACGGCATCCTGAAAAAACTGATCTCCGCTTATGAGGCCCCGGTCACGCAAAGCTATTTCCAGCGCGTGGCCCCCCATGTCGACCCCGGCGACAGCCTCATCGGCCTGATGATCGCCCCGCATGCCATGGACGGCTTTCTGACCTTCACCACGCGCTATCCGACCGCCAGGCTGATCTACCGCTCTGACCAGACCCACTGGCCGCGCGAGCCCGGATCGGTCTTCGAATACGGCTGGAACCACACCACATTGCGCGCGCTGAAGGTCGACCCCGCGATCACCTACCTGCAGGTGCTCTACGAACCCGACCACTACGCGGCCAGGATCGCGGCCATCCGCGCCGCCTTCC
This sequence comes from Rhodobacterales bacterium, assembly GCA_031426185.1. Lineage (GTDB taxonomy): Bacteria > Pseudomonadota > Alphaproteobacteria > Rhodobacterales > Rhodobacteraceae > JAJNPS01. Next base: position 3,347 of record JANPKV010000382.1, on the reverse strand, counting down.
CGGATGAGCTGATGCAGCATCTGGAGATGATGAAGGTGGGCGGGCGCACGGCATTTGCCGGTCTGACGCTGGTCCGGTTCACCACCGAGGCGCGCCTTGACGAGATCGTGCGCCAGCACGAAGCGATGGGTTGTTTCGTCTTCAACCCGCACCGCTACACCCTGGAAGAGGGCGGGCGGCAGTCGGCGGATGCGACGCAGTTGGCCTTCAAGCGCGAGGCGGACCCCAAGGGCATCCTCAACCCAGGCAAGATGATCAGCTGGGATGATCCGACCTGGGACTATGCGCGCATGTACGACTACCCTCGATTGCAGGCGGCGGAATGAGCCTTGCCGGCGACCAGGGGGTTACCCGCCCCCCGCTGCGCGTCCCCCGGGGATCTCTCTGCACGTTTGATGCCCCTTTCTGGCTGACCCAAATATCCCCGCCGGAGGCATCCGACGCCTGCGAGGCGCGCGCCGGATGACCCGCGTGCTCGTCCTCTTTGCGCATCCCTGCGAAGAAAGCTATTCGGCAGCGCTGAAATCTGTGGTGGTCGACACGCTGACCGGACGCGGCTGGGACGTCGATCTGTGCGACCTCTACGCCGAAGACTTCGACCCGGTTTTGTCCGCAGCCGAACGCCGCGCGTACCTGACGGCCCCCGGCAATTGCGGCCCTGTGCAATCTTATGTCGACAGGCTTCGCGCCGCCGATGCGCTGATCTTCGTCTTTCCGGTCTGGAACTTCGGCTTTCCGGCGATCCTGAAGGGGTTCATCGACCGGGTGTTCCTGCCCGGTGTCAGCTTCAGGCTGGAAGACGGCCTTGTCGCTCCCGCACTCACCCATATCCGCAAGATGGCAGCCGTCACCACCTATGGGGCCACGAGGTGGCGCGCGTTTCTTGCCGCCGATCCGCCCAAACGCGTCATCACCCGCGCCTTGTGGTTTGTCGCGCGGCCCGACAAGATGCGCTATCTGGCCCTGCATGACATGAACAGGGTCACCGACGACCAGCGCCGCCGCTATCTTGCAACGGTGCAACGCGAGATGGAGCGTTTTTGATGCGCGCACTCATCGTCTACTGCCACCCGAACCCCAGCAGCTTCAACGCAGCCGTCCGTGATCTCGTGATCGAGAAACTCGAACATGCCGGGGCGGAATACCGGGTCTGCGATCTTTATGGCAACGGGTTTCAGCCGGTGCTGACGGGGCCCGAATGGCAGGGCTATCTGGCCTGCCCCGACAACCAGTCCGGCGTGGCGCAAGAGGTGGCTGACTTGCGCTGGGCAGATACGCTGATCTTTGTCTATCCCACCTGGTGGTACGGATTGCCTGCGATCCTGAAGGGCTGGCTCGACCGCGTCCTTTTGCCCGATGTGGCCTTCCTCATGCCAAGCGAGCGGTACAAGACCATCCGCCCGGGCCTGCACCATATCAAGGGGCTGGCGGTCTTTACCACCTGCGGGGCAAGCTGGTGGCTGACGCGGATCATCGGGGCGCCAGGTCGAAGAACCCTCATCCGCGGCGTCGGATTCTTGTGCGCCCCGGGCAAACGGACCGTCTTTGCGGCGCATTACCTGATGGACAGTTCAACCCCTGACAGTCGGCGTCGGCATCTCGACAAGGTCGCCGTAAAGATGGACCGCTTCATCGCGGGCCGTACGCAAAGTCCGACGTCTGAAGGGGTGCAAAGCCGCAGCACAAGTCCCGCCGGCTAATCGTGGGCCCGCTTATGGTCGCCAGTTCAGAAAGTTCGCAATCAGCCGCAGACCGGCGGCCTGGCTTTTCTCGGGGTGAAACTGCGTGCCGACCATCGTGTCGCGCCCGATGATGGCCGTGACGTCGCCCGCATAATCGACATGCGCCAGCCGGTGCGCGGGGTCTGTGACATGGAACTGGTAGGAATGCACGAAATAGGCGTGGTCGCCGGTCTGCAGCCCCGCAAGCACGGGGTGGGGACGGTCGATCACCAGATCGTTCCAGCCCATATGCGGCACCTTCAGGCTGGGATCTGCCGGTACGATCCGCACCACGTCGCCCGCGATCCAGTCGAATCCGGGCGTGTCGTGGTATTCGCGTCCCCGGCTTGCCATCATCTGCATGCCGACGCAGATGCCAAGAAACGGCCGGGCGCGGACGGTCACCGCCTCGGCGATGGCGTCGAAAAGCCCCTCCTTGGCGTCCAGCGCCTGGCGACAGGCCGGAAACGCCCCGTCTCCGGGCAGCACGATCCGGTCGGCGCGGGCAACATCCGCGGCGCGGTCGCTGACCAGCACCTCACCCGCAGCCGTCTCGTCCGCCATGCGCTGGAACGCCTTGGCAGCGGAATGCAGATTGCCGCTGTCATAGTCGACGAGGACGGTCAGCATGGGTCATATTCCGAAGCGAAGCGCCGAGGCGGAACCTGCGGCGGGGGACATGGGACAAGACGCGTCTAAAGCACGCCCTTGGTCGAGGGAATGCCCGATTGCCGGGGGTCAGGTTCGACGGCCATGCGCAGGGCACGCGCCACGGACTTGAAGGCGGCCTCGGCGATGTGGTGGCTGTTGAGCCCGTGGGTCAGGTCAAGATGCAGCGTGATGCCGCCATGCGTCGACAGCGCCTGAAAAAACTCGCGCACCAGTTCGGTATCAAAGCTGCCGATCTTTGGCGTGGGAAACGCGACATTCCAGACCAGATAGGGGCGCCCCGACAGGTCCAGCGCGCAACCCACCTGTGCGTCATCCATGGCCAGCACGAAATGCCCGTAGCGCCGGATGCCTGCCTTGTCGCCCAGGGCCCGGGCGAGCGCCTGACCAAGTGCTATGCCGCAGTCCTCCACCGTGTGGTGGTCGTCGATATGGGTGTCGCCCTTGGCCGACAGCGTGATGTCGATCAGGCTGTGGCGTGCCAGCTGGTCCAGCATGTGGTCGAAAAATGCCACGCCCGTCGCGATCTTCGCGGCGCCGGTCCCATCCAGACCAACGGCCACTGAAATCGCGGTCTCGGCCGTTTTGCGGGTCAGTTCTGCCATGCGCATGTTGGCGATCCTTGCTCGACTGTTGCGGGCCTTATAGGCTGTGGATCGGGCCAAGGAAAGGCATCCAAGCGACCCCGGCAGGGCAAGGCAAGCATCTGCGTGATGCCAAGCGGCGTGTCGACATCCGACCAGCGCGGCGGGTCGTCACCTATCAAGGCCGTACAAGCAAAAAGCGCCCCTGAGGGCGCTTCTTGAAGCCTTGAACCTGTTTATCCAGACTGGAGCGGGCGAAGAGATTCGAACTCTCGACCCTAACCTTGGCAAGGTTATGCTCTACCCCTGAGCTACGCCCGCACCGGACTGGATGGCGGGGATGTATAAAGGGATGCGGCGCTTCGCAAGAGGA
>JANPKV010000381.1:0-11497 GCA_031426185.1 Rhodobacterales bacterium | reverse complement strand
GCGGGCATCGGATTCAAAACGTACGTCTTTCGCAGCCATGTTACAGACTCCTGAGGTTCATGATTTCGAGAACGGCGCGCGCGGACCGCGCACCGCAACGGTCGGACGTGATCAGACGATCAGGCCCAGGATGTCGCTTTCTTTCATGATCAGCATGTCTTCGCCGTCCACGCGGACTTCGGTGCCGGACCATTTGCCGAACAGAATGCGGTCGCCCGCCTTGACGTCAGGCGTGATGCGCTTGCCGTCTTCGTCGCGTGCGCCAGCGCCAACCGCGATCACTTCGCCCTCGGCGGGCTTTTCCTTGGCAGTGTCCGGAATGATCAGGCCGCCCTTGGTTTTGTCTTCGCCTTCAATGCGACGGACCAATACGCGGTCATGCAATGGTGTGAATGCCATCTGGTAACGCTCCCTAAGGTTTCCAGGTTGATTTACGTTAGCACTCGGAACCCATGAGTGCTAGCAGGGCTGCATTTAGGCAGTGGCGCCCCGGCTGTCAACTGATCTGTCGCGCAAAATTGTGTCGTCGGCGGCTTGGCGTTTGGCGTCGCAAGTGCCACCTTCAGGGTAGTCTTGCAAAGGTGCGTGCCGTCATGCTGTTTCGTCGCCTGATCCTTGCGGCCGTCACGCTCATGGTGCCGCTTGATGCGCTGCGCGCCGAATGCATCGGCACGAACCTGATCGCGGCGCTGCCGGCCGAGGCGCGCGACGCGCTGGTCGCCAAGGCATCCGCAGAACCCTATGCTCAGGGAAATTTCTGGCGCGCCACGCGGGGCGATCAGGTCCTGCATCTGATCGGCACCTATCACGCCGACGATCCCCGCCATGCCGATACCCTTGCCGCGATCGCGCCCCTGATTCAGGACGCCACGACCCTGCTGGTCGAGGCCGGTCCAACAGAGGAAAAGGCCCTGATGGACCGGATGGGCCGCGAACCCGGCCTGATGCTGATCACCGAAGGCCCCACCTTGCCTGAACTGTTGCCCAAGGAGGAATGGGATGATCTTGCCGCCGCGATGTCCGAACGCGGCATTCCGGCCTTCATGGCGGCCAAGTTCCGGCCCTGGTACATCTCTGTCCTGCTCAGCCTGCCAGGGTGCAATATGGCCAACATGACGGGCCGCGGGCTTGACGGCATGGTCATGGATGCGGCAGTCGCCGCCGAAGTCCCGATCCGCGCACTGGAACCGTATGACACCGTCTTTGGCATCTTTGGCGACCTGTCGATCGAGGACCAGTTGTCGATGATCCGTGCCACGTTGGCCACCGAGGACCGCTCCGAGGACTTTGCCATCACTCTGGCCGACACCTATTTTGCCGAAGACAGCCGCCTTATCTGGGAATTCATGCGCTATCAGGCATTGCAGATGCCCGACCAGTCGCCCGACGTGGTCGAGGCTGAATTTGCCCGCATGGAGGACGCCATGATGATCAAGCGCAACCGCGCCTGGATCCCCGTAATCGAGGCCGCCGCCGCAGAGGGGCCGGTCTTTGCGGCGTTTGGATCGCTGCACCTGTCTGGCGAGGATGGAGTGCTGAACCTGTTGCACGAAGCGGGCTTTGCACTGGAACGGCTGGAACTGCCATGATCCTTCCCGGCCAGCGCGTCGCGACGCTGCATTTCCTCGACCTTGGGACGTTCGACGTCGGCCCGGGCAAACGTCTGATCGGTATTCCAGGCTTTCTGCTGACCACCGACACAGGCACCCGCATCCTTGTCGATACCGGATTCGATCCTGCCTATGCCACCGATTACGCCGCAACCGATGCCCGCGACGGTCTGTCGGGTTTTGGCCGGCTGCTGGATTTCACCGCCCGCCAGACCATCACCGGCCAACTGGCGCTGATGGCCCTGACCCCGGCCGACATTGACCTGTTGATCCTGACCCACGGGCATATCGATCATGTGGGCGGTCTGCCCCTGTTCGCCCATTGCCCCATCGTGCTGACCGAGGCCGAACGGGCCGAATCCCGCCCGATCTACTGGGGTGACGTGCGCCCCCTGGCCTGGCCCGACACCACCTATCACACGATCACCGAAGATACCCCCGTTTGTGACGGGCTGACCGCGCTGCCGACACCGGGCCACACCCCCGGCCACCTGTCGCTGATGGCAACGCTGCCTTCGGGCAGGTCGGTCATCCTTGCTGCCGACGCAATCAACCGGGCGTCAGAGCCGGACGAGGGCTATTCGGACGCCATGGACCCTGTTGCCGCGGAACGGTCCGGGGGGCGTCTTCTGACCCTTCAAGCCACGACCGGCGCGACCCTCGTTTACGGGCACGACCCGGCCCAATGGCTGGTCCTGCCAAAGGCGCCCGTCGCGCTGGCGTGATCCGCACCACAAGGAGCTTACTAGCCCATCTTACGCGCCAGCGCCCAGGCGACGACGGGAAAATCAGGGTCATTGGTCAGGTCGTCGTCGGCCAAGTGCTTTGCCCAGCGTCGCGCGCAGTCGCGCCGTGCCGCGGCGAGGTTGCCCCACTGATCGGATCGGATCTGACTAGCGTCGAAACCCGCCTCGACCAGAAGGTTCGCCAGACCGCGTGCGCTCCACCGGCTGCAATCCACCGGATAGGCGTGGTAGCGCGCGAAAAATGGAGCGGCCACATAGAAATATCCGCCCGGCGCGAGCATCTGAAAGACATGGCGGGTCGCGGCATAGGGACGCTCCAGATGCTCCCAGACCTAATCCGCGATGATCATGTCAAAGCTGCGCATCGCGCCGTCCGCTTCGCGGAAGACATCGACGCAGATGTCATGGTCGGGATAGCTGAAGCTTTCCCCAGCGGCCCATTTCTGCGTTTTCAGCCAGTAGTTCCCGGAAATCTCGGCGCAACGCATCGTCTCGGTCGGCAGGCCGGCAAAGATGCTCTGACCTTCCCGTCTTTGCACGACACGGTTCAGGAACATCGCAAGGCCCCCCTGTGCATTTGTTCAGGCCCCCGCAAGGCGAACCCACGCGCGGTCATCATGCAACTTGCGGCACGATCCGCAAGCCGTCGCTTGGCAAGCCGCCCGGCAAAAGGCCCGGTGTCACCCCAAGGACCGATGTCGCCCCCCCGTGACAAGCCCGCCGCCTGCGCCTATACACCGCGCGCATTCCCATTCGATAGGCGCATCCATGACCACCCTCGTTTTCGGCCACAAATCCCCAGACACCGATTCCACGCTCTCTGCGATCATCTGGGCGTGGTATCTGACCCATGTTCGTGGCGGCGACGCCGAGCCGCGCCTGCTGGGAGAGCCGAACACCGAAGCCGCTTTTGTGCTGAAGCATTGGGGTCTGACACAGCCCGAAATCATCGCCGATGTCGCCGCCGGTCAGAACGTGGTGATCGTCGACACCAACAACCCCGCCGAACTGCCGCCTTCGATCAATGACGCGAACATCATGGCGATCATCGACCACCACATGCTGGTCGGCGGCCTGAAAACCAAGACGCCGATCAACGTGGTCATGCGCCCGCTGGCCTGCACGGCCACCGTGATGCATGACATCATGGGCGACGATGTCGCCGGGCTGCCGCGTGAGATCAAGGGCGCGATTTTGTCATGCATCCTTTCGGACACGCTTGCCTTCCGCTCGCCCACCACGACCGACCATGACAAGACCGTGGCCGAAAAGCTTGCCGCGGATCTTGGCGTGTCGATCCCCGATCTTGCCGCGCAGATGTTCGAGGCCAAGTCCGACGTGTCGGCCTTCTCCGACGCGGCTTTGCTGCGGATGGACAGCAAGGAATACACCGTTGCGGGCAAGGAACTGCGCGTCTCGGTGCTGGAGACGACTGCGCCCAAGGTCCTGCTCGACCGCAAGACGTCGCTGATGCACTCCATGATCAATGTGGCAAAGGAAGACGGCGCGGATCAGGTCCTTCTCTTCATCATCGACATCCTGAACGAGGAGGCGACGCTTCTGGTCCCGAACGATCTGGTCCGCCAGATGGCCGAGGCATCGTTTGGCGTGAAGGTCACCGGCGACACGGTCGTGCTGCCCGGCGTGATGAGCCGCAAAAAGCAGATTCTGCCGGCGTTGAAACTCTGACGCTGCGCCAAAGGGCGACAGGCATGATCGGGCCGGGGGAAACCTCGGCCCTTTTCATGTGCGGCAACTGACGGTACGGATGCCCGACAGACCCCCGAAAGCGACACCAGCCAGCCAGTCCGAAAGGCCCCCGAAATGACCGACATCATCGCCCAACTTTCGGATGTATCCGCCCGGTACGACGCGGTTTTCTGCGATCTATGGGGCTGCCTGCATGATGGGGTAAAGCCGTTCCCCAGCGCCGTCGCGGCCTTGCAAACCTATCGCAAGCAGGGCGGCCTGGTCGTCCTTCTGACCAATGCTCCGCGCCCCAACCCAAGCGTGATCCGACAGCTCGACAGCATCGGCGTGCCGCGCGATGCGTGGGATATCGTCGTGACGTCCGGCGATGCTGCGCAATATGCCATGCTGTCCGGGGCGGTCGGCACCCGCGTCCACCACATCGGCGCGCCGAAGGATGAACCTTTCTTTACCGAGTTTGCAGATGATCTGGCGGAATTCGCCAAAACCCGGCCACCGATCACCCGCGTCGATCTAAAGGACGCGCAGGGCATCGTCTGCACAGGTCTGTTAGACGACATGACAGAGACGCCCGACGACTACCGCGCCTCGCTTCTTTTGGCAAAAACCCTGGGTCTGCCGATGCTTTGCGCCAACCCTGACATCATCGTCGACCTGGGACCCAAGCGCATCTACTGTGCCGGTGCCCTGGCCCAGGCATATGAAGGCATGGGGGGGAAAGCACTTTACTACGGCAAACCGCACCCGCCGATCTATGACCTCGCGCGGCGCCGTCTGGCAGCGATTGCCAAAGGCGCGGACCCGCAGGTCCTCGCCATCGGCGACGGAATAGCCACAGATATCCAGGGCGGCATGGGCGAAGGGATCGACACGCTTTTCGTCACCGGCGGCATCGCAGCAGACCAGTTTGGACCCGATTCTGACAGCCCGAACAAAGGCTTGCTGGACATTTGGCTGACCGGTCAGCAGCTGTCGGCCACCTATGCCATCGGCAAACTGCGTTAGCGCTGCGGTAACATAATTACGCAGAATGGCGCCACAACGTAAATTTGTTGCTTGACCGTTTGCGTCTTGCTACAGTGCAGCATCGCGATTTCAGGATTCGTCGGATGCTTGATGTGACCCACAACCTGCCCCGAGGCACGATCTGCATCGAAGAGATTTCGATTGGCATGACCCGTTCCGTGACGAAGGAAATCACTGATCGCGATATCGAAATGTTCGCCGAGATCTCGACCGACCGGAACCCGGTCCATCTTGACGAAGCCTATGCCCGCGACACGATTTTTGCTGGCCGCGTCGCCCACGGCATGCTGTCGGCGGGGCTTATTTCAGCCGTGATCGGGGAACAGCTTCCGGGGCATGGCACTGTTTATCTTGGACAATCCCTGCGCTTCATGGCCCCCGTCCGTCCTGGCGACGTGGTGACAGCCGAGGTTACCGTAACCGAGATTGACCCCGGCAAACGCCGGGTGACCCTTGAAACCCGGTGCACAGTCGGTACAACCGTCGTCATCAAGGGCGAGGCGCTGGTTCTGGCGCCCAGCCGGAAATTCGACTGACGGGGCTGACGACCCCGATACCGGGGCGGCATGAGAATTCACCAACAATGGCAAGGACTTGACCAAAAGGCACGCGGGGCATCCGTCGCCATGGGCAACTTTGACGGCGTGCATCTGGGGCATCGGTCTGTTATCGAACTTGCCCGGAACGATGCCCCTCTTGGCCTTGTCACCTTTGAACCCCATCCCCGCGAATACTTCTCCCCGACCACCCCGCCTTTTCGCCTCATGAATGCCGAGGCACGCAGCAACCGGCTGGCGAAACTGGGGGTGCAGCATCTTTACCAACTTCCCTTTGATGCCGCCCTTGCCAGCCTGACGCCCGAAGGATTTGCCCGCGATGTGCTGGCGCTGGGACTTGGGATTTCCCATGTCGTGGTGGGTGAGGATTTCTGTTTCGGCAAGGGTCGTGCGGGCAAGGCGTCGGACCTGCAAGCGCTGGGACATACCTATGGTTTCAAGACGACCATTGCCCCGCTTGTCACGTTTGGCGACCGCGAGATTTCCTCCACCGCGATCCGCCAGGCGCTGACGGACGGTCGCCCGCGCGACGCAGCCGCCATGCTTGGTCATTGGCACCGGATCGAGGGCGAGGTGCTGCATGGCGAAAAACGCGGCCGCGAACTTGGCTATCCCACCGCCAACATGTCGCTGGCCGGGCTGCACCTGCCGCGGTTTGGCGTCTATGCCGCCAAGCTGGATGTTCTGACCGGCCCGCAGGCGGGGCCCTACCTTGGCGCGGCGTCGCTGGGGGTGCGACCGATGTTCGGGGAAAACACGCCCAATCTGGAAACCTATATCTTTGATTTCGCGGGTGACCTTTACGGTCAACACGTGTCGGTAGCCCTGATCGACTACCTTCGCCCAGAGGCAACATTTCCCGACCTGCGGACTTTTCTGGACCAGATGGCGGCCGACTGCGCGCAAGCCCGCGACATCCTTGCGGCCCTCTGACCCCTTTCCTTTCGCCACCTTACGTCGCATCACTGCGCCATGAGCCAGCTTCGCCCCCGCTTTTGGGACACCGTCCCCCTGACCAAGATGACGACCCCCGAATGGGAGGCGCTCTGTGACGGCTGCGGGAAATGCTGCCTGAACAAGCTCGAATACGAAGATACCGGCGAGGTGGAGTTTACCCGCATCGCCTGCCGCCTGCTGGACGGCGAAACCTGCCGTTGCGGCAATTATGAAAACCGCCACCAGTTCGTGCCGGAATGCGTGCGGCTGTCGCCCAAGACGTTGCCGAAGGTTGCTTACTGGATGCCGCGGACCTGCGCCTATCGCCTTTTGTTCGAAGGCAAATCCCTGCCGGATTGGCACCCGCTTCTGACCGGCGATCCTGACAGTACCCACCGCTCCGGCAACTCGGTCAAGGGCTGGACCGTGCCGGAATTCTCGGTGCCGGAAGAGGATTGGGACGACTACGTGATCGAGGAAAAACCCTGATGAACTTTGCTTCCGACAACACGTCCGGCGCGGCGCCTGAAATCATGGCCGCCTTGATGCGCGCCAATGACGGCTATGCTTTGGGCTACGGCAACGACGCGGTCACGAAACGTGCCTGCACGCGGCTGCGCGAGGTGTTCGAAGCGCCGGAAGCCGCCATATATTTCGTCTCCACCGGTACGGCGGCAAATGCCTTGGCCCTGTCGGTCTATTGCCCGCCTTGGGGGGCAGTCTTCTGCCATGCCCACGCCCACATCGCCGAGGATGAATGTGGTGCGCCCGAATTTTTCAGCGGTGGCGCGAAACTGGTCCTGGTGCCGGGCCAGCACGGCAAGATGACCCCCGAGGGACTTGCCGCAACGATTGCGCAAACCGGCAACGGCGGGGTCCATGGCGTGCAGCGCGGCATGGTGTCGGTGACCAACGTGACCGAGGCGGGGACAGTCTATTCCCCGGGCGAGGTGGCGGCGCTTGCCGCTGTCGCCAGGGCACAGGGCCTGCCCGTCCATCTGGATGGCGCGCGGTTCGCCAATGCGCTGGTATCCTCTGGCGCGTCGGCGGCAGAAATGACCTGGAAGGCCGGTGTGGATGTCGTGTCCTTCGGCGGCACCAAGAACGGCTGTCTGGGCGTCGAGGCGGTGGTGATGTTCGATCCCGCCAAGGCATGGGAGTTCGAACTCAGGCGCAAGCGGGGCGGCCATCTGGCGTCCAAGAACCGGTTTCTCGCCGCGCAGATGGAGGCCTACCTGACCGATGACCTTTGGCTGCGACTGGCGGGGCAGGCCAATGCGATGGGCGCACTTCTGGTCGAAGGCTTGCAACAGATGAACGATGTCGGCCTGAAGCACCCGGCCGAGGCCAATATCAGCTTTCCGCATTTCCCGGTCGGAACCCATGCCCGTGCGCATGGGGCAGGGGCGGTCTATTACGACATGCCGCACCCCGAAGGACGCGAAGCAGCGCGATTCGTCGCGAGCTGGTCGACAAGGCCTGAGGATGTGGCCGCGTTGCTGGGCACGCTGCGCGGCTGAAACCCGCCGTCTCAGGCATCCGTCAGATGGGCCATGACAGCGGACTGCATCGCCGCAGCATGGGTGATCGGCACCATATGCCCCGCGCCCGGCACCGCAAGTCGGGTCACCTGCGTCAGTCGCCGCGCAAGTTCGCGGTGAACTGCGTCGATGATGGGCGGGCTGTCCCCACCCTCGACCAGCAAGACCGGCACACCGATGCTTTCCAACCCCATATAGCGCAAAAGGCCCGCCGCATCGTCCAGAAGGACCGGGTTTTGCGCCGCGATCAGGTGCATCCGGTCGGTGATATAGGACTGCATCTTGGGTGAAAGATCGGCAAAGGCCTCTCCCGTGCCCCAATAGCCGTGGAAATCGACGGCAGCGTCAAGTCGGCGGTCGGCGGCCAATAGCGCCGCCAGATGTTCGTGACGCGCGCGGAACGGACCATAGGCAGGGTCGCCAGCAGCCCGGGCAGCGGCAAAGATCACCGGCTCCACCAACATCAGGCTGCGCACAAGGTCAGGGCGCTCCAGCGCGATCCGCAGGCAGACAGTGGCGCCGAAGGAATGGCCCATCAGGTCAACGGGTGCGCCCTGCCCGATCTCGGTCGCCATGGCGACAGCAGCGCGCGTCGCGTCCGTATGCAGGTCAGCAACGCCGTCCCAGTCCTCTGCGCGGCCATGCCCGATCATGTCGATCGCGGTGACGGTCACGCCGTGCAGGTGTTCAGCCAACCCGCCCCACGCCCCGGCATGCGCGAGCGAGCAATGCAACGCCAGCACCGGGCGGTCGCCGCCACGGCCCCAAACCCGATGGGGCGGCAGAAAGGTCGCGACGTCCTCGGGCATTCACAGCTTTCCGGCCAGATACAGGTCCAGGTCCTCGAGCCTGTCCTGCCCCCAGAACCTCTCGTCACCCACGATGTAGAACGGCACGCCGAATACACCGCGCGACACCGCCTCTTCAAGATTATTCGCGTAGGTCTCGGCGGCGGCCAGCATGTAGCGGTCCGCCACTGCCGGATCAAAACCATGCCGGGACAGCAGATCCTTGACCACCTCATCCTCGGCGATGTTGCGGTCCTCGACCCAGACGGCGCGGGGAAAGGCCTGCACCAGACCCGGCAGGTCCCCGCCGCCGGCCTTGGCCGCCGCGATGATGGCATAGGACGCAGGCGCGGGGTTCACCGGGAAAAAGCTGGGCTGCATGTTCAGCGGCACGCCGCGTTTCCTGGCCTGCCGCCGCAATTCCTGCAGCCGGTATTCCTTGCGCACCGGATGGCGTTCGGCCAGCGTCTGCCCGCCCGTGCGCGGGAACAGGGCGGGCGCGTCCAGCGGGATGTAGCGGATGGTGCAATTGTGCGTTGCGGCAATCGTTTCAAGCCCTGCACCGGCAAGGTAGGTAAAGGGTGACATCGGTGCGAAATAGTAATCGATCTGTCGCAATTCGTACCTCATCACCCGCGCCTCGGTTTGCAAGACCCTAGCGGGGTGATAAGCGGTGTCAACGTTGCGATTCCGCTGCCTTCCGGAGACCCATATGCCCGCCATCACCGAGCCGAAACTCATCTCCGGCAATGCGAACCCGACCCTGGCAAAGGCCATCGCGCGACGCATGTCGATGCACCGGGGGATGAGCGTCAATCTGGTGGACGCGCGCGTCGAACGGTTCAACGACCAGGAGATTTTCGTCGAAGTGTTTGAGAATGTGCGCGGCGAGGACATGTATGTGATCCAGCCGACCTCGAACCCGGCAAATGACAACCTGATGGAATTGCTGATCATTACTGACGCGTTGCGCCGGTCGTCGGCCGCACGGATCACCGCCGTCATCCCCTATTTCGGCTATGCCCGCCAGGATCGTCGCGCCAAGGCCCGCACGCCCATTTCGGCGAAACTGGTCGCCAACCTGATCACCCGGGCCGGCGTGGACCGGGTCCTGACGCTGGACCTGCACGCGGCCCAGATCCAGGGCTTTTTCGACCTGCCGGTCGACAACCTTTATGCCTCGCCGATCTTTGCGCTGGATATCGAGCACAACTTCAAGGGCCGGATGCAGGACCTGATGGTGGTGTCGCCGGACGTCGGCGGCGTGGCGCGCGCGCGCGAACTGGCCAAGCGGATCGACAGTCCCCTGTCCATCGTCGACAAGCGCCGCGAAAAGGCGGGCGAGATCGCCGAAATGACGATCATCGGAAACGTTGCGGGCAAGACCTGCATCCTGATCGACGACATCTGCGATACCGCCGGCACGCTGGTCAAGGCGGCGCAGCTCTTGATCGACGAAGGCGCGACCGAGGTGCATGCCTATATCACCCATGGCGTCCTGTCGAACGGGGCGGTCGACCGCGTTGCGGGATCCGTCCTGAAAAGCCTGGTGATCACCGACAGCATTGAGCCGACCGATCAGGTCAAGGCGGCCAAGAATATCCGCATCGTGCCGACCGCCCCGATCTTTGCGCAAGCCATCCTGAATATCTGGAACGGCACCTCGGTGTCGTCGCTGTTCGAGACCGAAACCCTGGTCCCGATCTACGAAGGCATGTACCAGCTCGGCTGACGGGTCAGGGCACGTCCCAGGCGTCGTCGTCCGCGATGGAACCGATGGCCGTCCATTCGGCGCGGATGCGTGCGATGCGGCTGTCGCCCCAGGTACGGAACACGATTTCAAAGCCGGTCATGCTGATTTCTTCCGCGTGGATATCCACCCGGGAGTTGGTCTTGTGATCCATGTCCCACATCGAAATGCCGACCAGTATCGCAGGAATACCGGTAAAGGGCTGGGCAAAGCTCACCGCGACGCGCTTTTCGCGTGTCCCATGGCCTGTCCACATCGCTCCCCCATCGGCAAAATCCGAAAAGAGCATGTGCGTGCCCTGCAAAACTCCAACCGAACCGGACCCAATTCGCGTCAAGAAGCGTCCCTCATGGCATTGTCGGTTAGCACAACATCAGGACGTTCATAACATCCATTCATGAAAGAAGGCCCCACAAACGCGGGGCCTTCATCCAAACACCGTAAACTTCTTAATGCCCCGCAGCGATGCGCATCGCCGCAAGGTCTGAGGCGACCTTGTCGGCGACGTCCCGATCTCCCGACAGGCCCGCCGCTGCAGTCACGTCGGCCACCAGACCATCCATGAGCGCCGGCGTCACCTCGTCGACCGGAACGGCACGTTCGGCCAGCACCGACACCGACGTTGCCGAAATCTCGGCGAATCCGCCGGTCACGACATAGGCCTTCGTCCCCTCGGCCGACACGGCACGCAAGATGCCGGGTCGCAGCGTCGTGATGGTGGGCGAATGCCCCTCCATCGCCGTCATGTCGCCGTCGGCCCCGGGAATTTGCACCTCGGTCGCCGTGACCGACGCAAGGCGGCGTTCGGGGCTGACAAGATCGAACTGAACTGG
>JANPKV010000380.1:0-4073 GCA_031426185.1 Rhodobacterales bacterium | reverse complement strand
GTACCAGGATCTGTTCGACCTGACCGACGAGGCCGAGATGGGCCATATCCAGCTGTCGCGTGCGGCGGACCTGCTGGTCGTGGCCCCGGCGACGGCGGACCTGATGGCCAAGATGGCAGGCGGGCGCGCGGACGATCTGGCGTCGACGGTGTTGCTGGCCACGGACAAGCGGGTGCTGATCGCGCCTGCGATGAATGTGCGGATGTGGACGCATGCCGCCACGACGCGCAATCTGGCCACGCTGCTGGGCGACGGGGTTCTGACGGTCGGGCCGAACGAGGGTGATATGGCCTGCGGCGAGTATGGCCCGGGTCGGATGGCGGAGCCGGCGGAGATTCTGGCCGCGATAGACCGGGCGCTGGGCGGTGGACCCCTCGCCGGAAAACATGTCATCGTGACCTCCGGTCCGACGCAGGAACCCATCGATCCGGTGCGCTATATCGCCAACCGCTTGTCTGGCGCGCAGGGCACGGCCATTGCGGCGGCATTGCGCGATCTGGGGGCGCGGGTGACTTTCGTGACGGGGCCCGCCTCGGTGGCGCCGCCGGTCGGCGTGACGGTCGCAAGGGTCGAGACGGCGCGCGAGATGCTGGCGGCGGTGGAGGCGGCCCTGCCCGCCGATGCTGCGGTGATGGCGGCGGCGGTGGCCGATTGGCGGGTTGCCAATGCCAGCGCGCAGAAGATGAAGAAGGACGGGACGGGCAAGGCCCCGGCGCTGGAATTCGCCGAGAACCCGGACATTCTGGCGGCGATCTCAACGGGCGCGCGTCGGCCAAGGCTGGTGATAGGCTTCGCGGCAGAGACCGACGAGGTCGTGGCACATGCAACCGCCAAGCGGCTGCGCAAGGGCTGCGACTGGATCCTTGCCAACGATGTGTCGCCGGCGACCGGGATCATGGGCGGGACGGAAAACGCGGTGACGCTGATCAGCGATGCGGGGGCGGAAGCCTGGCCGCGCATGGCCAAGGAC
This sequence comes from Rhodobacterales bacterium, assembly GCA_031426185.1. Taxonomy (GTDB): domain Bacteria; phylum Pseudomonadota; class Alphaproteobacteria; order Rhodobacterales; family Rhodobacteraceae; genus JAJNPS01. The sequence continues at coordinate 3,103 of JANPKV010000380.1, read as the reverse complement.
GCGGTGGCGCGCAAGCTGGCAGACCGGATCGCGACCGCGCTGGGCTGAGCGCGGAAGCCTCCGGCGGGGATATTTTGGCAATCAGAAAGGGCTTGTGGGATGCGTCCGGTACTGCGGGTGTTGTGGGAAGACGGGGCGGATCGCGGGCTGCCCTTGCCCGCCTATGAGACCGCAGGCGCGGCGGGGGCGGATATCCGGGCGAACCTTGCGGCGGTTGATCGCGCCTCCGGGATCGTGCTGCAGCCGATGGAACGGCGGGTGGTGCCGACGGGCTTGCGAGTTGAGATTCCAGAAGGTTACGAGATGCAGATCCGGCCGCGGTCGGGGCTGGCGCTGAAACACGGGATCACACTGCCCAACACTCCCGGCACCATCGACAGCGATTATCGCGGGCCACTGGGCGTGGCCTTGGTGAACCTTGGGGCCGCGCCCTATACCGTGCAGCATGGCGACCGGATTGCGCAGTTGATCGTGGCCCCGGTGGTGCAGGCGGAGTTTCTGGTCGTCGAGACGTTGAACGAGACGCTGCGCGGGACAGGTGGTTTCGGCTCCACCGGCACGCGATGATCGGGCTTTTGGGGTTTGCGGCGATCTGGGTGGCGGGCCGGTTTCTGACGCTGCCGCGCCGGTTGTTCTGGGTCCTGACGGGGATCTGGTGGGTCTTCCTTGTCCTGCAGACCTGGCCACGCTGGTCCGCAGTTCCGGAAGGCGCATTGGTGACGAACGAGACACTGCAGCCGACGACGCTGGTCGGCGGTGATGTGCGTGGCTGGCTGGCGCTGGGGTTTCTGACCTTGGTGGTTCTTGGCTACCGCGTCATGTTGCGGCGCGTCCGCGCCCGGGCGGCCCCATCGCAGCCCGCGACGCCTGCGCGCACGTTTTCGGCAACCGAGCTTGACCGCTATGCCCGCCATATCGCATTGCGCGAAATCGGCGGGGCGGGGCAAAAGCGGCTGAAGATGGCGCGGGTTCTGGTGGTGGGGGCCGGCGGGCTCGGGTCGCCGGCGCTTTTGTACCTGGCGGCGAGCGGGGTCGGGACCCTGGGCGTGATCGACGCGGACGAGGTCGAGGCGACCAATCTGCAGCGCCAGATCATCCATTCCGATGCACGGATCGGGATGCCGAAGGTATTTTCGGCCGAGATCGCGGTGAAGGCGTTGAATCCATTCGTGGCGGTGCGGCCCTATAACCGGCGGCTGGATGCAACGAACGCCGCCGACCTGATTGCCGATTACGACCTGATCCTGGACGGGTCGGACAACTTTGACACGCGCTATCTGGTCAACAAGATCTGTGCCGAGGCGGGCAAGCCCCTGATCGCCGCCGCCATCACCCAATGGGAGGGGCAACTCAGCCTCTATGATCCCGCGCATGGCGGCCCTTGTTTCGCCTGCGTTTTCCCGGTCAGACCGGCCCCCGGAACGGTCCCGACCTGCGCCGAGGCGGGGGTGGCGGCGCCGCTGCCCGGGGTTATCGGGTCGATGATGGCGATGGAGGCGGTCAAGCACCTGACCGGCGCGGGGGAGACCCTCGCGGGGCGCTTGATGATTCATGACGCGCTTTATAGTGAGACGCGGGTGATCCGGATCGAGCGGCGTGCGCATTGCGAGGTTTGCGGAGGGCTGCTCACCGTCGGGTAAGTGTTGGGCATCTGTTTGGACGATTTCTGGCGACGGGGGGTGTTGCGGGCGCTACGGTTGCATCCGCGTGGGACCGATGCGCGTGGCGGGGGACGGGCGATGACAACACCGGATGAAATCCTCGATTTCTGGTTTCCCGACGGGCCGGACCCGGAGCCGCAAGCCCATGTTGACCACTGGATCTGGCGCATGCGCGGGGGGGCCGGGCCGGAGGTCGTGGCGCGCTATGCCGACCTTACGAACCGGGCGGTGCGGGGGGAGCTGGGCCATTGGGCCACGACGCCACGCGGGCGGCTCGCGTTGATCATCGTGCTGGACCAGTTCCCGCGTTCGGTCTTTGCGGGTACCCCTGCGGCCTATGCGTCCGATCCCAAGACGCTGGAGATCTGCCTCGCAGGCTTCGAGAACGGGCATTTCGACGCGCTGGAAAATGTCTGGTTCAAGTCGATGTACAAGCTGCCGCTGGAACATTGCGAATGCGCAGATCACCTCGCCAATCTGGACCGCGCGATTGCGATTGCTGAGGCAGCGCAAAAGGCGGCTCCGGAAAGGCTGCAGAAAATTTATGAACTTGGGATTGAACAACCCAAGCGTCATCGCGCCGTGATTGCGGCCTTTGGGCGTCATGCGCATCGCAACGAGGTCTTGGCGCGCGCCTCGACGCCTGAGGAAGCGGCCTACCTCGCAGCCGGCGTTTTCCCGCATCAGTCGGATTTGCGGGCCGAGGCGGCGAACGTGCGGGAATGAACGAAAGCACTGCCGCGTAAGCGCGCAGTCGGGCATTGTCTTGGCGATGTGGAGGCTGCGGCGGGGCCGGCACCGCCCAAGACCTTGCATAGCGCACCGCGCCTCGGCCATAGTCGGGCATCAAATCTGTGACAGGAGATTTCTCTATGAAACTGACCGCTGCCCTGGGCCTGATGGCCCTGACGATGTGCACCGCCGCCTTTGCCCAGGACGTGCCCGACCTTGCTGGTCGCGAGATTGTCGTCGTGACCGAAAATGCCTATCCGCCGCTGCAGTTCCTGGACAAGTCGGGTGCGGCGGTGGGCTGGGAATACGATGCGATGGCCGAGATTGCCAAGCGGCTGAATGCCACCGTGAAATATGAAAACACGTCATGGGACGCCATGATCCCGGCGGTAAGCGAAGGTCAGTATGATCTTGGCATGACCGGCATCACCATCAAGGACGAGCGCAAGGAGGCGGTCGACTTTTCTGATCCCTACATGCGGTCGGAAATGCTGATGATCGTGCGCGGGGACGAGACGCGGTTCACCGATGCGGCAAGTTTCGCGGCGATCCCCGAACTGCTGGTCAGCGCGCAGCCCGGAACCTCGCCCTTTTATGCGGCGATCTACAACATTCTGGACGGCAACGAGGAAAACCCGCGCGTCATCAAGTTCGAGACGTTTGGCGCGGGACTTGAGGCGCTGAAGTCGGGCGATGTGGACCTGACCCTG
>JANPKV010000379.1:0-2293 GCA_031426185.1 Rhodobacterales bacterium | reverse complement strand
TATAACCGTGCGCCGCTGGCCTTTGTACGTGGACAGGGCTCGTGGCTGGAGGCCGAGGATGGCAGCCGCCACCTCGACCTTGGCGCCGGGATCGCGGTCAACGCACTGGGTCACGCGCATCCGGCACTGGTGGCGACGCTGACCGAACAGGCGGCCAAGCTTTGGCATGTCTCCAACATCTACCGCATCCCCGAACAGGAGCGGCTGGCGGAAATGCTGGTGGACCGGACCTTTGCAGACACGGTGTTTTTCACCAATTCCGGAACCGAGGCGGCCGAGCTCGCCATCAAGATGACCCGCAAATACTGGAGCGAAAAAGGCGATCCCCGCACCGAGATCGTCACTTTTGCAGGCTCGTTCCATGGCCGCTCGACCGGTGCCATCGCGGCTGCAGGATCCGAAAAGATGGTCAAGGGCTTTGGCCCCCTGATGCCGGGTTTCACGCATCTGGACTGGGCCGATCACGACGCGGTCCGCGCGGCCATCACCACCACGACCGCGGCCGTGATGATTGAACCCGTGCAAGGCGAAGGCGGCATCCGCGTCGTGCCCGACCAGTGCCTCAAGGGATTGCGCGACCTCTGCGACGCCACGGGCGCATTGCTGATCTTTGACGAAGTGCAATGCGGCATGGGCCGCACCGGCAAACTTTTCGCGCATGAATGGGCCGGCATCACGCCCGACATCATGATGGTCGCCAAAGGGATCGGCGGGGGATTCCCGCTCGGCTGCGTGCTGGCCACCGAAGACGCCGCCTTCGGCATGACGGCGGGCAGCCATGGATCGACCTATGGCGGCAATCCGCTCGGCTGCGCCGTCGGTGCCAAGGTGACCGAAATCGTCTCGGACGATGCCTTCCTTGCGGACGTGAACCGCAAGGGCGCGATGTTTCGCCAGGGACTGGAAAGCCTCGTCGCCCGTCACCCCAAGGTGTTTGCCTCCGTGCGTGGCCAGGGCTTGATCCTTGGCCTCAAATGCGTTGCGGCCAACACCGATGTTCAAAAGGCGGCCTATGCCCAGAACCTGCTGGTCGTCACCGCGGCCGACAATGTCATCCGCCTCTTGCCCGCGCTCAACATTCCCGACGCCGACATCGCCGAGGCGCTGACGAGGCTGGAGCGGACGGCCGCGGCGGTTTCTGTCTGACCCATTCACCTGTTCACAAATATCCTCGGGGGTCCGGGGGCAGACAGCCCCCGGCGCCCTCCCCCATAGAGACGACCGATGAATCATTTCCTCGACATTCACAAAACGGCTGCCGACGATCTGCGCAGCATGATCGATTCCGCCCATGCGATGAAGACCGCGCGCAATGATCGCCCCAGGGGCATGAAGGACGACACCCAGCCGCTCGCGGGCCACATGGTGGCGCTGATCTTCGAAAAGCCCTCGACCCGCACCCGCGTCAGTTTCGACGTGGGCGTGCGTCAGATGGGCGGCGAGACAATGGTGCTGTCGGGCAGGGAAATGCAGCTTGGTCATGGCGAGACCATTGCCGATACCGCGCGCGTGCTGTCGCGCTATGTCGATTTGATCATGATCCGCACCTTTGAAGAGGCAACCCTGCTGGAGATGGCCGAGCACGCGACCGTGCCGGTGATCAACGGGCTGACCAACCGCACGCATCCCTGCCAGATCATGGCCGACGTGATGACCTATGAAGAACATCGCGGCCCCATCGCCGGGCGCCGCGTCGTCTGGGCAGGCGACGGCAACAATGTCTGCGCAAGTTTCCTGCACGCCGCCGGGCAGTTCGGGTTCGACTTCACCTTCACCGGGCCCGAACCGCTCGACCCCGAAGAAAAAGCGCTGGCTTTTGCCCGCGACAAGGGCTCTCGCGTGGTGATCGAGCGTGACCCTTATGCAGCGGTCGCCGGGGCCGATCTTGTGGTGACGGATACCTGGGTCAGCATGCATGACCCCGAATCCGCCAAGGAACGCCGCCACAACCAGCTGCGCCCCTATCAGGTCAACGAGACGCTGATGGCCCGCGCCAAGCCCGACGCGCTGTTCATGCACTGCCTGCCCGCGCACCGCAACGACGAGGCGACCAGCGCCGTTATGGACGGCCCGCATTCGGTGATCTTCGACGAGGCGGAAAACCGGCTGCACGCGCAAAAGGCGGTGATGCGCTGGTGCCTCGGGGTCTAGGCCGGATAGTAAACATTCAGCCTTCTTGACAGGTTCTCCGCGCCTCGGTGCCTGAGAGATGCGCATTCGCGCCCACCCGCTCGCGCCTGAACTGTGCTAGAGCAAGGAGCGGGATTCGAAACACAGGAGCATTGTCATGTTG
>JANPKV010000378.1:0-4112 GCA_031426185.1 Rhodobacterales bacterium | reverse complement strand
CCCGGATGGGGGGGATGGCGGCAATGGCGGGTCGGTCTGGGCGGTGGCGGTCGAAGGGCTGAACACGCTGATCGACTACCGGTATCAGCAACACTTCTTTGCCAAATCGGGCCAGCCCGGCATGGGCGCACAGCGGACCGGAAAATCGGGCGATGACATCATCATGAAGGTGCCGCTCGGGACCGAGATTCTGGACGAAGACGAAGAAACCGTGATCGCCGATCTTGTGAACCTCGGCGACCGGGTGGAGCTTGCCCATGGTGGCAATGGCGGCTGGGGCAACCTTCGGTTCAAGTCGAGCACAAACCGCGCGCCCGCCCGGGCCAATCCGGGTCAGGAAGGGGTGGAGCGTACCATCTGGCTGCGGCTGAAGCTGATCGCGGATGCAGGTCTTGTGGGGCTGCCCAATGCCGGCAAATCGACGTTTCTTGCAGCGGTCTCCAATGCCCGCCCCAAGATCGCGGATTACCCCTTTACCACGCTGGTGCCGAACCTTGGCGTCGTCGGGATCGACGGCGCAGAGTTCGTGATGGCCGATATCCCGGGCCTTATCGAAGGCGCGCATGAGGGGCGGGGGCTCGGCATCCAGTTCCTTGCCCATGTGGAGCGGTGCAAGGTCTTGCTGCATCTCGTCGATGGCACGTCCAGCACCATCACCAAGGATTACAAGACGATCGTCACGGAGCTGGAGGCCTATTCCGACATCCTTGGCGACAAGGCGCGGATCGTGGCGCTGAACAAATGCGACGCGCTTGACGCCAAGACGATCTCGACCCGCCGCAAGGCGCTGGAAAAGGCCAGCGGGGGGCCGGTCCATGTCATCTCGGGCGTGTCGGGGCAGGGTCTGCAAGAGACTCTGCGTGCGCTCAGGGCAAAGATCGTCGGCGAGACGCCGGTGGTGCAGGAGGGGCCATGGCATCCGTGACGCTGACGGCACCCGACGTCACGAGGGCAAAGCGTCTGGTTGTGAAGATCGGATCCGCTTTGCTGGTCGACCGCAAGGCGGGCCTTCGGCAGGACTGGCTGGTGGCGCTGGCGCTGGACGTTGTGGCCGCCAAGGCGCGCGGCACGGATATGGTCGTGGTGTCGTCCGGGTCGATTGCGTTGGGGCGCAAGGTGCTGGGGCTGGGGGATGGCGTGCTGACGCTGGAGCAGTCGCAGGCGGCGGCCGCGGTGGGGCAAATCCGCCTTGCCCGCGCCTATGAGGAAGTCCTCGCACCGCATGGCATCACCACGGGGCAGATTCTCGTGACCCTCGAGGATACCACCGACCGGCGCCGCTATCTGAATTCGCGCGCGACGATGGAGACGCTTCTGGGTCTCGGCGTGGTGCCGATTGTCAACGAGAACGACACTGTGGCGACCGATGAAATCCGCTTTGGCGACAATGACCGGCTTGCCGCCCAGATCGCGGTCACGGCGGGGGCGGATCAGCTGGTGCTCTTGTCGGATGTGGACGGGTTCTATTCGGCCAATCCGAAGGTCGACGCGACGGCGCGCCGGTTTGATCTGATCGCGACGATCACGCCCGAAATCGAGGCGATGGCGGGCGATGCGGTCTCGGGGCTGTCCAAGGGCGGGATGAAGACCAAACTGCTGGCCGCCAAGACCGCCGTTGCGGGCGGCTGTGCCATGGCGATCATGGAAGGCTCGGTGCTGCGTCCGCTGCAAGCCCTGGCAGAGGGTGCGGCGCGGACATGGTTTCTGCCCCAAGGCGATCCGCAAGCCGCGCGCAAACGCTGGATTTCGGCGATGAAGCCGCGTGGCGAATTGCGACTGGATGCAGGGGCGGTGACCGCGCTCAGCGCCGGCAAGTCGTTGCTGCCTGCGGGCGTCACGGCCGTCACCGGGGCTTTCGGGCGCGGCGAGCCGGTGGCGATCCTGTCACCTGAGGGTGCGGTTCTGGGCAAGGGGCTGGTGCGATACACCGCCGAGGAAGCCAAGGCGATTGCCGGGCGACGTTCGGGCGACATCGAAGCGATTCTGGGGTATCAGGGCCGTGCGGCCTTGGTGCACCGCGACGACATGGTCATCTAGACAGAATTCCTTCGAACGAATTTGGGGGGCAAGATGGACGGGCAGATCACAGACCTGATGGCCGAAATCGGCACCAAGGCGCGCGCGGCAGCGGCGGAACTGGCCTATGCGGGCTCGGAGCGCAAATATGCCGCGCTCATTTCCGCCTCGCACTTTGTCTGGGATCGGCGGCAGGAAATCCTTGACGCGAACACCATCGACATGGACGCCGCCGAGGCCAAGGGCCTGAGCCCGTCACTGATCGACCGGCTGATGCTGAACGAACGCCGCATCAGGGGCATTGTCGACGGCCTGCGCACCGTGGCCGAAGCGCCCGATCCCGTTGGCCGCATCCTGGCCGAATGGGACCGCCCGAGCGGCCTGCATATTCAGCGCGTCGCGACCCCTTTGGGCGTGGTCGGCGTCATTTACGAATCCCGCCCCAACGTGACGGCGGATGCGGGTGCGTTGTGCCTCAAGGCGGGAAACGCGGTCATCCTGCGCGGCGGATCGGAAAGCTTTGAGACCTCGACCGTGCTGCATGACTGCATGGTCGCTGGCCTGCGCGAGGCGCGTCTGCCCGAAGCCGCGATCCAGCTGATCCCGACGCGCGACCGCGACATGGTGTCGGCCATGTTGCGTGCGACAGCCTTTATCGACGTGATCGTGCCGCGCGGTGGCAAGGGTCTGGTCGGACTGGTGCAGGCCGAGGCGCGGGTCCCGGTCTTTGCGCATCTGGAGGGCATCTGTCACGTCTATGCCGACCGTGACGCCGATCTGGAAAAGGCGCGTCGCGTGGTCCTGAACGCCAAGACCCGCCGGACGGGGGTGTGCGGATCAGCTGAGTGCCTGCTGATCGACTGGCAGTTCTATACCAAGCACGGTGCGGTGCTTATCGAGGACCTGATCAATGCAGGCGTCGAGGTTCGCACCGAAGGGGACCTTTTGAAGGTGCCCGGCACGGTGAAAGCCAAACCCGAGGATTTCGGCCACGAGTTTCTCGACATGATCATCGCGGCGAAACTGGTCGACGGCGTGAATGAGGCCATAGCACATATCCGCCGCTACGGCTCCAACCACACCGAAAGCATCCTGACCGAGAACGACGCCACCGCCGCGCGGTTCTTCGAACGGCTGGACAGCGCCATCCTGATGCGCAACGCCAGCACACAGTTCGCCGATGGCGGCGAGTTCGGGATGGGCGCGGAAATCGGCATCGCGACCGGAAAGCTGCACGCGCGTGGGCCGGTCGGTGCCGAACAGCTGACCAGCTTCAAGTATCTGGTCACCGGAGATGGCACGATCCGGCCCTAGTAGTTCAGGTCGATCCGCCCCTCGGCAAAGCGGACCGACAAGGTCCTCGAGGTGCGCGCAAGTTCTTGCGGGACCAGTGCGAAATGGACCCGGCCCGGCGTTGCATCTATGGGCGCGCTGGCGTCGGTCAGATGCGCCCAGAGGACATCGTCTTTCTTGATGCGGTCGGCAGTGGCAGCGATGAACCAGCGATCCTCTTGCTGCGTGACGACGATCTTGCCGCCGAAGGGCAGGGCGTTTTCCAGACACATCAACAACAGGAAGGTCAGCTTGACCTCGATCCGGGGCAGCTCGGACGCGCCGGTCCAGGCGATCGCCAGCCTGCCGCCGCGGGTCTGGTCGGACAGGATCGACATCACCTCGGCGCGGGCAATGCGCTGGTCGCGCAGGTCAGCCGCGCCAAAAGCGATGCGAAAATACCGGATCCGCGCGTTTGCCTGGGCCACGCTTTCCGAGATCAGCGCCATTTCTGCCGTATGCGCCGATCCGTCCATCATCAGAAGTTCCACCCCATTGCCGATGGCACCGATCGGGCTGATAAGGTCGTGGCAGATGCGCGACCCGATCAGGGCAGCAAGGTCAGGGGCGTCAGGCATTATGGCTCCATCAAAAGGTGATGCATGAACGAGGTGCTGGAACCCGGCGCTCTGGTGCGAAACCCGGCGGCGCCGGAATGGGGCCTCGGGCAGGTCCAGTCAAACATTGACGGGCGCGTCACGGTGAACTTTGAACATGTCGGCAAAGTCGTGATCGAAAGCAAACATGTGCCCCTTGTGCAAGAA
>JANPKV010000377.1:0-7273 GCA_031426185.1 Rhodobacterales bacterium | reverse complement strand
GTAATGTTGGACCAGGCAAGAAAACCCACCGAAGACATCAGCGTGCGCGATGTGTTCGGGATCGACACCGACATGAAGGTGAAAGGGTTCGAAGAACGCTCTGACCGCGTTCCGGACATCGATCATACCTACAAGTTCGATCCCGATACGACCTTGGCGATTCTTGCGGGCTTTTCCTACAACCGGCGCGTGATGATCCAGGGTTATCACGGCACCGGAAAGTCCACCCACATCGAGCAGGTTGCGGCGCGGCTGAACTGGCCTTGCGTGCGGGTGAACCTTGACAGCCACATCAGCCGGATCGACCTGATCGGCAAGGACGCCATCAAGCTGCGCGACGGCAAGCAGGTGACCGAGTTCCACGAGGGCATCCTGCCCTGGGCGCTGCGCAATCCCGTTGCCATCGTGTTTGACGAATATGACGCTGGCCGCGCGGATGTGATGTTCGTGATCCAGCGCGTGCTGGAACATGATGGCAAGCTGACGCTTCTGGATCAGAACGAAATCATCACGCCAAACCCCTATTTCCGTCTGTTCGCCACGTCGAACACCGTGGGTCTGGGCGACACGACCGGGCTTTACCACGGCACCCAGCAGATCAACCAGGCGCAGATGGACCGTTGGTCCCTGGTGGCGACGCTGAACTATCTCAGCCATGACGCGGAGGCCGCGATCATTCTTGCCAAGAACCCCCATTACAACACCGAAAAGGGCCGCAAGATGATCGGCCAGATGGTGACCGTGGCGGACCTGACCCGGACGGCGTTCATGAATGGCGACCTGTCCACCGTGATGAGCCCGCGCACCGTGTTGAACTGGGCCCAGAACAACGAGATCTTCCGCAACGTCGGCTATGCCTTCCGGCTGACCTTCCTCAACAAATGCGACGAGCTGGAACGCCAGACCGTGGCCGAATTCTACCAGCGCTGCTTTGCCGAAGAACTGCCGGAATCGGCGGCCAGCATGGCGATGAAGTGATCCGACATTCGGCCCTGTTCCGGCTGCACCACGCGGCAGGGTCAACCGGGGAGGCAGATTTTCTTGCCGCCCTGGCCGGTCTTGCCGGAATTCCGGGCGTGAAGGACTTCTCGATTTCCCGCGAAACCAGTCCCAAGAATCCCTATGCCTTTGCCGTCGCGATGAATTTCGCGGATCAGGCGGCCTATGACGGGTATAACCTTCACCCTCTGCACGTGGCCTTTGTGCAAAGCCGATGGCACCCCGAGGTGGCGGAATTCATGGAGCATGACAGCGTCGCGCTGTGACCCACATCAGGTAAAACTTTTCAAACTGCCTTGAAAAAGTGCAGTTTTAGGCGCCAGATGCGTAAATGGCGCGCGGTTTGGAAACTTTTCTGACTGCTTTCGCATTCGGGGTGACCTGCACCAGCCCCGCAATGGCCGATCCGCTTTTGCGCGAATTTGCAACCTGCACCGGGCGCTTTTCGGCATTGGTGGAACATCAGTGGCTGGTGGACGGCCCTGCATCGGAAATCTCTGCAAGACAACGCGACCATCTTTGGGCGCTGGTGGAAACGGTGGCCAGACCGCAGGAGGCAACCCTTGCCCTGCATTGGCGGATCGAGGCGAAGGTGGCGCACAAGGCGCTGCTGGAGCGGGCCTGGTTTGCGGCCGACAAGGTCGCGGAAAACAGGTCGGCGCAGCTTTTGCAAGGCTGCGCCGCACTGATTGGTCAATCCTAAATCAGGCCTTTGCCGCCGTTGTGGCTTTTGCCCACCAGACCACGTCATCCAGCATCGCCTTGGCCGAAGGCGCAATCACGGCTTCGATATCGGACAGATTGCCCGACCCGCCCATGCCGGGATGCACCCGGAAGAAATCCGAACCACCGATGCGCACGTTGTTGCGGGTGGGGACCATCTGCAACTCGACCCCGATGTTCTGCAGGTGGCCAAGCGCATTGGCGCCACCCATCGAACCATAGGCAATCGCGCCGAACGGCTTGTGTGCCCATTCGACATAGGCCTGGTCCAGCGCGTTCTTCAGGCTGCCCGCGACCGAGCGATTGTATTCCGCCACCACAAAGATATAGCCGTCGAATTCGGCGAGTTTCTTCTGCCAGGCGACCGCGCGGGGATCCGAAGACGGCACCCAGGCGTTCGACGCCATCTCGTCAAACAGCGGCAGATCAAAGTCGCGCAAGTCCACCAGCTCAACGGTCATGTCGTCGCGCGATTGCGCCTGCGCCAGCATCCATTGTGCCGGAATATCGGCAAAGCGGGTCTTGCGGGTCGACCCGATGATCAGGGCAATTTTGGGTGTCGTGGCCATGGAAGGTATCCCTCGAAGAAAATGTGATTGGTCCGCCTTATGTGCGGCGGATTGCCGTGCTGCCAATTCCGCATTGTCGCGCCGGCCCTGTGCGCCCCCGCACGGGACCGCTTGCCGAGACCCGCGTCGAGTGCTTTACCTGCAGTCATGACAAAACCCACCGACAACCCCGCCGATCCGTTCAAAAAGGCGCTGGCCGAGGCCACGCGCACAATGGCCGATGACCCCGACATGACGGTGACCTATTCGGTCGATCCTGCAGGCATGTCCGCCGAAGGCATCCGCCTGCCCCAGGTCAGCCGCCGCATGACCCGCGACGAGGTGTTGCTGGCGCGCGGCACGGCAGATGCCTTCGCGCTGCGGCGCAAATACCATGACGAGGCTGTCGCCGCCCGCTATGTGCCGACCGGCCCCCTGGCCCGCGACATCTACGAGGCCATGGAAACTGCCCGCTGCGAGGCGGTCGGTGCCCGCGCGATGCCGGGGACCGCCGGCAACATCGATGCCAAGATCGCGCATGAGGCGGACCGCAAGGGCTATGGCCAGATCCGCGACCGCGCCGATGCCCCCCTTGCGATCGCGGCAGGCTATCTGGTGCGGCAACTGGCGACGGGACGCGATTTGCCCGCCGCTGCAGCCAACGTGACCGATCTCTGGCGCGGCTTCATCGAGGAACAGGCCGCAGGCAGCCTTGGCGACATCGACGCCGCGCTCACCGACCAGGCGGCCTTTGCCCGCCTTACCCGCAAGGTCATCGCAGACCTCGGCTACGGCGACCAGCTGGGCGACGATCCCGATGCACCGCAAGACGACGACATGGGCGACGACGCCGAAGAGGATCAGGACAGCCCCGATTCTTCGGGCGACCAGCAGGACGAAGGCGACGACAGCGAAGCCTCGCCCGAACGCAGTCAGGAAGACCAGCAGGACCAGTCGCAGACGCAAGTCACGATGGAAGATTCTGCCGACATGGAGCAGGGCGACGAGGCGGAACTGCCCGAGGGTGAGGCACCGCTAGAGCCCCCGCCCCCTGCGCCCTATTCCGACGCGGACCCGAACTACACCGTCTATACGACGGATTTCGATGAGGAAATCAAGGCAGAGGACCTGGCCGAGCCGGCCGAACTCGAACGCCTGCGGGCCTATCTGGACCAACAGCTGGAACCGCTCAAAGGCGCCGTCAGCAGGCTTGCCAACAAGCTGCAGCGCCGGTTGCAGGCGCAGCAGAACCGCAGCTGGGAATTCGATCTGGAGGAAGGCACGCTGGATGCCGGCCGCCTTGCGCGCGTCGTCGCCAATCCCACTACCCCGCTATCTTTCAAGCGCGAAAAAGACACCGAGTTTCGCGACACCTGCGTGACCTTGCTTCTGGACAATTCCGGCTCCATGCGCGGGCGTCCGATCTCGATCGCGGCGATTTGCGCGGATGTTCTGGCGCGCACGCTGGAACGCTGTTCGGTCAAGGTGGAGATCCTCGGCTTTACCACCCGCGCCTGGAAGGGGGGGCAGTCGCGCGAACGCTGGTTGGCCCAAGGTCGGCCCCTTGCCCCGGGCCGCCTGAACGACCTGCGCCATATCATCTACAAATCGGCCGATGCGCCCTGGCGGCGGGTGCGGCCAAATCTCGGCCTGATGATGAAGGAAGGGCTGCTCAAGGAAAACATCGACGGCGAGGCGCTGGAATGGGCGCATCGGCGGCTGTCCCATCGCCCCGAGGCCCGCAAGATCCTGATGGTGATCAGCGACGGCGCACCCGTCGACGACTCAACATTGTCTGTCAACCCTGCGAATTATCTGGAAAAACACCTGCGCGATGTGATCGCGATGGTAGAGCGTCGCCGAGCAGTGGAACTGATCGCCATTGGGATCGGTCATGACGTGACGCGATATTACCAGCGCGCGGTGACAATCACGGATGTGGAGCAACTGGCCGGGGCGATGACCGAACAGCTGGCCGGGCTGTTCGAGGTTGACCCCAAAAAGCGCGCCAGGGCCCCCGGGATGCGCCGGGCGGGGTAACGGTCCCCGTCGCGGTGGCTGGCCCTTGTCAGCAGTTTTCGCAAAAAGAAGAAGGCGCCGATGTTTCAGACCTTTCACAGCCCCGCCTCACCCGACCAGGGCCCGCCGCGCCTTGCCGCCTTGCGCGCGGCGATCGCGGATCTTGGCCTGTCGGGGTTCATCATTCCCCGCGCAGATGCCCATCAGGGCGAATATGTCGCCGCACGGGATGAGCGCCTACAATGGCTGACCGGCTTTACCGGCTCAGCGGGGTTTTGCATCGTGCTGCCCGATGTCGCGGGCGTCTTCATCGACGGGCGCTACCGCGTCCAGGTCAAGGCGCAAGTGGACATGGCCCATTTCACCCCAGTTCCGTGGCCGGAGACCAAGCCCGCCGACTGGATCAAGGCAAAGCTCGGCGCCGGCAAGATCGGCTACGACCCCTGGCTGCACACCAAGGACGAGATCGCGAAACTTCAGATGACGTTTGAAGATAAAGCTGTAACATTCGCGCCCACATCGAATATCGTCGATCTGATCTGGCCCGACCAGCCGGACCCGCCTCGCGGCCTGGCATTTCCACATCCGCTCGAATTTGCCGGAGAGGCAAGCAGCGACAAGCGCGCGCGTCTGGCCGAAGGCTTGCGCGCGGCGGGGCAAAAGGCGGCGGTGATCACGCTGCCTGACAGTCTGTGCTGGCTTTTGAACATCCGGGGCGCGGATGTTCCAAGAAACCCGATCCTGCATGGATTTGCGGTCCTATATGACGACGCCCGTGTCACCCTCTTTGCCGATCCGGCAAAGTTCGATGCCGCTGCGCGTGCCCATCTTGGTCCGGAGGTGACCCTTGGCCTGCCCGACGCCTTTGTCCCCGCCTTGCGCATCCTGACAGGTCCCGTGCGCGTGGACCGAGGCACGGCACCCCTTGCCGTGTCGCAGGAACTGGAGGCGGCGGGCATCGAGGTGCAGTGGGGCGATGATCCCTGCCGGCTGCCGAAAGCCTGCAAGAACGCAGCCGAGATTGCCGCCACCCGCGAAGCCCATCTGCGCGATGGGGCTGCGGTGACCGAATTCCTCTGCTGGCTTGATCAGCAGGCGCCCAAGGGACAGCTTTCCGAGATCGCGGTGGTGTCGGCACTGGAAGGGTTTCGCCGCGCGACAAACGCGCTCCATGACATCAGTTTCGACACCATCTGCGGGTCGGGCCCCCATGGCGCGATCATGCATTACCGCGTGACCGAAGCCACCAACCGGACGATCCGGCAGAACGAGCTGTTGCTGGTCGATAGTGGCGCCCAATATGTCGATGGCACCACGGATATCACCCGCACCGTCGCCATTGGCGATCCGGGGGACGAGGCGCGCCAGTGCTTTACCCGCGTCTTGCAGGGCATGATCGCGATCAGCCGGGCGCGGTGGCCAAAAGGCCTGGCCGGGCGCGACCTTGATCCCCTAGCCCGTGCGGCGCTGTGGATGGCGGGAATGGACTTTGACCACGGCACAGGCCACGGGGTCGGCGCGTTCCTGTCGGTCCATGAAGGTCCGCAGCGCATTTCCCGCATCTCCGAAATCCCGCTGGAGCCGGGCATGATGCTGTCCAACGAGCCCGGTTATTACCGCGAAGGTGCCTTTGGCATCCGGATCGAGAACCTGATCGTCGTGATCCCGGCCCCCCCTTTGCCCGGTGCCGATGACCGCCAGCAACTGGCATTCGAGACCCTGACATTTGTTCCCCTCGACCGCCGCTTGATCGTCGGGACCATGCTGTCCCCCGGAGAGCGCGACTGGATCAACAGCTATCACGCCCAGGTCTTGGACAGGTTGGGGCCGCGCCTGTCCGCCGCCGCATTGAATTGGTGCCAGGCAGCGTGTGCCGCCATTTGACCGGACGCATTGCCGCGCCATATTGCAAGGAAAGCAGGAGAAGAACGCCATGGCCGACCACATCACCTTGCAACCCGCAGCCGGCGCGCATGTCGTGCGGGCGGGCGATACAGTTCTGGGGACCACCTCGCACGCGATCGAACTGCGCGAAGGAGGCCATGGGCCGGTGCTCTATGTCCCGCGCGCCGATATCGACATGGCAAAGCTGGAGCGCACCACCCGCAGCACGACCTGCCCCTGGAAAGGGGCCGCAAGCTATTATTCCGTGGTGACCCCCGCTGGACGGCTCGACAACGCGGTCTGGACCTATGAGACCCCGAAGGCCGGCCTCGAAGGGATCGCGGGCCATCTGGCATTTTATCCCAGCGTCACCGTGACCCCCGCCTGATCCCTGCCGCAGTTGCCGCCGGCGCGTGTTGCCTAGCGGGGTGTTCGGCGTCTCCATCAGCTTGCGGGGTGGCCACGGTCCGGTGGCACGCCCGTCACATGCAAGGCGCGCCACAAGAAGCCGTCAGGCCGCCGCCACCTGACGGATGCGCGCCACCATCGCGCGCAACCCGTTCGACCTTTGCGAGGACAGATGCTGGTCCAACCCAAGACGCGCCAGCTCTGCCGGGGCGTCGACCGCCACGACTTCGGCCGGGGTCAGACCTGCGTAAAGCGCGTGCAGGATGGCGATCAGACCGCGCACGATCATGGCATCGGACTCGCCTTCGAAATCAAACGAAGTGTCAGTCATCAGGGGCCGCAGCCAGACCTGGCTTGCGCAGCCATCGACCTTGAGAGCGGGCACCTTGAAGCTGTCGTCCAGCGGCGGCATCGCACGGCCAAGTTCGATCACATGGCGATAGCGGTCTTCCCAATCGTCGAGGAAGGCGAAGGTTTCGACCAGATCTTCAAATGCAGGGGTGGCCATCCGGCGCTCCTTTGTCGGACACTTCAGGTAGTCCGGAACCCGTCCGAGGTCCAGCCCGGGCGGCAAAGTCGTTCCGTCCATCGGGGCGCTTTTCAAACCGCGCGTGCCGGGCTAAGCAGGCATGGCAATGGGAGTGATCGCTATGACCGCACGCTGGGCGCTGGCACTGACCTTGACCTTGGCG
>JANPKV010000376.1:0-9259 GCA_031426185.1 Rhodobacterales bacterium | reverse complement strand
CCCCCTGATCGGCTAGGCGCGCGCCTTGACCTGTCTCGCTGCCTCTGGCATCCCCCAAGGCTGCGAGACAGGGTAGATCACGATGAACCTCTTCAACGAGATGCGGCTGCTGGTCCTGGCCGAGGTCAAGGGTCTTCAGGGCACCGGCCTGCTGCCGGCCGATCTGGACACGGGCCCCATCACGGTGGAGCCCCCGCGCGATGCGGCCCACGGCGACATGGCGACCAACGCCGCAATGGTGCTGGCAAAGCCTGCGGGACTTCAGCCGCGCGCGATTGCCGAAGCGCTGGCCGCCGCCTTGCTGCGCGATCCGCGCGTGACCGCTGCCGACGTCGCGGGCCCCGGCTTTCTGAACTTGCGGCTTGCACCGGATGTCTGGCACGGCGTGGTGAAGTCTGCGCTGACCCTCGGTTCCGATTTCGGGCGTTCGAACCTTGGGGCCGGCGCGCGCGTCAACGTGGAGTTTGTATCGGCCAACCCGACAGGCCCGATGCATGTGGGCCATGTGCGCGGGGCGGTCGTAGGCGACGCCCTGGCACGGCTGCTGGCCTTTGCGGGCTGGGACGTGACACGGGAATACTACGTCAACGACGGCGGCGCGCAGGTCGATGTGCTGGCGCGTTCGGCTTATGAGCGTTACCGCGAGGCGCATGGCCTGTCGCCCGAAATTGCCGAGGGGCTTTATCCCGGCGACTACCTTATTCCGGTGGGGCAGGCGCTGAAGGACCGGTTCGGCGACAGCTTTCTTGACAAGGGTGAACAGTACTGGCTGGCAGAGGTCCGCGAGTTCGCCACCCTGATGATGATGCAGATGATCCGCGACGATCTGGCGGCGCTTGGCGTCCAGATGGATGTCTATTCGTCTGAAAAGGCGCTTTACGGGACCGGCAAGATCGAGGCTGCGATCCAGACCCTGCGCGACATGGGGCTGATCTATGAAGGCACGCTGGAACCCCCAAAGGGCAAAGAGCCCGAGGACTGGGAACCGCGCGTCCAGACCTTGTTCAAATCCACGTCCTTTGGCGACGACGTCGATCGTCCGGTGCAGAAATCCGACGGCGGCTGGACCTATTTCGCGCCCGATATCGCCTATCACTTCGACAAGGTGCAGCGCGGGTTCGATGCCCTGATCAATGTGTTCGGGGCGGATCATGGCGGCTATGTCAAACGGCTGAAAGCGGTGGTGGCGGCGCTGTCGGGCAACCGCGTGCCGCTGGACATCAAGCTGATCCAGCTGGTCAAGCTGTGGAAGAACGGCGAGCCGTTCAAGATGTCGAAGCGGGCAGGGACCTTTGTCACCTTGCGCGACGTCATCGACGAGGTCGGCGCGGATGTGACGCGGTTCATCATGCTGACCCGCAAGAATGACGTGGCGCTTGATTTCGATCTGGCCAAGGTGCTCGACCAGTCCAAGGACAACCCGGTCTTTTACGTGCAATATGCCAATGCGCGGATCAATTCCGTCTTGCGGCGCGCGCGCGAGGCGGGGATTGCCGTGGCCGACGCCGATCTTGCCACGGCGGATGTCACGCGTCTGGCCCATCCGTCCGAGCTGGCGCTGGCTGCCAAGATCGCCGAATGGCCGCGTCTGGTGGAGATTGCCGCGCGTGGCAATGAGCCCCATCGCGTGGCGTTCTACCTCTACGAGCTGGCCTCTGATCTGCACGGACATTGGAACAAGGGCAACGACGACGCGTCCTTGCGGTTCTTTCAGGACGGCGATGTCGCCACAACCATGGCGAAAATCGCCCTTGCGCGGGCCGCAGGCGTTGTGATTTCCGCCGGATTGGGTATTCTTGGGGTCACGCCGGTCGAGGAAATGCGCTGATAGACGCAAGATCGCCCGGACGAGAGCAAGAATAAGCAGTCGGGGCCCGCGCCCAAAGGCTGCAACATGAGGCGCAGGATGGCGGAATTGGACGGCGACTTTCGGCATATCGACGGCGGCGCGTCGACCTTGGCACGCCTGCGCGCCGGGGTTTCGCTTGTCGGGGCAGTGGTGTCTGTCGGTCTGGTGGTGGGGCTGGCGCTGTGGGGATACCGTCTTGCGGTGCGCGATGTGTCCGGCGTGCCGGTGGTCCGTGCGCTTGAAGGTCCGATCCGTGTCGCCCCCGAAACGCCAGGCGGCGATATCGCCGATTATCAGGGTCTGGCGGTCAATGAGGTGGCCGCCGTCGGCACGGCGTCGACCCCGCCCGAACGGCTCATGCTTGCCCCAAGGCCGGTCGAGCTTGCCCTGGATGACGCCCCCGGTCTTGGCCCGCTGACATTGCCCGACGCGGATGCAGCGGTGGCGCAGTCGGTCGAAACTGCGCTGGAACCTGCCCCGATGCCCGAGGCCATCGACACCGAAGATGCCATTGCATTGGCGCTGGCCGAGGCGCTGGCCGATGACGAGGGTGCCGCATTGCCTGATCCTGATCTGCCCGAAGGGGCGATGGCGCGGTCCCCGCGTCCCGCAGAACGCCCCGGTGGGGAATTGAACGGGCTTGCGGATGTCGCCTCTGCCCCGGCGATCGACATCACCGAAGTGGACCCCGCGACGCTGGAACCGGGGACCCGTCTGGTTCAGTTCGGAGCCTATGATACCCGCGAGGCGGCGCGTGCCGAATGGGTGAACCTGCAGACACGCGCCGGCGACCTGATGGGCAGCAAGGCCATGGTGATCGAGGCGGCGACCAGCGGCGGGCAGGAGTTCTTTCGCCTGCGCGCGCACGGTTTTGCCGACGAGACAGAGGCCCGCCGGTTCTGCTCGGCCATGCTGACCGACATCCCCGACTGCATTCCCGTGGCGCATCGATGACAGTCGGCCGCACGGCCGCTATTTTCGGCTGTGCCGGGCCGCAGCTAGCCGCGGAAGAGCGGGCGTTTTTTCGCGATGCCGATCCGTTCGGGTTCATCGTCTTTGCCCGCAATGTGCAGACGCCTGACCAACTTCGCCGCCTGACCGCCGATCTGCGCGATGCCGTCGGTCGCGATGCGCCGATCCTGGTCGATCAGGAAGGCGGGCGCGTGCAACGCCTGCGTGCGCCGTACTGGCGCGAATGGGCCCCGCCGCTGGAGACAGCGCTTGCCGCCCCCAGTCCTGCGCATGCGGCGACCATCCTCGCGTTGCGCGCAACCTTGATCGCGGCCGAATTGCGGTCGGTCGGGATTGACGCCAACTGCGCGCCGATTGGCGATATCGCATCTGACCTGACGCATCCGTTTTTGCGCAACCGCTGCTACGGGACTGATCCGGAGGCGGTCACCCTGATCGCGCGCGCCGTCGCCGAGGCCTATCTGGCCGGCGGTGTTCTGCCCGTGATGAAGCATCTGCCCGGCCACGGGCGCAGCGTCGCCGACACGCATGTCGACTTGCCGCTGGTCGATGCCGATGCCCGGGACCTGATCGCGACGGATTTTGCGCCGTTTCGTGCGATGGCGGATCTGCCGATGGCGATGACGGCGCATATCATCTTTGCGGCCTATGACCGCCACCGACCGGCAACGCAGTCGCCTGCGATGATCAACGTGATCCGCGAGGTGATCGGGTTTCAGGGTCTCTTGATGACCGATGATCTGAACATGCAGGCGCTGCCCGGAACGCTGGCCGAACGGGCTGCGGCCTCGCTTGGGGCGGGATGCGATCTGGCGCTTCACTGCAAGGGGGACATGGCCGAGATGATCGCCGTGGCAGGTGCGGCCGGGGACATGTCACAAGCAACCCTGACCCGCGCCCGCACGGCCCTGGCCCGCCGCGTTCCCGCGCCCCAGATTGACATTGCGGCCCTTGAGGCCAAGCTGGCAGAGGCACTGCTTGAGGCGCAACATGGCTGATGACGACTGGACGACCGATCTGCGTTTGTCGCCTGCCGAACGGCTGGAGGCCGAGGCGCTGATCGTGGATGTCACGGGCTATGAAGGTCCGCTCGATTTGCTGCTGGCGCTGGCGCGGACGCAAAAGGTCGATCTGCGCCGCGTGTCGGTGCTGCAGCTGGCTGAACAATACCTGATCTTTGTCGAACGCGCGCGCCTGCTGCGGCTGGAACTCGCGGCGGATTATCTGGTGATGGCGGCCTGGCTTGCCTATCTGAAATCCCGCCTGCTGTTGCCCCCGGAACCCGGCGAGGACGGCCCGACCGCCGAAGAGCTTGCCGACCATCTGGCCTATCAGCTGGAAAGGCTGGCGGCGATGCGCAGGGCGGCGGCCGAACTCATGGCGCGCGACCAAAAGGGGCGCGACTTTTTTGTGCGCGGCCTGCCCGAAGGTGTGTCGGTCACCCGCAGGACGGTCTTTGACGCCACCCTTCTGGACCTCATGCGCGCCTATGCACGGATCCGGACCAAGGACGAGTTCCGACCCTTCAGCCTTGACCGTGACAGTATCTATACCATGGAACAGGCACTGGGGCGGATGCGCGAGCTGATCGGCTTTTCCGGCGACTGGGCTGATCTGACGTCCTTTCTGCCGAAAGGCTGGGACACCACACCCGCGCGCCGCCGCTCGGCAACTGCCGCCCATTTCGCCGCCGTGCTGGAACTGGCGAAATCCGGGCATGTTGCGCTGCGACAGGGGGGGCTGTTCGAGGCCATCGAGGTGCGCAGGCGCGAGGGCACGCCGTGACCATATCCGACGACGACACGCCGCCGCTTTTCGACGCGCCCCAGCTTGCTGAACAAGAGCGGATGGTCGAGGCGATCCTGTTCGCCTCGGTCGATCCGATCGGCCTGAAGGCGCTTGCCGACCGTCTGCCCCATGGGTCCGATGCCGCGACCGCGCTGGAGTTGCTGCGCCGCCGATATGAAGGGCGCGGGGTACATCTGGTCAAGGTGGGCGAGGCCTGGGCGTTCCGAACCGCGCCCGACCTTGGCTTCTTGATGCAGCGCGCCACCACCGAACAGCGCAAGCTCAGCCGTGCCGCGATCGAGACATTGGCGATCATTGCCTATCATCAGCCCGTAACCCGCGCCGAGATCGAGGAAATTCGCGGCGTCGCGGTATCGCGCGGGACCATCGACCAGTTGATGGAAATGGCCTGGATCAAGCTGGGCAGGCGGCGGATGACGCCTGGTCGTCCGGGAACATTCGTGGTGACGGAGGCGTTCCTTGACCACTTTGGTCTGGAATCCGCGCGCGATCTGCCGGGTCTGAAGGAACTGCGCGCCGCTGGTCTGCTTGACAACCGCCCCCCTCCCGGGGCCGAGACCGACGAGGACACCGACGACACGAGCGCCGGACAGGATGAGATGTTTTCCGAATAGCTGGACGCTGCCAAAAAGCCGACGCTGCCATAAAGGACGACGCCATGGACATCAATCGCGCCTTGACCACCCTTCTTCGCATGCTGATCGGTCCGCTGACAAAAGCCGGCATCGATTTTCTGGCGCGGCGCGGAAAGCCCGAGGCAGACATGAGCCAAGAGGAAAAGGAACAGGCCCGCAAGGCGCGCGACATTGCCAAACGCGCCAAGGATGCGGCGCGCCTGACCCGTCGGCTCGGGCGCTGATGCTACTGGTCCGGCCTGATCCGTTGGCTCCGGCTTTGCGCCGGATCGTCCCGCCACGGTAATGGCGCTCCTTCGCCCAAAGTCTTTTCTGCCGCGGGGGCTGTTCGGGCGGGCGACCCTGATCCTGGTCTTGCCCATCGTCGCCATCCAGCTTGTCGTGTCCACGGCCTTCCTGCAGCGCCACTTTGAAGGTGTGACGCGCCAGATGACCCAAGGCATCGCGACCGAGCTTGGCTATGTCCTTGACGGGGCCGACCAATCCTTTGCCGAGGGCGCGCGGCGGGCGGAGGTTCTGGGAATGCAGGTTGCTGCCGGCGATCCCGCAGAGCTTGCGGTGGGCGAAAACCGCTATTTCTACGATTGGTCCGGCTGGGCCGTCATCCAGACCCTGCGCGAAAAAGTGCGGCCCGGGATCGGCATGATCGACCTCGTCAGCCTGAACAGGACGGTCCGTCTTGTCACGTCAACTGCCAACGGACCGCTGGAGGTGCAGATCGACCGGCGACGGGTCTCGGCATCGAACCCGCATCAACTGCTCGTATTGATGGCCTTTGCCAGTCTCTTGTTGACGCTGATCGCCTATTTCTTCTTGCGCAATCAGTTGAAGCCGATCACCGCGCTGGCGGATGCGGCGTCGGCATTCGGCAAGGGGCGCCACGTCCCTTACCGCCCCCGGGGCGCGCTGGAGGTCCGCGCGGCGGGGACGGCGTTTCTGGACATGCGCGCGCGGATCGAGCGTCAGATCGAACAGCGCACCCTGCTTTTGTCGGGCGTCAGCCATGACCTGCGCACGCCCTTGACCCGGCTGCGGCTGGGTCTGGCGATGCAGCCCGATACCGAAGACACCGAAGCCCTCTTGGCAGATGTCGCCGACATGGAGCGGTTGGTCGACGAGTTTCTGGCCTTTGTGCGCGGCGACGCGATGGAGGGGGAGGAGAGCGTCGATCCTGTGGCGCTCTTGGACCGCGCGGTCGAGGCGGCAAGCAGGACAGGTGGCAAGGTCACCCGTGGCACCGTCACGGGTACCGGCGAGGTGCGCCTGCGTCCGATGGCCGTGATGCGGGCGATCGACAATCTGATCAGCAACGGGTTGAAGTTCGGCACCCGGGTCGTGGTAGGTCTGACGATGACCGACCGGATGGTCCGCTTTACCGTCGAGGATGACGGCCCCGGCATCCCCAAAGACCTGCGCGAAGAGGCGATGCGTCCCTTTGTCCGGCTGTCCGAGGCCCGCGATCCCAACCGCGGCGGCGGCGTCGGCTTGGGCCTGTCGATTGCCGCCGACATCGCGCGCAATCACGGGGGCGCGCTGCGGCTATCGGACAGCGTCGCGCTTGGCGGCCTGCGCGCAGAGCTGGAAATCGCGCGCTGACGTTTCAATGGAACGACGCAGACGTGAACTTTCGGCACCTGCAACAGGCTTGCCAGACGGGTTGCGTCTGGCGCAAAGACAGGACCGAGGGAACATTGGGACGACCGGATGCTTGATGGCGTGATGCGGCAGATTGTCGGTCCAGGACTTGACCGCGCGGGCAGGGCTCTTGCGCGGCGGGGGCATCAGGCGGACACGATCACCTATTGGGGGCTGGCTGCGGGGCTTTTTGCGGCGGGTCTGATCGCGTTTGGTTGGCCCGCATGGACCGCGATCCTGCCGCTGGTGCTGGGCCGGTTTGCCGATGGGCTCGATGGGGCGGTCGCCCGGGCAAAGGGCCTGTCCGATTGGGGCGGATATCTCGACATCGTCTGCGACATGATCTTTTACGCCGCCATCCCCCTGGCATTTGTCTATCGTGACCCTGCGGCCAACGGGCTGGCCGGCGCGTTCCTTCTGGCCACGTTCTACATCAATGGCGCGACTTTCCTGGGCTATGCCGTGCTGGCCGCCAAGGCAGGGCTGCAGACGACGCGCCGGGGGATCAAGACGCTTTATTTCACTGCAGGTCTTCTGGAAGGCACGGAAACGATAGCGTTTTTCGTGATCATCTGCCTCTGGCCAGCGGCATTTGCGCCAGCCGCAGCCGTGTTCGGCCTGTTGTGCCTGATCACAGCCCTTGCCCGGATCCTGAATGCGCGCGCGATGTTCGGCGGCGACCGCTAGACCTGCCTAGAACCAGCGTCCACGACCCAGAAGGCGCGCCGCTGCCGGGGCGAAATAGGTCAGCACGCCGTCACAGCCCGCGCGCTTGAACGCCATCAGGCTTTCCATCATCGCCGCCTCGCCGTTGATCCAGCCGCGTTCCGCCGCCCCCTGGATCATCGCGTATTCGCCCGACACCTGATAGGCATAGGTCGGCGCGCCGAACGCGTCCTTGACCCGCCGGCAGATGTCCAGATAGGGCATGCCGGGCTTGACCATCACCATGTCGGCGCCTTCGCCCAGATCGCGCGCGACCAGGCGCAACGCCTCGTCGCTGTTGGCAGGGTTCATCTGATAGGTCTTCTTGTCGCCCTTGAGCGCACCCGTGGCCCCCACCGCATCGCGAAACGGCCCGTAGAACGCCGAGGCATATTTGGCGGCATAGCTGAGGATCGCCACGTCCTTGTGACCCGCCGCCTCCAGCGCCTGACGCATCGCGGCGATGCGCCCGTCCATCATGTCGGAAGGCCCAAGGATATCCGCGCCCGCTTCGGCCTGCACCAGCGCCATCCTGACCAATGCAACGATGGTCTCGTCATTCAGGATCACGCCGTCCCTGACCAAGCCGTCATGCCCGTTGGCGTTGTAAGGGTCGAGCGCCACATCCGTCATGACGGCGATGTCCGGCACCGCCGCCTTGATCGCCCGGATCGCGCGGTTGGCGAGATTGTCGGGGTTCCAGGCCTCGGCGCAGTCTTCGGTCTTTTTCGCAGGGTCGGTATAGGGAAAAAGGCAGATCGCGGGAATGCCGAGGCTTGCGGCCTCTTCCGCCGCGCGCACGACGCGGTCCACCGACAGCCGGTTCACGCCCGGCATCGACGCGATCGGTTCCACCAGATCCTGCCCGTCGCGCACGAAAACCGGCCAGATCAGATCGCCGGTGACAAGCTGGTTTTCCTGCGCCAGTGCCCGCAAGGCCGGCAGGCGTCGCAGTCGACGAAACCGGGCGGCGGGGTAAGTTGCGGGGGTATGGGTCATCATAAGGCTCCGCCCGTTATGCGACAGACCTTGGCAGGGTCTTGCGGTTTCACGCCTTGCCTGCCATGGAAATGCCCGTGCCTCAAGTCGCGATTGCGGGGCGCATGGCTGGTTCGGGGGACATTCGTTGGACTTGCACTTGAGAATCTTCGAAGTGATCGACATGCGGTCCTTCTCCAACCTCTGGTACTGGATCATGCTGGCCGTCATCTGGTCCTCGACCAGCCATTGGGTGCTGGGCGTGCCGCACGACATGTACATCCGGGCGCGGCGTCAGGGCGGTCAGGCCGCCGAGGACTACGAGACCATGCTGCACATCAATGTCCGCCGCCTGTTGTACATCGCGCGCACCTCGGGTGTCTGGGCAGTGGCCTTTGTCAGCTTTTTCCTTGCCGCCCTGGCGAGCCTTGGATTCTACTATGATTTCGAGATCGCGCAGGCGGTCTTTTGCTTTGCGGCACCCTTGACGCTGGTCGGGTTTCTCAGCCTTCGGACGGCCTCGCGGATTGAGGCATCGGGCGTCACCGGGGGCGACCTTTACCGGATGATCTCGTGGCACCGCTTCTCCACGCAAGGCATCGGCATGCTGGCGATCTTCGTGACCGGCATGTATGGGATGTGGCAGAATCTGTCGATCGGCGTCCTGAACTGATCG
>JANPKV010000375.1:0-17476 GCA_031426185.1 Rhodobacterales bacterium | reverse complement strand
TTCAAGGAAAAGATGCGCGAACTCGTCGCCGTGACGGCGCCAGTGGTCATTCTGGACCTGTCGCAAGTCGCGTTTCTGGACTCCAGCGGGCTTGGTGCGGTCGTGTCGGTCCTGAAAATGATGGGTCCTGAGCGCAAGCTGCAACTGTCGGGGCTGACGCCAACGGTTGAAAAGGTCTTCCGCCTGACCCGGATGGATACCATTTTCACGATCCACCGTACCCTTCCAGAACAGGTACGGCATGTCGGCTGATCGCGGCTACATTCCCAACCAGGTCCATCAAAGCAGTCCGGACGCCACACGGATCGTGATCCCTTCCGATCCGATGGCGGTGCGTCAGGGACTGAAATCGCTGTTCGAATCGCTGATGCTCCGCAGGCTGGACGAGGCCGATCGCGGCAAGGCAGAGATCGTCCTGGCCGAAGCGTTGAACAACATCGTCGAACACGCCTATGCCGATGGTGCAGGCGAGATCGAGCTGACGATCTGCGTGAACCAGCGCGGGTTGAGCTGTCGTATCGTGGATCACGGCGCGCCGATGCCGCAGGGGACGCTGCCCAGCGGACAACTCGCCGCCCCCGAAACACTGCCCGAAGGCGGCTTTGGCTGGCATTTGATTCGGTCACTGTCAGAAGACCTGCGATACGCCCGCATCGCAGGCCAGAACCAGCTGACATTCCGGCTACCTGCGGAACAATCCTCGGTCTGAATTTCGATTGTTGCGAAATGCACCCCAGTGTCTCTGAAACGCCGTCTTTCGCACCAAATCACGCCCCGAGCAGCCGTCATAACGGACGGGTAGCTGCATAAAGCTTCACCTCGGCGCTGCGGTCTAAGCCCCCACCCAGTCGCGGCGCCGAGGTTCTAACTCCCCCCCCCCACCAGCAAACTCCGCCAGTCAGCGCATTCGGCACTTGGCCCGTCGAGGCTTCGCGCCTAACGTCCGTTGACACAGCCGAGCGGGGGATATCCGAACAGATGCGCGACTTTCAACAACCCGGACGCTCTGCCGTCTATGCGACCAACGGCATCTGCGCGACATCCCACCCGCTCGCCGCCAAAACCGCCCTCGCAATACTGGAGGCCGGGGGAAATGCCGTGGACGCCGCCATCGCCGGCGCCTTGCTTTTGGGGATCTGCGAGCCTCAGATGACCGGCATCGGGGGCGACTGCTTTGTGCTGGTCAAACCAGCCGGGTCAGAGGACGTGATCGCTTTGAACGGCTCGGGCCGCGCCCCGGCCGGTCTTTCCGCCGCCGCGATCCGCGACAAGGGTCATTCTGCGGTCCCGGCAAACAGCGCGGACGCAGTGACCGTTCCGGGGGCAATCGACGCCTTTTGCAAGCTTTCCGCAGACTGGGGCAGAATCGGCCTGCCCGCGATTCTGGCGCCAGCCATCCAGTACGCCGAAGACGGCGTGCCTGTGGCACCGCGCGTCGCCGAAGACTGGCGGCGGGCCGAACCGAACCTGTCGGGTATTGCGCGCCGTTATTATCTTCTGGATGGCAAGGCGCCCAGGCCAGGCCAGATCTTTCGCGCCCCGGGTCAGGCCGAAGTGCTGCGCCGTATCGCGGATCACGGGCGCGACGGCTTTTACGCCGGCGAGGTTGCCGAGGACATGGTCGCATCGCTGCGCGCCCTTGGGGGAACCCATACCCTGTCGGATTTCGATGCCACGGCCTGTACTTACACGACCCCGATTGCCGGCTCATATCGCGGGTATGACCTTTTGGAGCATCCGCCGAACGGTCAGGGGGTGACCGCGAACTTGCTTGCGCAGATCATGCAAGCCTTTGATATCGCTTCAATGGACCCGCTAGGTGCCCAGCGCGCCCATCTGGAGGTGGAGGCCGCAAAGCTGGCCTATAACGCGCGGGACCGGTTTCTGGCTGATCCGGACCACATGACGCGCCTGGACCATCTTTTGTCGCCAGTCACGGCCGCCAATCTGGCGGCGTTGATCGACCCGGAACGCGCCGGTGCCGACCCTGCGCCACGCACCGAGGCGGTCCACCGCGACACGATCTACATCACCGTCGTGGACCGCGACCGGATGGCAGTGTCGTTGATCTATTCAGTTTACCACAGTTTTGGCGCGGGCCTTGCATCCGACAAGTTCGGCATCAACTTCCAGAACCGCGGTGCGGGCTTCAACCTGACGCCGGGTCATCCGAACGAGGCGGCGGGCGGCAAGCGCCCCCTGCACACCATCATCCCGGCAATGTTGCGCCAGAACGGTCGCGTGATCATGCCGTTTGGTGTGATGGGTGGCGCCTATCAACCAACCGGACATGTGCGCGTCCTGTCGAATCTGGTCGATTTCGGGATGGACCTGCAGACAGCTCTCGATGCGCCGCGCTGTTTCATGGGGGACGGTGGAGGTCTGGAACTGGAACGCGGATATGCCCCCGAGGTGCGCGCTGCCCTTGCCGCGATGGGTCATCCGGTCATCACGCCTGACGTGCCTTTGGGGGGTGCGCAGGCGATCTGGATGGACGACAGCGGTGTGTTGATCGGCGCTTCTGACCCGCGCAAGGACGGCTGCGCGCTCGGCTACTGAACGTTTGCCGCGGCGCGACCCGCCCACTGTCCCGTCGCAAGACAGCCGGTCAGCAGATAGCCACCCGTTGGGGCCTCCCAATCCAGCATCTCGCCACAGGCAAAGACGCGGGGGATGGCTTTCAGCTCAAGCGTCGGATGCAGGCTGTCCGACGTGATGCCGCCCGCCACCGAAATCGCCTCATCGAGGGGGAGGGGTCCTTGCAACCGCACCGGCAAGGATTTGACCGCATCGGGCAGCGCCAGATCACGCCCGAATTCTTGTGCCAATGCCACAGAAACAGCCGAAAGACCCAGCTTTCGCAATTGATTGCTGCGGCTGTCGGACACCTTCAGCGATGCGATCCGGCGCTGCAGGGTCTGTGATGCAACATCGGGCAACAGGTCCAGCGACAGGTCCGCGCCATCGCGCAAAAGCGCAGACACCGCATAGACGCCACCGCCTTCGACGCCCTTTTCCGTGATCACGAACTCACCCCGATCCACGCGGCCCCCGACGTGCAGCGCGACCCCCTTGATGGGTTGACCAAAATGCCGCGCCATATGGGGTGACCAATCCACGGCAAAACCCATGTTCGCGGGTCGAAATGGGGCCACGGTGACCCCCTTTTGGCGCAAGCAATCCGCCCACGCTCCGTCCGACCCAAGC
Source organism: Rhodobacterales bacterium (assembly GCA_031426185.1). Taxonomy (GTDB): domain Bacteria; phylum Pseudomonadota; class Alphaproteobacteria; order Rhodobacterales; family Rhodobacteraceae; genus JAJNPS01. The sequence continues at coordinate 14,269 of JANPKV010000375.1, read as the reverse complement.
CGCGACCAGCTTGCCCCGCCCAAGGCCAGAACGGTGACACGCGGCGACAGAACCTGCGGGCCGGATGCTGTCTCGAACCTGAACCCGTTGTCCACAAATCCCGCCCAGCGCCACCTCGGTCGTACCTCCACCCCCGCCCGGCTCAGCCGTGCAAGCCACGCCCGCAGCAGCGGGGATCCTTTCATCGCAACCGGAAAGACGCGGCCTGTACTGCCGGTAAAGACGTCCTGGCCCAAGCCACGGGCCCAGTCCTGCACGTCGGCCGGGCCAAAAGCATGCAAGATAGGCTCCATCCATGGGGCACCAAAAACAGCGGAAAAGGCCGGGTTCGGCTCGTTTTTGGTGATGTTCAGACCGGATTTTCCCGCCATTAGGAACTTTCGGCCAACCGATGGTTTGGCCTCGCAAACCACCACGCGACGTCCCGCAAGCGACAGTGCTTCAGCTGCCATAAGGCCCGCAGGGCCGCCGCCAATGACCAATGCATCAATCATGGATGTGCCCTTCGCCGGGCGGCAAAAGCCAGATCGCCGCAGACGGGACATGGATCTGAAGACTGGCGCCAATTTCAAGGTGTGAGGCTTGGTCAGGCGGCACGAACGCCTCGAGTTGCACCGCGCCGACCTGAAGCCACAATTGCGTCCGGGTTCCCATATAAACGCGCGACGAAAGGGTCGCGGACAAAGTGTTCTCATGTCCTGCCCCGATGACAATTGCATCAGGCCTCAGAGCCATCACCGATGGACCGTCACCCGTCGCTGTCCCGCAACGCAACGCACCAAGCGGTGAGGTGAAACGACCCCCGCTCAGATCACCGCTGACCACGTTGCGCAACCCGAAGAACCGCGCCACTGCAAGGCTTGACGGTCGCTGAAACAGGCTCTGTGCAGGCCCAAACTGCGCAAGACGCCCGTCAAGGATCAGCGCGATCTCATCTGCGATGATGGCTGCCTCGGCCTGATCATGCGTGACAAACAGCGTGGTTACGCCCGTTTCACGCTGAAGCGATTTGATCAGGTCACGCATCTCAATCCGAAGATGGGCATCAAGATTCGACAACGGCTCATCCAAGAGCAACAGTCTGGGGCGCACGATCAGGGCGCGCGCAAGCGCAACACGTTGTTGTTGCCCGCCAGAAAGCGCGGCGGGGCGACGGCTGCCGAGGCTTGATAGCTGCACCATCGCCAGCATATCGGCGACGCGGGCGTCGATCTCCGCCCGAGCCACCCCCCGCATGCGCAGGCCAAAGCCGACATTTGCCGCAACATCCAGGTGGGGAAACAACAGCGGGTTTTGAAACACCATCACCGCGCCGCGTGTCTCGGGCGGATCGTGCAGAACCGAGCGTCCGTCAAACAGAACCTCCCCTGATGTGGGTTCGATCAATCCCGCAATCAGCTTCATCGCGGTTGTCTTCCCGCACCCCGAAGGACCGAGAAGGGCGATCATAGAGCCGCTTTTGGCCGCGAGCGTCAGATCGTGCAGCGCTGGTTGGGCGGCTCCTGGATACTGTTTGGTCAGGTTGGTCAGGGTAAGGTCCGTCATGCGTGCCCCGGTGCGGCGAGGGCTGCCGGACGGCCGGACAGAAATCGAGAGGTGGCCAGCAAGATGACGAGCCCCGGCAAGATATAGATCAGCGCGATCGCACCGGTCAGGTCATTGCGACCCGAGGTTGCAAAACCAAACAGCAACATCGGCATCGTGACCACCCGCCCGCCACCAATCATCAAGGTCAAAAGAAACTGGCTCCATGAGATGAGGAACGTGAACAGGCATGCCACGACCACACCCGGCATGATGGCGGGCAGTGTCACATGCCAGAAGGTTTGTGCCCTGCTCGCCCCGAGGCTTCGGGCCTGATCCTCGAAATCCGTGTCATGCGCCGCGAACACGCCCGCGAGGATCAGGATCATGTAGGGCAGCGCCGGAACCAGATGCACCAATACGACGCCAAGAACGCTGTTGGTCAGGCCAAGCGTCAGAAAGACTCCGTGCAGCCCGAGGGCAAAAGCAATCCCCGGAACAATGACCGGGATAAGGATCAGTGTCTGAACCAGCAGTTTTCCCCGAAATTCATGCATGCCCAAGGCTCGCGCGGCGGGCAGTCCAATGATCAGAGCGGCGACCGTCGTGGCCCCCGCGATCGCGGCCGTCACGGCAAAGCTGCCCAGCACCCCTGATGCGTCCGAAAGTGCGAAAACCCAAGACGAACCTGTCAAGTTTGCAGGCAGAATGTCGGGAAACCGCCAGCCATGCGCAACGGACCAGATCCCCAACGGGATCAGTGGCAGTAGCGACCAGAGCGCCAACGCCCCCACCGCGACCCGGCGAAATCTGCGACCTGCCCGCGTCATGTCCATCGGTCCCGCCGCGCCGCCCAAAGATACAGCGCAACCAGAACGGCGCTGATCACCGCGATGATGACGGCCAATGCCATCGCCTCGGCCCGGGCTGCAAGGTCGACGTCGGTAAACTTGCGATACGCCAGGACCGGCAGCGTCGCAGGCGTGTTGGGCCCCAGGATCAACGGCACCTCATAGACGCCAAACGTGAAGGCAAAGACCAGAACCGATGCCGCCAGAACACCGGGCATGATCATCGGCAGCAGGACATGGCGAAAGCTTTGCCAGCGGCTGGCCCCCAATGACCGCGCGACGCTTTCGAAGTCTTCGCCCAACGTCTGCATCTGGGCGAGCAGGATGACGGTGATGAAGGGCACCTCTTTCCAGACATATTGCACGATGATGCCGATGCCGAAGCGGTCATAGACAAGGGCCGGAAACTCCGATGGTCGGTCGATCATGCCGACGCCGTAAGCCAGTCGCGCCACCAGTCCGGATTGCGACAAAAGATATAGGATGCCGATGGCACCGATCAGGTGCGGCAGGGTCAGGGTCAGTTGAAAGATGAATGCAAGCAGCCCGCGTCCGCCGAACCGTTGACGCAGCAAAAGTGCCGCCCATACCGCGACCAGCGTGGAAAGAAATGTGGCCGTCAGCGCAACATAGAGACTGAATCCAAGCGACTGCAGAAATTCAGGCTGCCCCAGAACTGACCAATAGGCATCGAGGCTTAGGGTGCCCGTGCCGGTCATGATCTGCACATCCAGCGACCGAAGACCCGCGACCAGCAGCCCGCCCAAGCAAAGACCACCAAGCACAATCACCGCGGGCGCCAGCATCAGCACGGTCTTGCGGTCCGGCATGGGTCCCCCGACGAAGCGCGTCAACGCAGCAAGGCTATCTTGCGTCTACTGGCCGACATTGGCGATCCAACCCTGTTCGATGGCGGAAATCCAGTCGGATTGCAGTTCGGGCAGGGCATTCCGGCCCAGCACCGCCGCCGACACGACCGAAGGATGTGCCGGGAGGGCGGCAAACTGGGCCTGCATGTCTGGTGAAAGCCGGTCGATCTCGATGGCCGGCTGCGCGCCCCAGACCTCGGGGCGTGTCTTTTCGTATTGCGCCTCCGCCGAAAGCAGCAGGTTCTGCACCACCATCGCCGCTGCCTTGTTCGGCGAGTTGAAGGGGATCACTGTGTAGTTGGTATTGCTGATGGTTCCATCCGCCAGACCATAGGATCGCGTGGTCTCGGGATAGATGCCGTTCTGCACCGCGATGCCGAACTGCGCCGGTTCATAATTGAAGGTCAGCGCCACCTCGCTATTGGCGAAAAGGTCGTTCATCTGCACAACGGTCGTCGGGTAGGTCTGCCCTTCACGCCACAAAAACGGCTCCAGTTCGTTCAGGAGCGCCCATGTCCTCGTGGATACCTCGTCAAACCGTGCCTTATCGAAGGGGCGCAAAAGCCCTTCGGTCCCACCGGCGACGTGATAAAACACGTGGCGCACAAAGACCGACCCGTTGAAGTCCGGCGGGGCTGGATAGGTGAACTGGCCGGGATTGGCCTTGATCCAGGCGATCAGATCAGGGATCGACATCGGCGGCGCTGGCGTCCGCGCAAGATCATGGGCAAAGGCAAACTGCGCCCGGGACCAAGGCACTTCGCATCCCTCGACCGGCACGCCAAAGTCGTTGGCAATGGCTGGATTGTCCCAGTTGATCAGCCCATCGTTCGGCAAGACATCGGTGTAGCCGCAAAAGGCAAGATCCGCCTCTTTCATAGTGCGAAAGTTTTCACCGTTGATCCAGATCAGGTCCACCGCGCCGTTTTCGTCGATCCCGGCCTCTTTCTCGCCCAGAACAATATTGACCGCCTCGACCGTATCCGTCAGCGCGACACGGTTCAGCGTGATCCCGTGCTGCGTAGCCAGGAGGTCGCCGATGGTCTGGCTGACATAGGCGTTGATATTGTCGGCACCACCCCACATGAACATGTTGACCGTGCCGCCCTGGGCCTTTTCGACAATCTGATCCCAGGTCATCGTCTTCAGCGCGACGTCCTCGGCGGTCTGTGCATTTGCCAAATAGGCTGGAAATGTGGCCGCAATGGCAATTGCCACTATACAAGGATTCAATTCGGGCCCCCCAATTTGATGGCGCAGTCACAAAGATTGCCGCGCGCCGGCGATGGATGCCCCAGTCGTGGCACACGCGCCAGACACGTTTATGCGAAGTGGCTGCAATGCAGGCTCCGGCTCGACCATGACCGGCGCATGGGAGGGATGACATTCGCGTTGGGCGCTGTGATCGTGGTCAGCAAGGCCCTTGACCAAAGCCCGCGTCCCAGTGACCATCCCGTATCGTTTCATCACAAAGGTGTCTCTATGGCAAAGTTCTCTTTGGCGGGCAGTACCGCGCTTGCGCTTGTCTTCACGGCGTCAGGGGCGGCGGCTCAGGTCACGGCTGAAGACGTTTGGCAATCGTGGAAAACAATGTCGGAAAGCGTGGGCCAGACCATCACCACGACAAGCGAAGCGCGCGAAGGTGACACGCTGGTCGTCGAAGGCATGTCGCTGACCATCGACGACCCGGCTGGCTTGACGGCTGAAAGCGTGATCGGCACGGTTCGGTTTCGCGATACCGGCACAGGCACAGTCGAAGTGACTTTGCCCGAATCCTACCCGATCAGCATGACGGTCCCGCCCGAGGGCACCGAAAGCGGCGGTCCCACGACGATCAAGATGACCGTCAGCCAACCCGGTTTGTTGATGACCGCAGGCGGAAGTGCCACCGACACATCCTATGACTTTGTCGCGCCGTCGATCGGCATCGACGTGACCGAGGTGACGAATGCGGACGGTCCGGTGAATGTCGATTTCGACGTCGCCCTGACGGGTGCGGCCGGGCGCTATGTCATGACTGGACCTGCCGACGCCAGCACCCTCGACTCGAGCTTCAGCGCCACTTCGGCAGTGTTTTCAGGATCCGGGACCGAGGATGGCTCGACATTTGATGTCAGCGTCAACATTGCCGATCTGAACGGGGCCACCAAGGGCAGCTTTCTTGGCATGGACATGATGGCCAATATGGCCTCCGCCTTGACCGCGGGTTTCGCCAGCGACGGCGGGATAACATACGGCAAGACCAGTTTTGACATGACCGTCGACGAGGCGGGATCGCAAAGCAAGGTCGTCGGCACGATGGACGGGGGCAATATCGACTTCGGGCTGGACAAGACGCAGTTGACCTATGCCATCGGGGTGAAGGCCGCCGATTACACGGTCACCGGCAGTTCAATCCCGATTCCGGAGGTCAATCTGGGATTTGGCGAATTTGCCTTTGGCCTTTTGATGCCCGTGTCCAAATCGGATGCACCGCAGGATTTCAGTTTCCTGACCAAGATGGTCGACCTCAGGATGTCCGACGATCTTTGGGCGATGTTTGACCCGATGGGTCAGCTGCCACGCGATCCGGCAACGCTGATCATCGATACCAAGGGAACGGCAACGCTGACCCAGGACATCATGGACCCGGCAGCGTCCGCGACGATGCAAGAGAGCTTTCCGGGAGAGTTGAATTCTCTGGATCTGACCCAGTTGCAGATCAAGCTTGCGGGCGCCGCAGTGGACGGCAAGGGCGCGCTGACCTTTGACAATACCGACCTGACGACCTTTCAGGGCGTACCCGCACCGACCGGCCAGATCGACGTCACCCTGACCGGCATCAACGCGCTTCTCGATACTCTGGTCGCGATGGGCATCATTCCCGAAGACCAGATCATGGGCGCGCGGATGATGCTGGCGATGTTTGCGAAACCGGGCGAAGCGCCCGACACGCTGGTCTCCACGATCGAGTTCAAGGACAAGGGGCTTTACGCCAACGGCCAGCGCCTGCAGTAGTCAGGTGCCGATGGAACAAGGGCTCCGGGGGGTTACCCCGGGGCCCTTTGCTTTCAAACCGTCGCCGCCTGATCGGCAACCATCTCACGGACCATCGGGATCACCTTGGATCCATAAAGGCCGATTGAGTCCAGCAATTCGCCGTGCGGCATGGGCCCGGTAGAATACTTCATGTCGAACCTCTGCACGCCAAGCGTCGTCACCGTCTTGGCAATCTTGCGCGCCACGGTTTCGGGCGAACCGACATAAAGCGAGCCATGCTCCACCTCGGCGAGGTACTTGTCCTTGGTGACCGGCGGCCAACCACGTTCCCGACCGATCCGCCCGAACATGTCGCGGTAATGCGGCCACATCGCTTCGCGCGCGGCATCGTCGGTCTTGGCGACATGCCCCGGTGAATGGACACCGACCGGGCGCGCCTTGCGGCCAAGCTGCGCCACTGCGCGGTGATAGAGGTCGACATAAGGAACGAACCGCGCCGGGTCGCCGCCGATGATCGCCAGCATCAGCTGCAAATCCTGCCGCACCACGCGCACGACCGATTCCGGGCTGCCGCCCACGCCGACCCAGGTCGTCAGCCCGGCTTGGCCAAGGGGAGGGTAGACGACCTGATTGGTCAGGCCGGAGCGGTGCTGCCCTGACCACGTCAAGGACGGCTGACGGACCAGCTTGGCAAAGATGTCCAGTTTTTCTTCAAACAACACCTCGTAGTTTTCCAAGGGGTGATCGAATAGCGGATAGCTTTCCGTGAACGACCCGCGGCCAAGGATCACTTCGGCCCGACCATCCGAAATCGCGTTGAGCGTCGAAAAGCGCTGAAACACACGGATCGGATCGTCCGTCGACAGCACCGTCACCGCGGTTCCCAGCCGAATGCGTTTCGTGCGTCCTGCAATGGCGGCCAAAACGATTTCGGGCGCGGAAACGGCGAAGTCGGACCGGTGATGTTCACCAAGGCCCAGGAAATAGACCCCTGCCTGATCCGCCACCACACCCTCTTCGACCACGTCGCGAAGGACCTGATCCATGGGCTTGGGCTGCCCGGACGGCCCCTGAGTGACATCGCCAAACGTATCAAGGCCAAGTTCGATCTGCGTCATTTCTTGTCGTCCCATCGCCGGAGCTGCATGCCCTACATAAGCGACAGCGCCGCGCCCAAGAAGAGGGGTCAGCCCGCACAAGGTCTGTTCACCCATGAACCGCGCCCCGAACAACCCTTTTCGCCCAAGACCAAAGCGACTAGCCTCAACGCCATCCGTTCATAGCGCAGGAATGAGCAATGGGACGACTGACGGGAAAGACCGCCCTGGTGACTGCGGCCGGTCAGGGGATCGGCAAGGCCTCCGCGCTTGCCATGGCGCGCGAAGGCGCCCGCGTGATCGCCACCGATGTCAACGAGGTGGCGCTGGCCGCGCTTGCTGCCGAAGGGCTTGGAACACGCGTCCTGAACGTTCGCGATCCCGCCGACATCCTTGGGTCGGCCAGGGATGTGGGGACAGTGGACATCCTGTTCAACTGCGCGGGTTTTGTGGCCAACGGCACCATTCTGGACTGCGACGAGGACCAGTGGGCGATGTCGGTCGAACTGAACGTGACCGCGATGTACCGGATGTGCCGCGCGTTTCTGCCTGCGATGTTGGAAAACGGGGGCGGATCGATCATCAACATGGCCTCCGTCGTATCGTCGACCATCGCCGCACCGAACCGGTTCGTCTACGGGGTCACCAAGGCTGGCGTGATTGGCCTGACCAAGGCCATCGCGGCCGACTTTGTGACCAAGGGCATCCGTTGCAACGCGATCTGCCCCGGCACCATTGAAACTCCGTCGCTGAATGACCGCATGCGCGCCAGCGGCGACTACGACGCGGCGCGCAAGGCATTCATGTCGCGCCAGCCGTCGGGCCGGATGGGCCAACCCGAAGAGGTTGCGGAACTGGTGGTTTATCTGGCGTCTGACGCGGCAGGATTCACCACCGGCACCACGCATGTGATAGACGGCGGCTGGTCGAATGTCTGAAACCATGTCCGAGCCATGACGCCAAGGGCGCTGGGCGATGTTTCGTTCTGGTATGCCGATATCGGCATGCCAGTCAGGCGGGCGGAGCTGGCGGGCGATACTCGGGCCGATATCTGCATCATCGGGGCGGGCTATACCGGGCTTTGGACCGCGCAATACCTCAAGCTCGCCGCACCAGACCTTGACGTGCTGGTCGTCGAAAAGGAATTCGCCGGTTTTGGCGCCTCGGGCAGAAACGGCGGCTGGCTGACCGGTGGCTTTGCCTGGAACCACAGCCGCTATCTACGAACCTCTTCCGAGGCGCAGGTCCGCTCGATGGTCCATGCCATGAACGGCACCGTGGATGAGGTGATCCGCGTGGCCGAAGCGGCAGGCATCGAGGCCGACATTCTGCGTACCGATGAATTGATGGTCGCGACCTCCCCCGCCCAGCTGGCGCGACTGACCGCCGAAGTCGCGCATCGCAGACATTGGGGCGAACAGGATCGCGTCCGCCAGATCGGCGCGGATGAAACGCACGCCCGGGTCAACATACCCGGCGCGATGGGCGGCATGATCGTGTCGGGCGTGGCCCGCGTGCAGCCCGCCAAACTGGTACGCGGCCTGGCAGCGATGGTAGAACGCCAAGGCGTGCGGATCGTCGAAGGCACGACGGTCACCAACATTGCCAAGGGCCGCGTCACGACCGACAAGGGCCAGATCCAGGCCAGTACCATCCTGCGCTGCACCGAAGGCTTCACTGCCACCCTGGAAGGATCGCGGCGCGACTGGCTGCCGCTGAACTCGGCACAGATCGTCACCCAGCCACTACCGCCCGCGGTCTGGGACCAGATCGGTTGGCAGGGACACGAAATCCTTGGCGACTTTGCCAACGCCTATTGCTACTGCCAGCGCACGCGCGAAGGGCGGATCGCAGTGGGCGCGCGGGGCACGCCGTACAGGTATGGCTCGGCGATCGATGCCAGCGGCGCGCCTGATCCCAAGACCATCGCCGCCCTGACCACCATCCTGCACCGCCATTTCCCGGCAACGCGCGACTTTTCGGTTGATCATGCCTGGTGCGGCGTCCTGGGCGTGCCCCGCGACTGGTGTGCGACCGTCGGGTTGGATCCGTCGACCGGAATCGGTTGGGCAGGCGGCTATGTGGGCGTCGGTGTGTCCACCTCGAACCTGGCGGGGCGGACCTTGGCCGACCTTGCCCTGCGCAAGGAGACCGCCCTGACCCGCCTGCCATGGGTCAACCGCAAGGTCCGCGCCTGGGAGCCGGAACCACTGCGCTGGCTCGGCGTGCAGGGGATGTACGCCCTGCTCCGCGCCGCCGACGCACGAGAGGCGCGCCATCGTGGCCCGCCGTCACGTCTGGCGCGCATTGGCAATTGGCTGACGGGCAGGTGATCTGGCGGCGCTTGACCGATGCGACACACCCTTTACGCTGCGCCACGACTCGCGCTAGGGCAGGTTACCTGTCCTTCAAGGACCTGCATGGAGCACAACATGACCCAAAAACTGCATCTTGTGTTCGGCGGTGAACTTGTCGATCCATCGCGCAATGTGTTTCGCGACGTGGCAGGCCTGCATGTGGTGGGCATTTTCCCGGATTACGACACGGCCTTTCGCGCCTGGAAAGCCGAGGCGCAGCGGACCGTCGACAACGCGCACATGCGTTATTACATCGCCCACCTGCACCGCTTGCGTGACGAGGCCCAGCCCGCGTCGCCCACAATCGCATTCGGGGTCTAGGCTGCACGCACCATGGCCGCATATTCCATCGGGCTGACGCTCTATAATCTCAGCCATCGCCAGACGGCGCACGAGGTCAACTATCCGCCGCGTCCGGCGGGTCGGCTGCTCTGGCTACATGCGCCGATGCCCGATGACCAGTCACGCCTCATTGAACTGGTGCGGCGACTTACGGATGAGGACGGGTTCAACGTCCTGATGACCAGCCCCGAACCTGCGCCAGCGCATGAGGGTCTTGTCTGGGTGCCGCCGCCCGCCGACATACCCGCCGACATCACGGGTTTCCTTGACCACTGGCGCCCCGAGATCATGGCGTTTTCGAACGGCGAACTGCGACCCGCCCTTCTGACCGAGGCGCATGCGCGCAAGATCCCGCTGATCATGATCGACGCCGCGACGCCCTATCTCTTGCGCGGTCGCGACGGCTGGTACCCCGGCTTGATGCGCAACGCACTTTCGTTGTTTTCCCACATCTATGCGCAGGACGAGGATGCCGCCCGCGCCTACCGCAAGGCCGGGGGCGCGCTGTCGGCAGTGGCCGTGATCGGCCGGCTGGAAGAACAAAGCGCCGCCCTTCCCTGCCTTGAGGCAGAGCGGGACACGCTGGCCAGGCTGCTGCTCACACGGCCCGTATGGTTTGCCGCCACCCTGCCCGAGGCTGAGGAAGATGCCGTGATCGCAGCCCACAAGATTGCCATCGGTCTTGCCCACAAGTCGCTGCTGATCGTGTCGCCTGCCAACGCGGAACGTGTGGTACCCTTGACGGACAAGTTGACCGCCGCCGGATTGTCGGTTGCGGTCCGCGCCAATGACGATGAGCCCGACCCCGAAACAGAGGTCTATGTGATCGAGGGCGATGCCGAACTGGGCCTGTGGTACCGTCTGGCCCCAGTCACTTACCTTGGCGGCAGTCTGTCGGCATCCGGATGTGTCCGAAACCCGCTGGAGGCCGCAGCCCTTGGCTCTGGCATCCTGCACGGACCCAATCCAGGCAAGTATGCCAAAGCTTTCGAACGTCTGGCTGCGGCGCGTGCCACCCGGCTTGTGGGTACGCACCGCAATCTGGCCGACGCTGTCTCGGACGTTCTGGCGCCGGACAAGGCCGCACGGCTGGCGCAGGCCGCCTGGGCCGTTGCGTCGGATGGGGCCGAGGTGACCGATACGATCATTGAAACCATACGCACCCTGACCGACGGGCCCAGCTGATGCGCCCGCCCGCATTCTGGCACCGCGCGCCGGATGCACCCGGAGCCCTGGCGACACTTTTGCGGCCCTTGGGATGGGTGACTGCGGCCCTGACGGCGCGGCGGCTTGCACCGACAGGTTACCGGGCGGGTGCGCCGGTGATCTGCGTCGGGAACCTGAACGCAGGTGGCACCGGCAAGACGCCCACGGTCATCGCCATCGTGCAGATGCTGGTGGCGCGGGGCTGCCGCGTGCACGTCATCTCGCGCGGCTATGGCGGCAGCCTCGTCGGACCCGTGCAGGTCGACCCGTTACGCCATGGCGCCGCAGATGTGGGTGACGAGCCCCTGCTGTTGGCAGCCTTTGCGCCGGTCTGGATCGCGAGGGACCGTGCATCCGGCGTCAAGGCGGCCGAAGCGGCCGGTGCGACCGTATTGGTGCTGGATGACGGGTTCCAGAATCCGTCCGTCGCAAAGGACCTGTCGATCATCGTCGTCGATGCCGCCATGGGCTTTGGTAACGGGCTTTGCCTACCGGCCGGGCCGCTGCGGGAACCTGTGCGTGCCGGACTGGCGCGTGCGGATATCCTGGTCTCCATCGGCAACCCCGAGGCGCAGGACCGGTTCGACCGGACTTGGGGTCACTCGGTCGGCCTGCCGCACCAGCGCGCCCGGCTGGAGCCGTTGCAGATGGGGATGGACTGGGCCGGCCAAAAGGTGATGGCCTTTGCAGGGATCGGTTATCCGGAAAAGTTCTTTGCAACCTTGCGCGCCTTGGGTGCCGACCTCGTCCGCACCATCACCTTGGCCGATCACCAACCGCTTTCCATTGCGCTCTTGAACCGGATGACCACCGAAGCGCAAGGATTGGGCGCGCAGCTCGTGACGACCGAAAAGGATGCTGTCCGCCTCCCCGAGGCGTTTCGGACCCAGATCCTGACCCTGCCGGTGCGGCTGGCATTCGCGGAACCGATGGTCCTGAGAGCCTCTCTTGATGGTCTATTGGCGCGATACCCGGCATCAAACAGGGTCTAATCCCGCCAAAACCTCGGCTTGATGCTCTCCCAGATTGGGTGCGGGCCGGTCCAATACGATTTCGCTGGCGGAAAACGTCATCGGACTACGCACACCGGGAATGCCATCGGGGGCGATCTGCAGACGACGCGCCACGACCTGCGGATCGGCAAAGACGTCAGCCAGGTCATTGATCGGCCCGGCCGGAACGCCGGATTTCTCACAGGCGGTCAAGAGATCGTCGCGCAACCAGGTCCGGGTGGCGGCGGTCAAGGCCGCCGTCATGGCTTCACGGTGCGCCAGCCGATCGGCATTGGTCAGATAATCCGGCGCGCGCGCCATCGCCTCAAGCCCAAGCAGACCACACAATCGCTGGAACTGCCCGTCATTGCCGGTGGCAAGGATGATCCACCCATCCGCGCAGTCGAACACTGCATAGGGCGCAAGGTTCGGATGGGCGTTCCCCATCAGGCCGGGCGCGTTGCCGGTCGCCAGGTAGTTCATCGCCTGATTGGCCATGATCGACGTCGCCACATCCATCAACGCCATGTCGATCTGCTGGCCCAGACCGGTCCGCTCACGCTGATGCACCGCCGCAAGGATCGCCAGCGCGGCATAAACGCCGGTCATGATGTCCGTGATCGCGACGCCGACCTTCTGGGGTTGCCCGCCCGGCGCACCCGTCACGCTCATCAGCCCCGCCATGCCCTGGATGATGAAGTCGTATCCGGCGCGGTGGGCATAGGGACCGTCCTGTCCGAACCCGGTGATGGAGCAATAGATCAGGCGCGGATTGAGCGCGCGCATGCTTTCCCAATCCAGCCCGTATTTCGCCAGTCCGCCCACCTTGAAGTTTTCGATGACGATGTCGGCATCCGCGACCAACCGCCGGACCAGTGCCTGACCTTCTTCGGTGCGAAAATCGCAGGTGATCGAACGCTTGCCACGGTTCGTGGCGTGGAAATAGGCCGCCGTCGTCTCGCCGTCGCGCGTCAGAAACGGCGGCCCCCAGCGGCGGGTGTCGTCGCCTTCGGGGGCCTCCACCTTGATGACATCGGCACCAAGATCGGCCAGGGCCTGACCTGCCCATGGACCGGCAAGAATTCGCGCTAGTTCGATGACGCGCAGTCCGGCGAGCGGGGCCGCCATGGCTTATTTCGCCAGTTCGGCTTCGATCAGGTCCTTGAGCGCGGGATAGGCCATGTTGGAATGCTTGGCGCCATTGATAAAGATCGTGGGCGTGCCTTCGACACCATCGGCGTCCATGTTGGCTTGGAACTTTTTGACCATCGCATCGGCCTTTGCGCTGTCTTTCAGGCAGGCGTCGACAGTTGCGTCTTCCATCCCTGCGGACCGGGCAATCTTTTTCAGGTTTTCCACCACCACAGCCGGATCATCAGACCCTGCCCATTCGCGCTGCGTGTCGAACAGAACGTCGTGGATGAAGAAATACTTCATGTCGCCGCCACACCGAGCGACCATTGCCGCCCAAAGCCCGTACCGGTCAAAGTAGACCTCGCGCAGGGTAAACTGCACCTTGCCGGTATCAATGTAGTCCGCTTTCAGCTTGGCAAAGTTTTCGGCATGAAAATCGGCACAATGCGGACAGGTATACGATGCGTATTCCACGATCTTGACCTTGGCATCGGGCGATCCAAGCGAAAAATCCTCGATGACGGGGGCGGCCGCAGGGGTGGCTTCCTGTGCAAGGGCGGGAACGGCAAGGCCTGCGACGACTGCGAACAGCAGGGCTTTTGCGCTGCGGAGGATCATGGAATTCATTGCGTTTTCTTTCGGTGTTCGGATTGGCGACGAGTTAAGATATTCTTGCCCAAGGCTTCAAGGGCGCTGCGCAGGTCGGCATCCCCGATCTGGGCAGCCTGGGCGACGGCCGCAGCCTCGATCTTCAGATCCGGCGGCGGCGGCGTGGCGGGTCCGGTGAACGGCGTCTGGCCTTCGGCAAATCCATCAGCAGCGGTCTGGGTCAGCGTGATGCGCGACACCGCAGCATAACCATAGGCCGCATTCACGCGTTCCTTGATCCGCGGCAGCATCATCTGAACCATCGGCGCA
>JANPKV010000374.1:0-9363 GCA_031426185.1 Rhodobacterales bacterium | reverse complement strand
GCCGTCCTGTCCCAGGCCCTGAACGCCGAGATCCCGGCCGTCGGGACCACCACCTTTCGCCCGCCCTACACGCCCGTCACCCTGGGCACGCTGGCAGGCGAGGCGCGGGGCGACATCTTCCAACCCCTGCGCAAGACCCCGATCCATGACTGGCATGTGCGGGCCGGGGCCTATTTTGAGCCGGTCGGCCTGTGGCGGCGCCCCTACACCTTCCCGCAGCCGGGTGAGACCCACGAACAGGCGGTCCACCGCGAGGTGGTCAACACGCGGGCAAATGTCGGCCTTCTGGATGCCTCCACCTTGGGCAAGATCATCGTCAAGGGCCCGGATGCGGGTCGGTTCCTCGACATGCTTTATACCGGCGTGATGAGCACCCTGCCGATCGGCAAATGCCGCTATGGCCTGATGTGCAACGAGCAGGGATTTCTTTCCGACGACGGCGTGGTGGCGCGGATCGACGAGGACACCTGGCTTTGTCACACGACATCCGGAGGCGCCGACCGCATTCACGGCTGGATGGAGGATTGGCTGCAATGCGAATGGTGGGACTGGCAGGTCTATACCGCCAACGTCACCGAACAATATGCCCAGATCGCGGTGGTCGGTCCCAAGGCGAGAAACCTGTTGCAAGCCCTTGGCGGGATGGATGTTTCCAAGGAAACACTGCCCTTCATGCAATGGGCGGATGGCACCCTTGGCGGCTTTCCCGTCCGCGTCTACCGGATCAGCTTTTCGGGTGAACTCAGCTATGAAATCGCGGTCCCGGCCTGTCACGGACTTGCCTTCTGGCAGGCCTGCGTCGAGGCGGGCAAGCCCCTGAATGCAATGCCCTATGGCACCGAAGCGCTGCATGTGATGCGCGCCGAAAAGGGCTTCATCATGATCGGCGACGAGACTGACGGCACGGTCATTCCGCAAGATCTTGGGCTGGCTTGGGCGATTTCCAAGAAGAAGGCCGATTATCTTGGCAAACGCGGCCAGGAGCGGGCGCATCTGGCCAGCCGGGATCGCTGGAAACTGGTGGGGTTTGAAGCTCTTGACGGCTCCACCATTCCCGACGGCGCCTATGTCCTTGCCGACGGCTTCAACGACAACGGCCAGCGCAATACCCAAGGCCGCGTCACGTCCACCTACCGGTCGCCGACCCTCGGTCGGGGCATCGCGATGGGGTTGTTGCGGCACGGGCCGGACCGGATGGGCGAGGTTGTCAGCTTTAACACGGTGACGGGTGGGACGGTCGCGGCGCGGGTGGTCAATCCGGTCTTTTACGATCCCGAAGGGGAGAAGCAGAATGTCTGATCCGATATCCGCCCTGGGCGGCGCGAGCTTTGACGGCTTTGCCAAGATCCGGGAAATCGGCCCCTTGGGGATGATAACTTTGCGCGCCAAGGAACTGAAAGGGCTGGCGAAAGCGGTCAAGGCGGCAACCGGTGCCAAGGTTCCCGCCATGCGCCGCATCGAGGGGCAGGGCGACCGCGCCTGCGCCTGGATGAGCCCCGACGAATATCTGCTGATCCTGCCTTATGCCGACGTGTCCAAGGCGCTGGCGGAGATCGGCAAGGCGTTGCAGGGAGAACACCATCTGGCGGTCGATGTGTCTGACGCCCGTGCGGTGTTCCGGATCGAGGGTGTCGATGCGGACCAGGTGCTGCGGAAACTTTGCCCGGTCGATCTGGACCGCCTTGCGCCGAACGAAGTGCGCCGCACCCGCGCCGCGCAGGTGGCTTGCGCCTTCTGGCACGAGGGCAATGGCTATACTCTCGTTTGCTTCAGGTCCGTCGCGGCCTATGTGATGGGTCTGCTGAGCCATTCCGCGCAACCCGGCAGCGAACTGTAACCCTGGCGCGGGTGGCACGTTCCTGCCGGTAATGCATGCGGCAATGGTCACCGCGCGACGTCTTTCGGGCCTTTCGGCTTGACCTTGCCGCCCAACGCCCCCTTATTCCAAGGGAACGACTTTCCGTATCAAGGAGACCCTCCGATGGCTTTCACCCTGCCAGACCTGCCTTACGCCCATGACGCCCTTGCCTCGCTTGGCATGTCCAAGGAGACGCTGGAATTCCACCACGACATCCACCACAAGGCCTATGTCGACAACGGCAACAAGCTGATCGCCGGCACCGAATGGGAAGGAAAGTCGCTCGATGACATCGTCAAGGGCACCTATCAGTCCGGTGCGGTGGCGCAGAACGGCATCTTCAACAACGCCAGCCAGCACTGGAACCATAACCTGTTCTGGGAAGTGATGGGGCCGGGCGAAGCCAAGACGATGCCGGGTGAGCTGGAGACGGCGATCACGCGCGACTTTGGCTCGGTGGCCAAGTTCAAGGAAGACTTCGCCGCTGCCGGGGGCGGACAGTTCGGGTCGGGCTGGGCGTGGCTGGTGCTGAATTCCCACGGCAACCTGCAGATCACCAAAACCGAAAACGGCGTCAACCCGCTGTGTTTCGGGCAAAAGGCGCTGCTTGGCTGCGACGTGTGGGAGCACAGCTACTACATCGACTTCCGCAACAAGCGCCCCGCCTACCTTGCCAACTTCCTCGACAAGCTGGTGAACTGGGAAGCCGTCGCCGCCCGGATGTAGGCCCAAGTCCGACAAGATCTGCGCCCGCACCGATCCGTTCGTTGCGGGCGTTTCTACGTCCTGGCCATAGCCTCGTGAAGTGCGGCCGACAGCGCATGCACGTCATCGACCAGTTGAAACAGCGTGCGGATCGAGGGGTCGGCAAAGCCTTCGGCGACGACATGGTCGATCAGTGCCGCCAGCGGTGTCCAGTAGCCTGCGACGTCCACCAGCAAAATCGGCTTGCGATGCAGCCCGATCTGCGCCCAGGTCAGCACCTCGAAAAACTCGTCCAGACTGCCTGCACCACCCGGCAGGACCACGATGGCATCCGAATTCATGAACATCACCTTCTTGCGTTCATGCATGTCTTCGGTGATCACGAAGCTTGTCAGGTCGCGCTTTCCCATCTCGCGCGCCAACAGATGCGTCGGGATGACCCCGAGCGTCTTGGCGCCTGCCGCCTGCGCCGCACGGGCGACCTCGCCCATCAGGCCGACATCGCCCGCCCCGTAGACCAGCCGCCACCCCGCATCGGCAATGACCCTGCCCGTCGCCTGTGCCGCCGCGACATGGGCCGGATTACGCCCGGAGCGCGAGCCGCAAAAAACGCAGATGGACCGAACAATGTGAGGGCTGGAAGTCACGATTTCCTCCGGACTGCAGGGATGTGTGTGTAAACTATTGCCTTGACGCCAGATATAGCGGTTCCATGAAGAAGAAAAAGCAGGGGTCGGTAACAGACCCCGCTTCAGGGGGAAAGAACATGGCCGATTGGGCATCGAAGACACCGCAGGAACGCGCAGTCTGGTTCGTCTTGGGCGCGGCTTTGCTGGGTGCGGGCGGATACGCCGTTTTCCGGCCGTCGCCCGCGCCCGCGCCTTCCGACGTGGAGGTCGCAAGCGCAGACCAGCCAGCGCAGGTGGCACCCGCAACGGCGACCGAGGCCACAGCCGCGCCAGAACCCGTCCCGCTGGCCGAAGCGGCAATCACGCCGGAGCCTGAACCGGCGGCGACGCCCGAACCGGTTCAGGACAGCGCGGCCGCCAGCGACGCCGCGCCGGATGCCCCCGCGCCCGAAGCCGAAGCGGCAGACACTGCAGCGGCAGATGCCGAACCAGCCGCGGAAGCACCCGCATCAGCGCCGGAGCCCACCGATGTTGCCGAGCCTGCGCCAGAGGCCACCGATGTTGCCGAGCCTGCGCCGGACACGACCACACCGGCGCCAGAACCCGCAGCGCCGCCAGCCATGGCTTTTGACATCGTGCGAATCGAACCGGACGGGTCGGCCCTTGTCGCAGGTCAGGTGGCGCCCAATGCCGAGGTGCAGTTGCGCCTGAACGCCGCGACAGTCGCGACCGCAACGGCCGATGCGGCGGGCAAGTTCGTCACGATGTTCGCGCTTGATCCCAGCGATGCCCCACGCCTGTTGTCGATGGTCATGACGGGTGCCGACGGGGTCGAGGTCGCCGCCGATGCGACGGTCGCCGTCGCGCCGATTGCCGCACCGGTCGCTGTGGCGGCTGCGGTGCCCGAACCCGCCAGTGACGCACCGGCAGCCGAAGTGGCCGCCGCCGACCCCGCAGCGGATGCGGCTGCGGCCAGCCCTGCCGCCGATCCACCCGCAGCGGATGCCTCGCCCAGCAGCGAGACGAAACTTGCCACAGTCGCGCCGGAACTTGCTACAGTCGCGCCGGAACCCGCGGCACCGGCGGCTTTGCTGGTGACCGAAGACGGCGTCACAGTCCTGCAAGGCGAGGCTACCCCTTCAGGTGGCAATGTCACCATCGACGCCATCGCCTATACCCCGGGGGGTGACGTGCAGCTTTCGGGTGCGGGCAGCCCGGGACAGGTGCTGCGGTTCTACCTCGACAACGCGCTGGTGGCGGAGGTCACCCCGGATGGGGCGCAATGGACGCTGACGCTGCCGGAAACTGCCCCGGGTCTTTATACGCTCCGGGTCGACCAGCTTGATGCGGCGGGCAAGGTCGCGTCGCGGTTCGAAACCCCCTTCAAGCGCGAAACGCGCGAGGCGCTTGCGGCTGCGGCCGCGACCGAAGGGACGCTGTCCACGTCCGATGCGGCCGCCCCGCAAACGGCTGAGGCCGCAGCGCCGGCAGCCGCGGAAACCGCTGCAGCACCAACCGCAGTTGCCGCAGCCCAGCCCGCCGCTGACAGCGACCCCGCAGCGCCCGCAGAACCTGTAGCTGCCACGGAGGCCGCACCTGCTGCAGAGCCCGCACCGGCTTCGCAGGCCCCAGCGACCGCAGCGGCGACCCCCGAACCGGCCTTTGCGGCCAAGGCCGTGCCCGTTCCTGTGACGGTTACCGTGCAGCCCGGATTCACCTTGTGGGGCATTGCCAAGGAAAACTTTGGCGAGGGCATCCTTTATGTGCAGGTATTCGAGGCCAACCGCGACAAGATCCGCGATCCGGATCTGATCTATCCCGGGCAGGTCTTCACGATCCCAAGCGAGGCTCCGTAGCGGCAGGGGCTTTGGCCGGTTCGGGGCGGCAGCAGGCCATCACCTCGGGATGGCCCTGGCAACAATCGGCCATCAGATATCCGATGGTGCCGCCCATTCCGGCCGGATCGACCGCATAATAGATGTTGCGGGCCACGCGGCGCGAGGTGATCAGGCCGGCCTGCTCCAGCTGTGCGAGGTGAAACGACAATCGCGATGCTGAATGATCCAGCGCGCGGGCTATGTTCCCTGCCGTCAGCCCGTCATTGCCTGCCACGACCAGCAGGCGTATCAGGTCGAGCCGGGTTTCGTTGGCAAGGGCCGCCAACGCCGCCAAAGCTTTACTTCGATCCATGCTTCAAATACTCATGAAATGTTGAAGTGACCATAGCCGAGTCCCCCAGCAGGTCAAGTCTGCTGCACGCCAGGAACAAGAATGCGCCGCGCCACCAAATCCGTGACTTCCGCCGATCGATCCACGCCGCCTGCCTCGGGGCTTCAGACCATCGCCCGCGTCTTGCCCTATCTTTGGCCGGACGGGCAGGGTTGGGTCAAGCGCCGGGTCGTTCTGGCGATGACGATGCTGTTCGTGGCCAAGCTTGTCTCGGTGACCACCCCCTATCTTTACAAGGTCGCGGTGGATGCGCTGGCGGGCACGGATGCGGATGCGGGCACGTTGCTCGCGGTCGGAGCCGTCGGTCTGACGGTCGCTTACGGCATCGCGCGGTTTTCGGCGGTGGCGTTCGGCGAATTGCGAGACCTTGTGTTCGTGCGCGTCGGACAGCGTGCGCTCAGGGCGCTGGCGCTGGAGACGTTCACCCACATCCACCAGCTGTCCATGCGCTATCACATCACGCGCAAGACCGGCGGGCTGTCCCGTATCATCGAACGGGGCGTCAAGGGCGTCGATTTCCTGCTGCGCTTCATGCTTTTTTCCATCGGCCCGCTGATCCTGGAATTGCTTCTGGTCATCGTCATCTTTGCGGTCGCCTTTGGCTGGGCCTATTCGGCGGTCGTCATCGTGATGATCACGCTTTACGTCACCTACACGTTCAAGGTCACCGAATGGCGGGTGAAACTGCGGCGCGAGATGAACAACCAGGACACCGATGCCAACCAGAAGGCGGTGGACAGCCTGTTGAACTTCGAGACGGTCAAGTATTTCGGTGCCGAGGCGCGCGAGGCCGGACGCTATGACCGCGCGATGGGAAAATACGAAAAGGCGGCGGTCGCGACTGGCCAATCGCTCAGCTATTTGAACGCGGGGCAGGCGTTTCTGCTGACCATCGGGCTGGTTTCGGTCATGGTGCTGGCCGCGATGGGGGTTCGGGCGGGCACATTGACGGTCGGCGATTTCGTGATGGTGAATGCCTACATGGTCCAGATCAGCATGCCCTTGGGCTTTCTGGGCACCGTCTACCGCGAAATCCGCCAGTCGCTTGTCGACATGGGCGAGATGTTCGGCTTGCTTGCACAACCGGCCGAGGTCAAGGACAAGCCCGGTGCGCCAGCCTTGCGCGTGGGCTCCGGCGAGGTCGTGTTCGACAATGTGACCTTTGGCTATGATCCCGACCGGGTCATCCTCAAGGGTGTGTCCTTGCGCGTCGGCCCCGGCGAACGTGTGGCGCTGGTCGGGCCGTCGGGGTCGGGCAAGTCGACCATCGGGCGGTTGCTGTTCCGGTTTTATGACGTGACCGGCGGTGCGGTACGCATCGACGGGCAGGATCTCCGCGACGTGACGCAGGACTCCTTGCATGCGCGCATCGGCGTCGTGCCGCAGGACACCGTCCTTTTCAACGACACCATCCTTTACAACATCGCTTACGGACGCCCCGAAGCCAGCCGGGAAGAGATCGAGGATGCCGCGCGGGCGGCCAAGATCCACACCTTTATCGAAAGCCTGCCGCAGGGGTATGAGACGACTGTCGGCGAACGGGGGCTGAAACTCTCGGGCGGCGAAAAGCAGCGTGTGGGGATCGCGCGGACCCTGCTAAAGAATCCCCCGATCCTGCTTTTGGACGAGGCGACCAGTGCGCTGGACAGCCAGACCGAACGCGACATCCAGGACAGCTTGCTGGAGATGGGCAAGGGCAGGTCGGTCATCACCATTGCGCACCGCTTGTCGACCATCGCGGATGCCGACAGGATCGTCGTCCTGGAGGCCGGTCTTGTGGTCGAAGAAGGCACCCATGACGTCTTGCTGGCCGCCAAGGGGCGTTATGCGGCGATGTGGGCCCGGCAATCATCGGACGAAGATGCCGCCGTGGAGGTTTCACCCCTGGTCTTGCCGCAGGAGCCCGACGCTCCGCCCAAGCTGATCACCGCGCGCAATCCCGATGGCAGCTGGTACACCTACATTCCGACGGCGGGGTCCTAGACTGGCGCAGGTCGGCGCGCCGATCCGGGCCTTGGCAAGCTGCGCGGTTTGCCTGTAAGACAAGGCAACGACATGGAGTGGGCCCTTTGAGCAATCCTGAAAGCTTTATCGACGAGGTCACCGAAGAGGTCCGTCGCGACAAACTTTTCAAGGTATTCCGGAAATACGGCTGGATCGGGATCGTGCTGGTTCTGGGTCTGGTTGGCGGTTCGGCCTGGAATGAATGGCAAAAGTCCAAAGCCGAGGCCAGCGCCGAGGCCTTTGGCGATGCGGTCTCGACCGCGCTGGAGCTGCCCGATCCGGCGGCAAGGCGCACAGCACTTGCAGCGGTGCCTGCCGATGGTCCCCAGATGGCGATCCTGCAGCTGTTGCTGGCCTCTGACCCCGACGAAGACAGCGCAGCCACACTGGCGGCGCTGGATGCGGTCATCGCCGATGCAGCAAAGCCGCAGCTTTACCGTGATCTTGCGACCCTGCGCCGCGTCATCGTGGCGGGGGACGCGACCCCCCTGGCCGACCGCCGGACCGCGCTTGAGGGTCTGGCGATTGCCGGGCGTCCGTTCCGGGTTCTGGCCCAGGAACAGCTGGCCTATCTTCTGATCGAAGAGGGTCAGACAGATGCGGCAATTGCAGCACTGCAGGCGCTGGCGCAGGATCAGGAGGCATCACCCGCCTTGCGCGGTCGTGTCGGGCAGGTGATCGTGGCGCTGGGGGGCGCATTGCCAGAGACCTCCAGTGCGAATGGCTGACATGCGGCGTCAAGGAACGGATCAGATGGGAATGAGCGTGATGGCAGGGGTGAAACGGTCTGGTCTCTTCCCTGTCCTGGGCCTTGCCATGCTGGCCGCCTGCGGTCAGCGCGAACTGGTACTGGAAGGCGAACGCTTTGACACCAGCGTCCCGCTGGAGGCATCCGTCGCTGCCGAGGACGCGCCCGCACCCGAGGCTCCGATTGCGGGCCAGACCGCAGTCTCGGTCCCGATCACGCTGCCCGCAGCACAGAACAACGCCGACTGGACCCACCGTGCCGGCAATGCCCGGCACCTGATGCCCCATGGCGCGCTGTCGGCCAGCCCGCAAAGGGTCTGGAGCGCGAATGTCGGCAAAGGATCGTCGCGCAAGGCCCGCGTTTCGGCGGCACCGGTGGTGGCAGACGGCCGCGTCTTCACGCTTGATGCCCTGTCGGGGCTGACCGCGACCTCGACCGGCGGGGCAACGCTGTGGTCGGTCGACCTGAGCGCCAGCTTTGACCGTGGCGGCGAGCAGTCGGGTGGCGGGCTTGCCGTGGCGGGCGGGCGGCTGTTCGCGGCGACGGGCTTTGGCGAGCTGGTGGCGCTTGACCCGTCTTCGGGTGCGGTGATCTGGCGTCAGCGCGTGGATTCGCCGATCAGTGGCGCGCCTGCCGCCGTGGAGGGCGCGGTCTATGTGGTCGGTCGCGACGGCGCCGCCTGGGCGCTGGCGGCAGATACCGGCAAGGTCATGTGGCAGGCGACGGGCACGGCGTCCAAGCTGGGCGTGATCGGCAGTTCCGCCCCCGCCGTGGGTGAGCGTTCGGTGATCTTCCCGACGGCAGGCGGCGAGATCATGGCCGTGACACGTCTGGGCGGCCTCAAGGTCTGGTCGGTGTCGACCGCAGGCGAACGGCTGGGTCGTGCGTTTGCCGCGACGTTTGACGTGACGGCTGACCCGGTGGTTCAGGGCGATGTGACCTTTGCGGGCACCTCTGCGGGCCGGACGGTGGCGATCTCATCTTCGTCGGGCGACCGTATCTGGTCGTCGGCCGAAGGTGCGATGGGCCCGGTTCTGCCTGTTGGTGGCTCGGTGTTCCTGGTCAATGACCAGTCCAGACTGGTGCGGCTGGATGCGGCGACCGGCGAGGCGATCTGGTCCGTCGACATGCCCTATTTCGAGAACGACAAGCCCAAGCGGCGCAAGGGCATCTTTGCCCATTATGGTCCG
>JANPKV010000373.1:0-7184 GCA_031426185.1 Rhodobacterales bacterium | reverse complement strand
ATTTTCTGCAACTGCAACTGACCGATGCTGCCCGCCGGTACAGCCAAACCCGATGGCCAAATAGGCTTTTCCTTCAGCAAGATGCGCCGGAAGAAGAAACAGCAGAAGGTCGATCACCTTGCGGTGGAATTCGCCGTAGCGCGGGTCGGATTGAAGATGGTTCGCAACCGCAGAATCGCGTCCGTCAAGCGCGCGCAGATTCGGCTGCCAATGCGGATTGCTGAGGAACCGGCAGTCGAAAATCATGTCGAGCCCCCGCGGCACCCCGCGTTTGTAGCTGAACGACTGCACCGAAACGGCCATGCGCCGCCCCTGTCCGGGATCAAACCATCGCCCGATCTCGGCGCGAAGCTCGTGCTGGTTCAGATCCGTGGTGTCGATCAGGTGGTCCGCGCGCACCCGGATCGCCGACAAAAGGTCGATCTCGCGCTCCACCCCTTGGGCGGGTGTCTCGTCGGGGGCCATGGGGTGGCGGCGGCGGGTCTCGGAATAGCGGTGGATCAGAACGCCCGGCGCGCAGTCGAGATAGACCACGTCCAGCGCCACGCGCGGATCGCGCGTCAGGCGGTCGATCAGTTCGATCAGCGCGCCGGAGTTGAAGTCGCGGTTGCGCACATCCAGTCCAAGCGCGATCGGGCGGCCCAGGGATGGCCCTTCGACAAGGCGCGGCACCAGCGACAGGGGCAGATTGTCGATCGCCTCAAAACCCAGATCCTCCAGCGCCCTGATCGCGGTGGTCCGGCCCGCACCGGAGGGACCCGTGACCAGCACCAGATGATGGTCCTGAACGGGCTGGGGGGTCTTGGCCGGGGAAATATCGGTGGTCATTGATGCCGCCCGCCTGCGACGTAACACATGAGTGCAGCGGGGAAATGGGCACTGGGGTGGGCAAAGACAAGGTCAATCACGCGACCGTTCACACCGATGGTCCGGCGCGGGGGCAAGCGCGTCGTCTCAAGCTGGCCCATATCGACCACCAGGCGCACCGCCACGCTGTCCCGGACGGGGGCCTCGAGGATGCCGACAAAGCGCGCCTCGATCATGCCGCGCAGAGTCGGGGGGGCGGATGCCACCACAGCCGCATCGGTCGCGACAAGGCAGGTCTGGTCATCCGCCACCAGCCGCGCGCCCAGCGCCATGAGCTGCAGCGCCAATCCAGATTTGCCGGACCCCGCCGGCCCGATGATCATGACGCCCGCATCGCCAATGGCAACCGTCGTGGCATGCAGCATATCCACCTCGATGGACCCGACACCGTCGGTCACGTCACACCGGCAAGCCGACGACGAAGCGCGCGCCCAAGGGTTCCGAGGTGAAATCGGCCTGCGTCGGCCGGATGTTTTCCGCCCAGATCACGCCGCCATGCGCCTCGACGATCTGCTTGGAGATCGCAAGCCCCAGCCCCGAATGGTTGCCAAAATCCCCTGACGGCCGTTCGGAATAGAACCGTTTGAAAATCTTGGTCAGCGCCTGTTCGGGGATGCCGGGGCCGGTATCCTCGATCACCACCAGCACGCGGTTTTCCCGCCTGCGCGCCCAGACCCGCACCGCATCGCCGTCTTCGCAGAACGAAATGCCATTGGTGATGAGGTTGACAAATACCTGCGCCAGACGCGCCTCCAGCCCCCGGATCAGGATAGGATCGGCAGGCAGATCGGTGATGAAATCGACACCCTTTTCCGCAGCCTGCTGGGACAGGTATTGGCTGATGTTCGACAGCGTCTTCAACAGGTCAAAGGATTCTTCTTCCTCGCGCACCAGTTCGCTGTCCAGCCGCGAGGCGTTGGAAATGTCGCTGACCAGCCGGTCAAGGCGGCGCACGTCGTGTTCGATCACCTCCAGCAGCTTTTCGCGCTGATCGTCGCGCTTGGCCAGCCGCAGCGTCCCCACCGCAGAGCGCAGGGATGCCAGGGGGTTCTTGATCTCATGCGCGACATCGGCTGCGAACTGTTCGTTGGCGTCGATCCGGTCATAAAGCGCCGCCACCATGCCCCGCATGGCCACGGACAGTCGGCCGATCTCATCCGGGCGGGCGGCGAGGTCGGGAATGCGCACACGCGCCGGGGCCATCTTGCGGGCGTCGCGATCACGCCCGAGCTCGGCCGCCGCCGCAAGGTCCGACAGCGGGTTTGCGATGGTGGAGGCAAGGACCAGGCTAAGCCCGATGGACACGAACAGCGCGATCACGAACATCTGCAGGATCTGCTCGCGTTCATTGCGCACAAGTCGGTCAATTTCCCCCGCTGCCGAGGCAAGCGCCACAACGGCAACGGGCTGGCCGCCTTGCAGGATCGGGGTCGCGACGGAAAACGTGGCGCGGCCAAGATCATCGCGGCCGATATTGACCGCCGTGTCGCCCGTCAGCGCCTTTTCAAAGCTGTCGCGCGCCAATGCCTCGGTGTCGATCTGAGGCTCCGGCGTGTCGCTGGCCGAAATCGTCCCAGACACGGTTTCCCACACGACATTCAGGAAATCGGTGATGACGGTGGAGCGGTCTTCATCCAGCGCGGGGATCGTGGCGGCGGCGCTGCCGACATGCCGCGCCAACAGGCGGCCCTTGGGCTCGAACAGAAAGATCTCGACGCCACTGCCCATGTCTATGGCGGCAAACTGGGTCTTCAGACCAGTCAGGCCCGGGTCGGGCGCAACGCTTGCCTGCGCGCCGAGGCCTGCCTCGAGCGCGTCTGCGATCAGGCGCGCCTCGCGCACCAGACCCGCCTCGCGCTGCACGACAAGGCTGTCCCGGAACGGGTTCAGAAACAGGACGCCCGCCACCAGCACCAGCAACGCCACAAGGTTGAAGATGATGATCTTGCGCGCCAGCGGAGAACGCCCGCGCCCGACCATGCCAAGACGTCCGCGCGGGGCCCGGTTACCAGAAGCCTCAAGGTCGGGCGACACCCAATCTTCGCCCAGAAGCACTTCGCCGGGCTTGGAGGTCGATCGATCCCGCGGCGAAATGCGCGGCTTTGCGGTCATTCTTCGTTGTAGCGATAGCCGATGCCATAAAGGGTTTCGATGGCCGAAAAGTCGTCATCCGCCATGCGCATCTTCTTGCGAAGACGTTTGATGTGGCTGTCGATGGTGCGGTCGTCGACATAGACCTGATCATCGTATGCGACGTCCATCAACTGGTCGCGGCTTTTGACGAAACCGGGGCGTTGCGCCAATGCCTGCAACAGCAGGAACTCGGTCACGGTCAGCGACACTTCGCGGCCTTTCCAGCTGACCGAATGGCGCAAGGGGTCCATGGTCAACGAGCCGCGTTCCATCAGCTTGTTTTCTTCCGTCGTCGCCACTTCACCCGTCGCGATCGCCTCTTGACGGCGCAGCAGCGCGCGGATGCGCTCCACCAGCAGGCGCTGCGAAAAGGGCTTCTTGACGTAGTCATCGGCCCCCATGCGCAAGCCAAGCACTTCGTCGATCTCGTCGTCCTTCGACGTCAGAAAGATGACCGGCATGCTGCTTTTCTGGCGCAGGCGCTGCAACAGGTCCATGCCGTCCATGCGCGGCATCTTGATGTCGAGGACTGCCATGTCGGGCATGCGCCGGTTGAAGGCATCGAGTGCTGACTGACCGTCGTTATAGGTTTCAACTTCGAATCCCTCGGCCTCCAGCGTCATCGCGACCGACGTCAGAATATTGCGATCATCGTCCACAAGGGCGATCCGTGACATGTGCGGTTACCTCTAAAGCTCGTGTGCCATGTTATTTTTTCCCCAATGTCGGGGCTTGCGCGGGCAGAATCAACCAAATTTAGCGAATCACCCACAGACCATTGAAAAAGGCGGCAAAAATAGCCCGGAGGATGACCGATTTGCCGCAGCGGTCATCTTGCGTGCCGATGCTTGCGCTAACGTTTCATCTGGTTGCGCTAACGCGGGCATTCAGTCCTTTTTTCGTCATAAATCATCGTGATAGAACATTCCCATGATGCCGTGGAGTAGCCGCCACCTGGTTTTGTGTGGGCCCAGGGTGCCTTTTTCCGAGTAGGCCGCAGGCATGCGGCAGAGGGAGGTCTGAAAATGATTTATGGTCGGGTCAATCCTGAGCACCGGTTGGACCATCACGGGATCACCGGCGTCGCCAATGTCTATTACAACGACGTCGATGCCGCCTTGGTCGAGGCGGCCGTCAGTCGGGGCGAAGGACGGCTGGGTCGGGGGGGGGCGTTCCTCTGCGCGACCGGCCAGTACACGGGGCGGTCGCCCAAGGACAAGTTCGTCGTCAGGACCCCGGACGTCGAAGCCAAGGTCTGGTGGGAGAACAACGCCGCGATGCCGATGGACGCCTATGCGCGGCTGAAATCGGACATGCTCGCCCACATGCGCGGGCGCGATCTTTTCGTGCAGGATCTTTATGCCGGTGCGGACGCGCAGCACAGGCTGGACGTGCGTGTGGTGTCGGAACTGGCATGGCACAGCCTGTTCGTCCGTCACCTGCTGCGCCGCCCGGCCCGCGAGGAACTGGACGGCTTCGTGCCGGATTGGACGATCATCAACTGTCCGTCCTTCAAGGCGGACCCCGCGCGGCATGGGTGCCGTTCCGAAACGGTGATCGCCCTCAATTTTTCCGAAAAGACCGTGCTGATCGCCAACACCGCCTATGCGGGCGAAAACAAGAAAGCAGTCTTTACGGTGCTGAACTACCTCTTGCCCGAAAAGGGCGTGATGGCGATGCATTGTTCGGCCAACCACTCCGTCGGCAATCCCGTGGATGCCACGGTGTTCTTCGGCCTGTCCGGGACGGGCAAGACGACCCTGTCCGCCAGCCCGGACCGCACGTTGATCGGCGATGACGAACATGGCTGGTCGGACCGCGGCATCTTCAACTTCGAGGGCGGCTGCTATGCCAAGACGATCAACCTGAGCGCCGAGGCAGAGCCCGAAATCTACGCCACCACCCACCGCTTCGGCACCGTGGTGGAAAACATGGTCTACGACCCCGAAACACTGGAAATCGATTTTGCCGACAACCGGTTGACCGACAACACCCGCTGCGCCTATCCGCTGGAAGCGATCTCCAACGCCTCGGCCACGGGCCTCGGCGGGCATCCCAAGCATGTGGTGATGCTGACCTGCGATGCGTTCGGCGTGCTGCCGCCCATCGCGCGGCTGACCCCGGCGCAAGCGATGTATCACTTTCTGTCAGGCTTCACATCCAAGGTCGCGGGCACCGAGCGCGGGATTACGGAACCGACGCCGACATTCTCCACCTGTTTTGGCGCGCCATTCATGCCACGTCGTCCCGAGGTGTATGGAAAACTGCTGCAGGAAAAGATCCGCAAGCATGGCGCCTCGTGCTGGCTGGTGAATACCGGTTGGACCGGCGGGGCTTACGGGACCGGGCGGCGCATGCCGATCAGGGCCACGCGGGCATTGCTCGCGGCAGCCATGGATGGCTCGCTGAACGATAGCCCGTTCCGGCGCGATCCGAACTTCGGGTTCGATGTCCCCGTCGCGGTGGCTGGCGTGGAAGCCGCCCTTCTTGATCCGCGCGGAACCTGGGGGGACGGGGCGGCCTATGACGTGCAAGCGCGCAAGCTGGTCGGGATGTTTGCCGACAATTTCGGCCAATATGTACCCCATATCGACGCAGATGTGCGGGCCGCCGCGATAGGATGACCGGCCCGAAGCGGTCGGGAAACCCTTCTGCATTCAGGGTGGCGCGTTCCGATCCTGCAGTGGCCCCAAGAATCCACTGCGACACTTTCGTGCGCGTTATCAGTGGCTGTTGGAATTAAGTTGCGCAGCAACTGCGAAGACCTTAGTCAAGTCTTGCCAGGATTTCCAAGATGACCGGAGCGCACCCATGCCGCATGATGGCCAGACCATGACCCCGACCGCCCTGCTGGCCGATCTGCTTGAGCTGACCAAAGCTGCCCTGCCCGAGGTGGAGGCGCTGTTTGACCAGGCACGCGACGCAGTGCGCCATCAGGTCACGGTGGACCACAAGGTTTCCGGCCCGGCGCTGGAGGCCCATCAGACCGCGGCCCATGCGATGGCGTGGCTTGCCACCTACATCGAAGCCCTGCGCCAGATGCGGGACTGGGCGGGCCGCGTGACCGATGCAGGGCAGTTTGGCGAGATGGAGGCGCTGATCCTGCAGATCGGGTTTGGCGAATACCTGAACCAGATCGCCGGCGGCATTCCGATGAGCCAGGGCGAGTTCGCGCGGCTGGCCGATCTGGGCGTCACCTGGCAGCCGGGCGACGCCGCGCGCGTCCTGATGGCGGCGGGCAATACGCAAGCCGCCCGGATGCAACTGGTCGGCTGCATGCAGACCAACCAGGGACGCGCGACCTTTGGCGTCACCGGACTGGACGCGGAACTGGAAATGATCCGTGACCAGTTCCGCCGCTTTGCCGACGAGGAAGTGGTGCCCCACGCGCATGGCTGGCATCTGCAGGACGCCCTCATTCCAATGGAGGTGATCGACAAGCTGGCGGCGATGGGGGTCTTTGGCCTGACCATCCCCGAGGCACATGGCGGGTTCGGACTTTCAAAGGCCAGCATGGTCGTCGTCAGCGAGGAATTGTCGCGCGGCTATATCGGGGTGGGGTCGCTGGCGACACGGACCGAGATCGCGGCGGAGTTGATCCTCTGTGGCGGCACCGAGGCACAAAAGGCCGAATGGCTGCCAAAGCTGGCCAGCGGCGAGGTGCTGCCGACAGCCGTCTTCACCGAGCCCAATACCGGCTCGGACCTTGGGGCCTTGCGCACCAAGGCGACGCGAAACGGCGATGACTGGGAGATCACCGGCAACAAGACCTGGATCACCCACGCGGCGCGGACCCATGTGATGACGGTGCTGGCGCGCACCGTGCCCGGGACTACCGACTACCGGGGGCTCAGCATGTTTCTGGCCGAAAAGACGCCCGGCACGGATGCGGTGCCGTTTGTCGATGCGGGTCTGTCCGGCGGCGAGATCGAGGTTTTGGGCTACCGGGGGATGAAGGAATACACCGTCAACTTTGACGGTTTTGCGGTCAAGGGCGACAACCTATTGGGCGGCGTTGAGGGGCAGGGTTTCAAGCAGTTGATGCAGACGTTCGAAAGCGCGCGCATCCAGACCGCGGCGCGAGCTGTGGGGGTGGCGCAGAATGCGCTGGAACTGGGGATGGCCTATGCATCGGACCGCCAGCAGTTTGGCAAGCCGCTGATCGCGTTTCCGCGCGTGGCCGG
>JANPKV010000372.1:0-7414 GCA_031426185.1 Rhodobacterales bacterium | reverse complement strand
CATGATTTCCAAATCCACCATCCGCGCCGAGGCCGAGCGCCTTTTCGCGGCGTTCCAGTCGGCGGGCGCAGTGCCCGTGGACGCCGACATCCTGCTGCCCGCCGAAACGCTTCTGGACCTGTATGGCGAGGATATCCGGGCGCGGGCCTATGTCACCCATGACCCCTTGCGGGGCGAGATGATGCTGCGTCCGGATTTTACCGTGCCGGTGGTGCAGGCGCATATGGCGGGGGGGGCCGACCCCGCGCGGTACTGCTATCTGGGCGAGGTCTTTCGCCAGCAGGATGGGCGACCCAACCGCCCTTCGGAATACCTTCAGGTTGGGTTTGAACTCTTTGACCGCAGCGCCCCCGAAGCGGCGGATGCCGAGGTGTTTGCCTTGTTCTCGACGCTGCTGGCGGACCTGAACCTGCGCCCTGCAACCGGGGATATTGGCATTCTGATGGCGGCGGTCCGGGGTGTTGCCACGACGCCAAGGCGCAAGGCCGCCCTGTTGCGCCATATCTGGCGGCCCAAGCGGTTCCGCGCGCTGCTGGACCGGTTTTCCGGTCGGGCCTCTGTGCCCCCTGCGCGGGCAAGGCTGCTTGAGGCGCTTGCCAAGGGCGCCCCCGCCGACCTGATCGCCGCCGCCGGGACCTTTGTCGGGCTGCGCAGTGCAGCGGAAATCACCGCGCGTGCGACGGCCCTGGTCGAAGATGCGGACAGCCCGCCGATTGCGGCCCCCGAGGCGGCGCTCCTTTATGACCTCTTGACGCTGGAGGCCCCGGCCCGGGCGGCCCTGACGCATCTTCGCGGTATCACGCCGCTGATGCCGACCATCGCGCACGCAGTCGACCGTTTCGCCAGCCGGCTGGAGGCCTTGGCCTCGCGCGGGATCGACACCGCGTCGCTGCCGTTCGCGGCCGGTCACGGACGGACATCGTTGGAATACTACGACGGGTTTGTGTTTTCCTTCCACGGTTCCGCCGACATGCCCCCGGTTGCCAGCGGCGGGCGTTATGACGCGCTGACGGCTGTTCTGGGGCAGGGGCAGGCGATCCCGGCTGTCGGTGGGGTGATCCGGCCCGAACTCGTCACACGGCTGCGGGGGGTCAGATGATCCGGATCGGCGTGCCGTCCAAGGGACGGCTGATGGAACAGACATTCGACTGGTTCGGTGCGCGCGGCCTGCCGATGCGGCTGGCTGGTGCCGACCGCGAATATTCCGGGGCGGTCGACGGCGTCGACGGTGTGCAGGTCGTGCTTTTGTCGCCTGGCGAAGTGCCCCGCGAACTGGCGGCGGGGCGGATCCATCTTGGGGTTACGGGCACCGACCTTGTGCGCGAAAAGCTGGCGGACTGGTCGTCGGTGGTGGCAGAGGTCACGCGCCTGGGCTTTGGTCAGGCCGATCTGATATTGGCCGTGCCCTCGGTCTGGATCGACGTCGAAACGCTGGATGACCTCGATGCCGCCGCCGCCGCGTTTCGCGTGGCACACGGCCACCGCTTGCGGATCGCCACCAAATACCACCGTCTGGTGCGCGATTTCCTTGCCGCGCATGGGGTCGCGGATTACCAGCTGATCGACAGCCAGGGGGCGACCGAAGGCACGGTCAAGAACGGCACCGCCGAGGCGATCGCAGACATCACCTCGTCCGGCGAGACGTTGCGGGCAAACCATCTGAAGGTGCTGCAGGACGCGGTGATCCTGCAGTCCGAGGCGATGCTTTTGCGCAGCATGCACCCGGACTCCCCCGACCTGACTGGCCTGCTGGCGCGGCTGACCTAGCGCAAGCCGATGTCGGCGAGCGCCAGCGCCAATGTTTCGGGGATGGCCTGTTCGCGGTCGCGCCCCTTGGTCAGGTCGCGCGGCGCGTCACCGGGATCAAGATAGCGCCAGCCCTGGAACGGACGGCGCGGCGCGGGCTCGGTGCGGATGATCTCGGCGTCAAGGATCATGGCACAGCGCGAAATGCCGTCGTTGCCGTTCACCTGCTCCAGCCCCAGGACCCGCTGACGGCAGAGGATCACCCCCTTGATCACCCAGAACAGCGACCCGCCGGCAAGGATCTCATCCACGCGCTTGGGGAACATCCGTGTGACATGGATGGCGCGTCCCGGCGGCCAGAGATGACGGTGGTGATGCTGCCAGCCGGCGTGATCCTCGATGCTTTCGGACCCGACGCTCAGTTTCAGGATGTTGATGAAGTCTGTCACGAATCCCCCGATCTTGAGGGTCAAAGTAGGGCCTCCGCCGGGGGATGCAAGTTGACCAAGCGGTGTGATCGCCGTATCTTGTGCATTCGCCAAAGTTATCCACAACCCAAAGATCCCTTAACCAAAAGGACATCGCCCCATGTCGCGATTCTCTGCCCCGATCGCCGAAGCCATCTGGGACATGAAGTATCGCCTGAAAGAGTCCGACGGCACGCCGATCGACGGCTCGGTGGAGGATACCTGGCGGCGGATCGCCCGTGCGCTGGCCGAGGTCGAAGTCGACCCCGCAAAGTGGGAAGCGGAATTCTATGCGGCGCTTGAGGATTTCAGGTATCTGCCCGCCGGTCGCATCACCGCAGGCGCCGGGACCGGGCGCAGCGTCACGCTGTTCAACTGCTTTGTCATGGGCACGATTCCCGACAGCATGGGCGGGATTTTCGACGGGCTGAAAGAGGCCGCACTGACGATGCAGCAGGGCGGCGGGATCGGGTACGACTTCAGCACCATCCGGCCGCGCGGGGCGGAGGTGAAGGGGGTGGCGGCGGATGCCTCTGGTCCACTTTCCTTCATGGATGTGTGGGACGCGATGTGCCGCACGATCATGTCGGCGGGCAGTCGGCGCGGTGCGATGATGGCAACGATGCGCTGCGACCATCCCGACATCGAGGCCTTCATCGAGGCCAAGAAGGACCCGGCACGGCTGCGGATGTTCAATCTGTCGGTGCTGGTGACCGACCCCTTCATGGCGGCGGTCAAGGCGGATGGCCCGTGGGAGCTTGTGTTCGGCGGCAGGGTCTACCGCACCATCCAGGCGCGCGATCTGTGGAACAAGATCATGCGCAACACGTTCGATTTCGCCGAACCGGGCGTGATCTTCATCGACCGGATCAATGCGGCGAACAACCTGAATTATGTCGAGACGATTGCCGCGACCAATCCCTGCGGTGAGCAGCCCTTGCCGCCCTATGGCGCGTGCCTGCTGGGGTCGATCAACCTGCCGACGCTGGTCACCGGCGCGTTTGGGCCAAAGGCGGCGCTCGATCTAGCCGCGTTGGACCGCCTGGTGCGCGTGGCGGTGCGGATGATGGACAATGTGGTCACGGCCAGCCGTTTTCCCCTGCCGCAGCAAGAAGCTGAGGCGCAGGCGAAACGCCGGATCGGGCTGGGGGTAACCGGCCTTGCGGATGCCCTGTTGATGATCGGACAGCGTTATGGGTCGCTCAGGGCGGCAGAGACCACCGAAGAGTGGATGCATGCCATTGCGCGGTCTGCCTATCTTGCATCGGTCGATCTGGCCCGCGAAAAGGGGCCGTTCCCGCTGTTTGATGCCGAGAAGTTCCTTGCGTCGGGCAATATGAAGACGATGGACGCCGATGTGCGCGACGCCATCGCCACGCACGGCATCCGCAACGCGCTTTTGACCTCCATTGCGCCCACCGGGACGATCAGCCTTTATGCGGGCAATGTCAGTTCCGGGATCGAGCCGGTCTTTGCCTATGCCTATACCCGCAAGGTCCTGCAAAAGGACGGCAGCCGCACCGAAGAGGAAGTCGTCGACTATGCGGTCCGGCTGTGGCGCGAAACGAAAGGCGATGCGCCGTTGCCAGACCACTTCGTCAACGCCCAGACCTTGCCGCCGCTGGACCACGTCCGGATGCAGGCGGCGGCACAGAAGTGGATCGACAGCTCCATCTCCAAGACGATCAACTGCCCGGCGGACATCAGCTTTGACGATTTCCAGGAGGTCTACATGGCCGCCTGGGATCAGGGCTGCAAAGGCTGCACGACATATCGCCCGAACGACGTCACGGGGTCGGTGCTGACGGTCAGCGAAAAGACCGAAACCGTGCCAAGCGAGGCCCCCGCCCAGATGCGCGGCGACGGGGCAG
Organism: Rhodobacterales bacterium; assembly: GCA_031426185.1. Classification (GTDB taxonomy): domain Bacteria; phylum Pseudomonadota; class Alphaproteobacteria; order Rhodobacterales; family Rhodobacteraceae; genus JAJNPS01. The sequence goes on along the minus strand of JANPKV010000372.1, from coordinate 3,330 downwards.
AGGTCGTGTACCTGTCTGAACCGCTGGACCGGCCCGCCGCACTTGAAGGCCAGACCTACAAGGTCAAATGGCCGGGCTCCGAGCACGCGCTGTACATCACCATCAACGACATCGTCATCGCCGGCCACCGCCGTCCGTTCGAGGTGTTCATCAACTCCAAGAACATGGAGCATTTCGCCTGGACCGTGGCCCTGACGCGGATGATCTCGGCGGTGTTCCGGCGGGGCGGCGATATTTCCTTTGTGGTGGAGGAGCTGAAAGCCGTCTTCGACCCGCGCGGCGGAGCCTGGATGGAGGGGCGCTACATCCCCTCGATCCTCGCGGCCATCGGCGGGGTGATCGAGCGCCACCTGATCGACATCGGCTTCATCGAGGGCGAAGGGCTGGGCCTGAAGTCCGACCCCAAGGCGGAGGTGATGCGGGTCGGAGAGGCGCCACGCGGCAAGGCCTGCCCTGCGTGTGGCAGCTATGACCTGCGGATGGTGGAGGGGTGCTTGACCTGCGGGTCGTGCGGGCATTCGAAGTGCGGGTGAGGGCTGTGCGGGCACAACATTGTGTTTGGTGGACAACCCCGTACGCAAGGGTTTGCGACGGGCCCGTAAACTGATAGAAGAAAGGCGGGGATGCTTACGACATCCCCGCCTGGTGGTGGCTTCCGTAGCTCAACTGGATAGAGCAACGGCCCGCTAAGCTGAAGGTTGCTGGTTCAAGTCCAGTCGGAAGCACCATCTTAGCCGAACTAGCCCCGTTTCGGCGGGGCTTTTTCTTATCTTACACCTACCAGACGAAGTAGGTCGATTCAAGTGAAGATTCAAGGGCTTAGGATGCCATGCGTCCACTCAAGATTGAGAATCAATTTCAGATGCTTACACCGCTGTACGCCCAATGGAAGGCAAGATTTTGTCACTGCGGCGTGACCGGACACAACCCGTTGTTCTGTGATGGAAAAATAGTTCCGACGCGAATCATCATGCTCGTATACCGAGCTTGTCGAAGTGCACACGTAAAGAATCATCTGCGTGTTTCACGGTCGTCCATGCTGTCCAGCGCAAGGTCCAGGAGTATTGGCTTGGACAAGAAGGCCGTATACTCCCATTCGCACGAGCGACGAAGTCCGTCAGGTGAGCCACATTGTCCTCTGGCGCCGCGCGGCCTTGGGCTACCGCCAAGGCGCGCGTCAGCTTTTCAGCAACGCCACGTCGGCCTTGAGCCAGAGCAGGTAGCACAGGACGAGAAGGGCGCTGGCGGCGAGGGGTTGGGCGGGGTCGCCCACGAGGGCCTCTTCGACCTCGATCAGCACGGCGACGAGTGCGGGGATGCGGCTTGCCACCACGGTCAGGCGGAAGGCGCGGGGGCCGAAGGGTACGCGGTTTTGCATGTCGGGATGCAGGGCGCTGCCGAACTTTCCGACTGCGTGCAGCAGCCCCGACGTCGCCGCAAGGACCGGTTGGCCGAGCATGAAAAGCCCAAGGCCAAGCAGCAGCGCGCCCCAGCCCGACGACAGATCGCCCAGCCGGTTCAGCGAGGCGTCCGGCGGGGCGCCATTGGCCCAGGCGCGGTGATAGCGTTCACCGCTCCAGAAGAAGATCAGCATGGCGAGGGTGATCGCGGTCGCGCCAAGGCTGCCCGCGAAGTAGTCGACCACCGCCGAGGCGCCGTGCGACAGACCGGAGCCCACTGCCATCGCCGCCGCGACGTGCATGGTGACGCCGCCAACGAGGCCAACCCCGTTGCCAAGGTTGTAAAGTCCACCGGGGCCCGACACCCGTTGCGACAGTTCGCTGTTCAGCCCGGCTATGCGTATCGGCATGCTCACGCTCCTACTGCTCGCTTGGCTTGGTGCGGCATTTGCGCCAATGTGGTAATGATTAATTTTTGCACTGTCTGGGAGAGGGTGCCCAAGGAACGCGCACAAAAGAAACCGCTGTCGCATTTCGACAACGCATCCAGACGAGCGATTGGCGGGGGTATGCAGTGACGATTTCACCTGCTAACTCTTGAATAAGAAAAACAAGAAACGAGCAGGCAGGCAGTCAGGCATGGAGACGGGCTCAAGCGCGACGTACGTGATCGCGTGGGCACAGACCGAGGTAGACGGTCTGCGCGGCGCTTCACAGGATCAGATGACATTGGGGTCGAGCTGGCGCTGGCAGGGGTCCGCGCTGCGCCTTCACGTGCCGCGTGGCCCCTTGGTGCTTGCCGCCGACGGTGGCGCTGCGCATGAACGTCTTTGGGCGGCGGCGGCGGTGCAGCAATTGCTGAACGCTGCGGTTTCCAAGGCGATGTTGCCCAATATCGGGTCCCTCGCCATGGATATGGTGTCGGAAAACGCACCGCAGGACGGGTTTGTGGTCTCTGACGGGCTGAAGCCCTATCCCCTCACCATCATCCGGGACCCCGCGTCCGGGGCGCGGCTGGTGATGTGCGCAGGCGACATGCCTCCGGTCGAGCACGACCTTTGGGTGACCCGCCTTGCGCTGCAACCGGCACCCCCGATCCCGAAGCTGGCCCCCGCTCGGGCAGGCGTCATCTGCTTTGGCCCGGCCACGCGGCTGTCCACCCCACAGGGCCCGCGCGCGATCGAGGATTTGCGGCCGGGCGATCTGGTGACGACCAAGGACAACGGTCCGCAGGAAATCCTCTGGACCGGTCACCGGCGCCTGTCGGGGGCGCGGCTGCATGCGATGCCGCATCTGCGGCCGATCCGGTTTCGCGCCGGCGCGTTGGGCATTGGGCACCCGGACGGCGATCTGGTGGTGTCACCGCAACACCGGATGGTTGTCAGATCGCCCGTGGCAAACGAGATGTTCCGCACCGACGAGGTGATGGTGGCGGCCGAACATCTGACAAATGGCCGGTCTGTCACGCTGGACCGTGATCTGCGCGATGTGACCTATTTCCATGTCTTGCTGGAGCATCACAACGTCATCTGGGCGAATGGGTTGGAAACAGAAAGCTTTCACCCCGCCCATATGGACCTGTCGACACTGAACCCCGACCAGTTCGATGCCCTGATGGGAACCCTGCCTGACCTGCGTGAAGATGCCCAAAGGTACGGGTCCGATGCGCGTCGCAGCATCACCGCGCCCGAGGCTGCCCGCCTGCGGCACGCGCTCGCGGCGTGACACTCCATCGACACTGGTGGCACCGACGGGCAGCCCACTTCGGCGCGATCAGACCATTCGGGTAGGTCTGTTGACTCTGGTGTGTCGGCCTGTATAAGCCCGCCTTGCGTCCCGGGGCATGCTCCGGGGCTTTTCATTGGTGTTGGCGGCCCTTGCAAAAGGTAGCCTGTCGCCGGGGAAACCCGGAAAGGACAACGCCCTTCAT
>JANPKV010000371.1:0-18609 GCA_031426185.1 Rhodobacterales bacterium | reverse complement strand
TGCAGCACGCCGACCGATGGATCATGCGGTGTCGTGGGGACCTTGTGGATGACCTGCAGCGCGCTTTGCATGTCTGCAAGGACCAGATCGGTAAACGTACCGCCGACATCCACCCCGACCATGATCATCATCCGACCCCTTTGCTTTGGCAATCGATGCACTTTGCATGCGTAGTTCACCAAAGAGAATGCTGTTGCTGCGGTTTATGTGCGCCGAACGCGCGACATTCAGTCGGGATCACATGCATTTGCCGCCAGAATGGGCATGCGAAAAAGGATTCCCGGACGGCAAACCACGACCAAGCCCCCTGCGTTGCCGGGTGGTTGAAAGCGCATCGGCGACGTTGCCAGCCATCGATTCGGCGCGGGACGCTGCGCGCGGTGTTTTTTGTGTGCAGAATACAAACAAACCACCCCAAGTTTGCCCGGATTCGCACAGTTTTCAGGCAGGATGCAGATAACGCGGTCGCCGGATGACCCTTCGCGCCGGATCTGGTCCTAACGTGACCTTGGGTAGACGGGCATGGGGACCACAGGGCTTGCGCAGTGCAGATGATCTTGAGCTTGTCTCGGTGACCAAACGCTATGGCACCGCGGTCGCGGTCGACCGTGTGAGCCATCTTTTCAGGGCCGGGTCCTATGCGTGCCTGTTGGGGCCGTCCGGCTGCGGCAAGTCATCGACCCTGCGGATGATCGCGGGACATGAATCGGTCACTGACGGGGCCATCATTCTGGGCGGCAAGGATGTGGTCAACCTGCCGCCAGCGCAGCGCGGCACGGCGATGATGTTCCAGTCCTACGCGCTGTTTCCGCACCTGAACGTGCGTGACAATGTTGCCTTCAGTCTCAAGATGAAGGGCGTCGACAAGCCTGCGCGGCACGCCGAAGCGGACAAGCTTTTGGAACTTGTCGGCATGACCAGTTTCGCAGACCGCCTTCCCGCGCAGCTGTCGGGGGGCCAACAGCAGCGGGCGGCGCTTGCCCGGGCGCTGATCACCAATCCGCAGGTCCTGCTTCTGGATGAACCACTTTCCGCATTGGACCCGTTCCTGCGCATCCGGATGCGGACCGAACTGAAGAAACTCCAGCGCGAACTGGGGATCACCTTCATCCACGTCACCCATGGTCAGGACGAGGCGCTGGCCCTGGCTGACGAGATCGTGGTGATGAACAACGCCGTGATCGAGCAGGCCGGTCCCGCGCGCGAGGTGTTCAACGCCCCGAAGACCGAGTTCGTCGCGCGCTTCATCGGCGGTCACAACGTGGTCGCGCTGCCCCAGGGCCGGTTCGCGGTCCGCGCGGACGAGGTGCGGCTGGTGGCAAGCGGCACCGAAGCGGTCGTGACGGCACTGGAATATCAGGGCGCGCATGTGGCGCTGACGGGCCGCATGGCGGGCGATCAGGACGTGCTGGCGCTGATCCCCGAGGCGACGTTTTTCGCCGATCCGAAGAACCTGGGCGACACCGTCAGCCTCGCCTGGGACCAAACGAGGGCACATCGCCTTCTGGGCTGAATACTCGACACCACCAACACAGAGGAACTGACATGAGCAAGATGCATTACAGCCGCCGCAATGTGCTGAAAGGCGGTGCCGCCGCGGTCGCCGCAAGCGCGTTTCCGGCGCCGATGATCTGGGCGCAGAACATCAAGGACGTGGTCCTGCGTCAGGCAGGTACGGGCGTCTCGGCGTTCAACGAGGTGGCCGCCAAGGTCAAGGAAGACCTCGGTTTCACGCTGGAGATGACCGCGCTTGACAGTGACGCCGTGACCCAGCGCGCCGCGACCCAGCCCGACAGCTATGACATCGCCGATATCGAATACTGGATCTGCAAGAAGGTCTGGCCCACCGGCAATCTGCAGGCCATGGATATCTCGAAGATCGCCAATTACGACAAGATCGCCGGCACCTTCCGCGATGGCAAGCTGACGCCGGAAAGCGTCATCGCCCAAGGCACCGCGCCGCATACGGTGGGGTTTGTCGAAGGACCGGGCTCGACCACCTTTGCCACTCAGGACTCTGGCTGGATGACCCTGATCCCCACCATCTACAACGCCGACACGCTGGGGATCCGCCCCGACCTGATCGGCCGCCCGATCGACAGCTGGGCCGAACTGCTGAACCCCGAATTCAAGGGCAAGGCGTCCATCCTCGACATTTCTTCCATCGGGATCATGGACATGGCCATGGTTTGCGAGGCGATGGGCGAGGTCACCTATGCCGACAAGGGCAACATGACGACGGACGAGATCGACAAGACGATCGGCATCTTCACCGAGGCCAAGAAGGCAGGCCAGTTCCGCGCGTTCTGGAAATCGTTCGACGAATCCGTGAACCTGATGGCGTCGGGAGAGGTGGTGATCCAGTCGATGTGGTCACCCGCGATCACGGCCGTCCGCGCGCAGGGTGTGCCTTGCGTCTACCAACCGCTGAAGGAAGGCTATCGCAGCTGGGGTGGCGGGATCGGCCTGTCGGCCGGTCTGACCGGTCTGCCGCTGGATGCCGCTTATGAATACATCAACTGGTATCTGTCGGGCTGGGTCGGCGGCTTCCTGATGCGGCAGGGGTATTATTCGGCCGTGCCCGAAACCTCCAAGCTGTTCATGTCCGAAGATGAGTGGGGCTATTGGTACGAAGGCAAGGCGGCCGCCGGCGATATCGTCAGCCCGTCGGGCACCGTGATCGAAAAGGCTGGTGCGATCCGCGATGGCGGCAGCTTCCTTGACCGCATGGGCAAGGTTGCCTGCTGGAACGCCGTGATGGACGAAAACCAGTACATGGTCCGCAAGTGGAACGAGTTCATCGCCGCCTGAGGCGACGGATCACGCGTCACGACCTCTTCCCCGGCAGACGGGGGAGAGGGCCACCCTGCCCCGAGGTCCCATGCGCCGCGCCAATCTGAACAGCTGGCTGCTTGCCGCCCCTCTGACCGGGGTGCTGGTGGTATTTCTGATCCTGCCGATCCTGCTGATCGTTGCGGTCAGCTTCTGGAGCGCTGACGAATTCAGCTTTCGCCCCGATTTCCAGTTTGGCAATTACGCGTATCTGTTCGGGTCGGCCGTGGCCTGGAAGGTCTTTGGCCTGACCTTCATGATGGCAATCATCGTCTGGGCGCTGACCCTGCTGATCGGCTTTACCATCGCTTATTTCCTGGCGTTCCACATCCGCACGCAGAAATGGCAGATGGCGCTGTTCTTGCTGACCACGATCCCGTTCTGGACCTCCAACATCATCAGGATGATTTCCTGGATCCCGCTATTGGGCAAGAACGGCCTGGTGAACCAGACCCTGATCAGCGCCGGGATCATCGACGAGCCGCTTCAGTGGCTGCTTTATTCCGGCTTTTCGGTCTGTCTGGCCTTTGTGCACCTTTATACGCTGTTCATGGTCGTGCCGATCTTCAACACGATGATGCGGATCGACAAATCCCTGATCGAGGCGGCGCGCGACAGTGGGGCCAGCGGCTTTCAGATCCTGACCAACGTGATCATTCCCTTGTCAAAGCCCGGCATCATGATCGGGTCGATCTTCGTGATCGCGCTGGTCATGAGCGACTTTGTCACCACGCGGTTCATGTCCGGGAGTCAGCTTGCGAATGTCGGTCGCCTGATCTCGAACGACATCGGATTGCTGCAATACCCTTCGGCGGCGGCAACGGCGGTCGTACTCCTAATTTCGGTCCTGCTGACGATCGGCGCGATGCTGCGCCTGGTCGATATCCGAAAGGAGCTTTGACCAGATGGAAAAACGCCCCGCTTCTTTCTATGTGCTCGGTGCGTTCTTCGCGCTGTTCATGCTGTTTCTTTATGGCCCGACGATCACCATCGCGATCCTGTCGTTTCAGGGTCCCGAGGGGGGGCTGACCTTTCCGATGCGCGGCGTGTCGCTGAACTGGTTCCGCGAGTTGTTCATGGAGCAGGCCGTGGGCGACATCTGGGGCAGTTTCCGGCGCAGCCTCGTTCTGGGGCTGATGGTGATGGTGACGACGGTCGTCGTCTCGGTCATGGCAGGGCTGGCGTTTCGGCAGCGGTTCGCGGGGTCGACGGTGCTGTTCTATCTGGTCATCGGCAGCCTGGTGATCCCGTCGATCCTGGTGTCGATGGGGATCGGGCTGTTGTTTGACCGCACGGGGCTGGGCAATCACTGGGCCACTTCGGCGTTCGGTGCGCATCTGACATGGACCTTGCCCTTTGGCATCCTGATCATGTTTGCCGTCTTCAACCGCTTCAACCCCGCTTATGAAGAGGCCGCGCGGGATCAGGGAGCGAGCACGGGTCAGGTCTTTGCCCATGTCGTGCTGCCGCTGATCGCGCCTGCACTGGTCGGCGTGGCGCTGTTCGGCTTTACGCTCAGCTATGACGAGATTGCGCGCACCGTTCTGGCATCGGGCAGCCGCAACACCCTGCCGCTGGAAATCTGGGGGATGACGACCAATGTCACGTCGCCGGTGCTTTATGCTCTGGGCACACTGACCACGCTGTTTTCGCTGAGCCTGGTGGCGCTGGTGATCCTGTCGGTCACGGTGATGCAGCGGCGGCGGGCGCGCAACGGGTCGGATGCCGGACGGGGAATGGTCTGATGCGACTGGTTGTGATCAACCCCAATTCCACCGTGTCGATGACCCAGAAGGCGGTTGCAGCCGCGCGCAAGGCCGCACCCGGCGCGGATGTCGAGGGTGTCACCTGCCACGGCTCACCCCCGGCGATTCAGGGACCCGAGGATGACGCGATCTGTCGCCCCTTCGTGCTGGCCGAGGTTGACCGCGCAGCCGCCGCCGGGGCCGATGCGATCATCATTGCCTGCTTTGACGACCCCGCGCTGGACGAGGCCCGGGCGCGCGTATCGGTGCCGGTTCTCGGGATCGGCGAGGCCGGGTTTCACGCGGCGATGATGCTGGCCGGGCGGTTCTCGGTGGTGACCACCCTGCCCGTGGCCATCCCGACGCTTGAGGAGAACTTGCGGCATTACGGCCTTGCGCCGGCTTGCGCCCGGGTGCGCGCCGCAGGCGTCAAGGTGCTGGATCTGGAGGACGAAGGTTCAGGTGCGGTGGCACGGGTTTCAGCCGAGATTGCGCGGGCCAAGGCCGAGGATGGCGTGGGCGCTGTCGTTCTGGGTTGCGCCGGGATGGCCGATCTTGCAGCAAGGATGGAGGTTGACCACGGACTGAAGGTCATCGACGGGGTGGGGGCTGCGGCTGCCTTTGCGTCGGCTCTGGTCACCCTGAGGAGGAAATGATGGCACGACACCTGATCACGGCTTCGGCGCAGATGGGGCCGATCGCGAAGTCGGAAACCCGTAAGGACTCCGTCGCCCGCCTGCTTGCGATGATGCGCGAGGCGCATGGGCGCGGGGCCAAATTGGTGGTGTTCACCGAAATGGCGCTGACCACGTTCTTTCCGCGCTGGATGATCGAGGACGAGGCGGAGCTGGACAGCTATTACGAGACCGCGATGCCCTCGCCCGCCACCCAGGCCCTGTTTGACGAGGCGGCAAAGCTGGGGATCGGGTTTTATCTCGGCTATGCCGAACTGGTGGTCGAGGGCGGGGTCAAGCACCGGTACAACACCGCGATCCTGGTGGACCAGACCGGCAACATCGTCGGCAAATACCGCAAGGTGCATCTTCCGGGATGGTCTGAACCCCTGCCCGACCGCGCCTTTCAGCATCTGGAAAAGCGCTACTTCGAGCCGGGCGATCTGGGCTTTCCGGTCTGGCGCACGATGGGCGGCATCATGGGGATGTGCATCTGCAACGACCGCCGCTGGCCCGAGACCTACCGCGTGATGGGCCTGCAGGGGGTCGAGATGGTCATGCTGGGCTACAACACGCCGTTTGGCCATCTGAACACCCAGCCGATGGACTCGCTCACCCTGTTTCACAACCATCTGTCGATGCAGGCCGGGGCCTATCAGAACGCGACCTGGGTCGTCGGCACCGCCAAATGCGGCAACGAGGAAGGCTCGCAGATGGGCGGCCAATCCGTCATCGTGGCCCCGTCGGGCGAGATCGTCGCGCAAGCCGTGACCGTCGAGGACGAGGTCATCACCGCGAAATGCGATCTCGACATGGGGCGCATCTACAAGGAAACCGTTTTCAACTTTGCCCAGCACCGTCGGCCCGAGGCATATACCCTCATCACCGAGCGTGCCGGCGTCATCCTTCCGGAGTAGACCATGACCACTGTCATCAAAGGCGGCACTGTCGTCACCCACGACCTGACCTACGCGGCCGATGTGCTGATCGACGGGGGGATAATCACCGCGATCGGACCGAACCTTTCGGGCGACACGGTGATCGATGCGGAGGGCGCCTATGTCATGCCCGGCGGCATCGATCCGCACACGCATCTGGAAATGCCCTTCATGGGAACGTCCACCGCCGAGACGTGGGAAAGCGGCACCTTTGCTGCGGCAAGCGGTGGGACGACGATGATCGTCGATCACATCATCTCTGCCCCCACCGACCTGTTGGGCCCGCTGGGGCTGTGGGAGGAACGCGCCGCACGGCAGGCCAGCATCGATTACGGGTTTCACATGTCGATCACCGGCTGGTCGCAGGAAATCTGGGCGCAGATGGCGGAATGCGTTGACCGGGGCGTGAACACCTTCAAGCACTTCATGGCCTACAAGGGTGCGTTGATGGTGAACGACGACGAGATGTACGCCAGCTTCACCCGCTGCCGCGAGCTGGGCGCGATCCCGTTCGTGCATGCCGAGAACGGTGACCTGATCGCAGGCTTGCAGCAGAAATTCCTCGCCGAGGGCAACCGTGGCCCCGAAGCCCACGCCTATTCGCGCCCCGCAACGGTGGAGGGCGAGGCGACCAACCGCGCCATCATGATCGCCGATGCCGTGGGGGTGCCGGTCTACATCGTCCACACCTCGTCGGAAGAGGCGCATGAGGCGATCCGCCGCTGGAAACAGGCCGGCACGCGGGTCTGGGGCGAACCTCTGGTGCAGCACCTGCTGCTGGACGAAAGCGAATATGCCAACCCCGACTGGGACTATGCCGCCCAGCGGGTGATGAGCCCGCCCTTCCGCGACAAGCGCCATCAGGACAGTCTGTGGGCGGGCCTTGCGGCGGGGACCCTGTCGGTGGTGGCGACCGACCACTGCGCCTTTACCACCAAGCAAAAGCAGATGGGGCGCGGCGACTTCACCAAGATCCCGAACGGCACCGGGGGCCTGGAGGACCGTCTGTCGCTGCTGTGGACCCATGGCGTTGCCACCGGACGGATCACGATGAACGAGTTTGTCGCCGTCACCTCGACCAACATCGCGCAGATCCTGAACGTCTACCCCAAAAAGGGTGCGATTGCCGTCGGTGCGGATGCCGACATCGTGGTGTTCGATCCCGCGGCCAGCAAGACCATATCAGCCGCCACCCAGAAGTCCGCCATTGACTACAACGTGTTCGAAGGCTTCACCGTCACCGGCCTGCCGCGTTACACCCTGTCGCGCGGGACGGTGCTCTGGGGGCCAAAAGGTGGCCAGCCGCAGCCTGGCCACGGCCAGCATGTGATGCGCGCCGCCAACCCGCCGGTCAGCCGCGCCTATTCGCAATGGCGCGACCTGATCGCGCCGCGCCCGGTTGTCCGCGACGAAAGCCTGATGCCGATCGGGGTCTAGAATACCCGACTGCGCGTCAGCCGTTCGACGCGGAAAGCCCCTCATCAGCCACCCGCAGGATCAGCTTTCCTGCGGTCTGGCGGCTGTCGAGGGCGGCAAACATCGCTTCGGCATCATCGAGCGCGTAGCTGCCGGCAATCGGCACCCGCAGCTTGCCCGCCTGGATCGCCTCCACGACACTGTCCGCCCCTTGCCGCCACGCGGCACCGCGGTTGTCCAGATGTCCGATATGGAGCCGCGTGAAGGTCAGCGACTTCTGCACCAGCCGCTCCCACAGGTTCGCCAGCGGCTTGCCCTCTGCCTCGCCGTAACTGACGACATGGCCAAGCCGGCGGATGCAGTCGAACGAGCGGTCAAGGATGGTGGCGCCGGTGGAATCGATCACCTTGTCGACGCCCGACCCGTTGGTCATCTGATTGCAGACGTCCACGAAATCCTCTGTCTGGCGGTTCACCACGCGGTCAGCACCAAGGGCCAGGGCCTGCCTCTCCTTGCCCGCCGTGCCGATTGTCCCGATCACCACCGCACCCGCCATCTTGGCAAGCTGGGTCAGTTGCAGCCCTACCCCGCCGCCGATCGCGTGGATCAGAACCGTGTCGCCGGCTTGCGTCTTGCTGACAGTGTGCAACAGGTGCCAGGCCGTCAGGGACTGGATGTAGAACGCCGCCCCGGTATCAAAGCTCATCTCGTCCGGCAGGGGGATCAGGCGCTCTTCGGGCACGGCACAGTATTCCGCGAAACCGCCCGCATCTTCGGAAAATCCCGCGACGCGGTCACCGGGTGCGTAACGGGTCACCCCCTCGCCGCAGATCTCCACGACGCCGGACAGTTCCAGTCCCGCGACCAGCGGATAGCCCTTGGGATGCGGATAGACGCCGCGCCGCATCATCAGATCGGCAAAATTGAGACCGGCGCGATAGACACGGACCAGAACCTGTCCCGGCAAGGCCCTGGGCATCGCCACGTCGCGCAACAAGGGGCCGGTACTCAGCGCCTGCGGTGGATCAAAAACGATGGCCTTCATGCCCATTCCTGTATTTCCATCACTCAATCCTTCGAGAAAAGGCCACCGCCATGCGTCAAGGGGTGATGAAAGCGCAGTCGCCCAACGTGCCGATACTGGTAGCGGCAATCCCCGATGCATTCAACGGCGCAGGGCAAGGTCGGACCGGCGCCTGGACGCCTTGCCTTGCACCACGACCCCCGACGTCAGTTCAACACCTTGAAGACCGGCACGAACGAGGCCGGGGCAAGGGATTCAGCCGTGCCGATCGTGTCGATATTCTCAAGCGTCAGCGTGACGATCCTTGGTCCTGCATGCGGGATGGTCAACTTGCCTTCGATGGCCCGGACGGCCAGTTCTATCGCAAGCCTGCCCTGAAGCACCGCAAAGTCGGTCGGCGCCGCCAGAATGCGCCCACGCTTGATGCCGCGGTAGACGCCGTGACTGACATAGGTCGACACGACCCCGATGGAGTCGGTCAGTCCGCGCGCGCGCAAGACCGATACCGCCGCTTCGGCCATCGGCCCGCTGCCGACCAGATAGTCGACATGTCGCACGGTATCGAGGACGTCCTCGACCAGAAGCACCTGCTGCTCCAGACCGGTGTCACCGAACCGAACCGCGACGATCTCGGCTGAACTGTCGGCCACGGCATCCAGAAACCCGCGTTCGACGAACTGTACCCAACCGGCACCCTTGGGGCCGGGAAACCAGGCAAGCCGGACGGGCGGGCTACCCTTGGGATGGCGCAAGGCTATCGCGCGGCCCGCTGCGGCGCCCATCTCGCGCCACGAGACGCTGGACTTTGCGGTGACGCCCCTGTCATCCATGTCGTTCACCGCAGCAATGACGGGCATCTGACGCGCGATCTCGATCACGCTTGGCGTCAGACCTTCGTATGAGACGGGGCCCAGGATAAGCGCATCCATCTGGCGTTTTCCGCAGGCTTCGACCTGCTCGATCTGCCGCGTCAGATTGGGATAGCCGCCCGCCTCATACAGGTCGAACGAGACGCCTAGCCGCCTTGCCTCTTCGACCATGCCGAAATTCACGCTGAGCCAGTAGGCGTCCTTGAGATGCGGATAGATGACGCAAAGGCGCCAGGCCTGCGCGGCGTGTTCAAGGGGTTGGTATGCCAATGCGGTGGTCGCGCTGTCGTCGTCGAAGGGCACGCTGGGAACCTGCAGATCCCAGGTTTCGGCACTGGCCAAAGGGGCGAATGGCGCCAACAGCGCGGCAAGGATCAGGGGTCGCAGAAAAAGCATGTCTTTGCGCGCGTCCTCTGTATTCTGCCCCGAGACCTTGGGTAGGGTGCATGAAAGATGCCGCGAAAGTCCAGCCTGTCGCGGGCAAGCCTTGGGCGGATGCTGTTGATGGCCTTCGTGGTCATTGCCGGATTGCCCGCGGTGACCGGCATTCTGGGCTGGTTCGAGCTGCAAAAGGTCGCGCGCAACCAGGCCACCGTCGTTACCGAGGCGATCCCTGCGATTTCACAGGTGCGCGGCTTCACCCAGGAAAGCAGCCGCATCGTGGCGGTCGCGCCGCAGCTGGCGGCGGTGTCGACCGAAGCCGCGCGACGCGAACGGGCGGCTTATCTTTTCGCGCAGGTCGATGCCCTGACGGGGCGCGTGATGCGCTATGAAAGCACGGGCAATCTGGCGCCTGCGGGCCTCGAACAGGCCGAAGCCGACGTGCGCGGCAGCATCGAACGGCTGGACCGGCTGGTGCAGAACCGGATCATCGCGACCGAGGCCCGGGCGGCGCGCCTGGAGGCCGGTCTTGGCGCCTTGACCGAACTGCTGGAAATTGCCGACACCCTTGTTGCCAACGCCCAGATGGGCACGGCGGCGGCAATCTCAAATCTGTATGATCTGGAAACCAGTGGCCCGGACACCGAAGCGCGGCTGGAGTCGCTGGACAAGCTGATCGAGGTCGACCTGTTCCAGCAAGGCATGATGTCCGAGATGCGGTCGCATATCGGCGAGGTCGGCCTGCTTTTGAACCGGATCGCGGCAGTGCAAAGCCAGGCCGAGTTGTTGCAGCTGCAGACCGAACTGGGCGCGCGGATCGACATCGTCACGCGGCGCATTCTGGCGGTGAACGATCCCATCCGCGCCGAACGTGCGCTGGCCTTGTTGCAGATGATCCGCCCCAGTGCGGCACCGCCCCCCGAGGCCGAAGACATCTTCAACCTGACACGGGGCATCCTCGATCTGAACGCGTTGATCGCGCAGGCGCAAGGCAAGGTCACCGTGGCCGTGGGACGCCTGGACAGCGAGGCGCAGGCCTTGGCCGATCTGATCACCACCCGCGCCGTTCAGGCGGGTGACGGTGCCACGACCGCCATACGCGCGACCCAGCAGCTTTATGCCTGGGGATCGGTCGCGGCCCTGTTCATCTCGCTGGCGGTGGTGTGGTTTTACGTGCGCGGCAACATCACGCGGCGGCTGGACGCGCTGTCGGCCACGCTGACACGGCTGGCAGACGGCGAAACCGTGGGACAGATCACCCCGCAAGGCGTGGACGAGATCGCCGAGATGGAGGCGGCGGCCGAGGTGTTCCGGCTGCAAGGCATCGAAAACCGTGCCCTTGCGACCGAGCGAGACCAGAACCTTGTCGAGTTGCAGCGCCACCGGCTTGAGCTGCAACTGTTGGTGGCCGAACAGACCAAGCAGTTGCGCGGCGAGGTGGGCGCCCATGCCGAGGCCCGCAAGCGCGCCGAGACCGCAGACCGCGCGAAGTCCGAGTTTCTGGCCATGATGAGCCACGAGATCAGGACGCCGATGAACGGTGTTCTGGGCATGTTGCGCAGTCTTGCCCATGACGGGCTGACGCCGCGCCAACAGCGCCAGTTGCAGGCGGCACATGCGTCGGGCGAAGGCCTGATGACCATCCTGAACGACATCCTCGACTATTCCAAGATCGAAGCCGGAACCGCGACGCTGACCGAAGCGATCTTTTCGCCCGGCACGCTGATGCGCGACATCGCCGTGCTGATGACACCCAGCGCGCAGGAAAAAGGTCTAACGCTGCATCTAGACCTGCCCGCTGATCTGCCCGCAGCCATCAGCGGCGACATGGGCAAACTGCGCCAGATCCTGTTCAACCTGGTGTCCAACGCCGTGAAGTTCACCGACAAGGGGCGCGTCCAGCTGACGGTCTGGGTCACCGGCGACGGCCCGCAGCTGACCTTCATCGTCAAGGACAGCGGCAAGGGCATCGCCGAAGGCGCGCAGGACCGGGTGTTTGGGGTGTTCGAACAAGAAGACGCACAGACCGCCCGGCAATACGGCGGCACCGGGCTGGGGCTGGCGATCTGCAAGCGTTTTGCCGATGCGATGGGCGCCAGTCTGCGGGTCCAGAGCGCGATCGGACAGGGCACCACGTTCACTCTGGTCGCGACATTCTCCCCGGCCAGCGCAGCCGACTTGCCGTCCGAGCCTGCGCCGCTGACGGCTTCGCCCTTTGGACGCAAGCTGCATGCGCTGGTGGTCGAGGATAACGACATCAACCAGATGGTCATCCGGACCTATCTGGAAGACATGGGC
Organism: Rhodobacterales bacterium; assembly: GCA_031426185.1. Taxonomy (GTDB): domain Bacteria; phylum Pseudomonadota; class Alphaproteobacteria; order Rhodobacterales; family Rhodobacteraceae; genus JAJNPS01. The sequence goes on along the minus strand of JANPKV010000371.1, from coordinate 6,432 downwards.
CACTCGGCCAGCGTATCGGCAACGGCAGAAGCCGCACTTGCAGCGCTGCAGGACACCGATTTCGACGTCATCCTGATGGACGTCAATCTGCCCGGGTTGTCCGGTACGACGGCGACCAGAATGATACGGGCACTTTCGGATCGCCGGGTTGCCGACCTGCCGATCATCGGCATTTCGGCCCATGTGCAAGAAGCCGATATTCTGGAAAACCTCGCGGCAGGAATGTCCGCTGTGCTGCCAAAGCCGGTGTCGCCCGAGGCCTTGCAGACCGCGTTGCACGCGCACGTCCCGCAAAGGCACGCGCTGTCGGTGTTGTCGGTGGACATCGGTCCGATCCGCGCGGTGGCACTGGCGCGCCTGTTCCTGGACAGCCTGCCCAAGCACCTGACCGCACTGGAGACGGCTGCGCAATCTGCCGACCATGTGGGCCTGGCACGCGCCGCCCATCTGCTCAAGGGCGCGGCGGGCAACTTTGATCTTGGCACGCTGATCTCGCGCCTGAACCGGATCGAGGCACTTGCAGCCCTTGGCCCGTCAGCGGCGCTTGAGCGTTCCTTGCAGGATCTGCCACGGGCGCTCGACAACGCGCGCATCGCCCTGGACGAGGCCATGGGCACGCTGGACAAAAGCCTTAGTCAAGCAGCGCAGTGAAGACATAGCCCTCGCCATGCGACGTGGTGAATATCCGCGGCGCCTTGGGGTCGTCGCCGAGTTTGGCGCGCAGGCGCTGCACAAGGACGTCGATCGTGCGGGTGTTGGTGCCATCCTGGCGATGCGTGATCGCCGCGATCAGGCGGTCGCGGTCCATCACGGTGCCGGGGTTGAAGACAAACACCCGCAGCAGTTCGTATTCGGCACGGGTCAGGACGATCGTCTGTCCGGCAGCATCGGTGACCTGTCGTGATCCCACGTCAAAGGTGAAACCGTTGAAATGCAGCACTCTGCGTGTCAGCGCCCGCATCGCGGCCGTCCGGCGCAACAGATTCTTGACGCGCGCCAGCAGTTCGCGCCGGTTGAAGGGCTTGCACACATAATCGTCTGCCCCAAGCTCCAGGCCGACGATACGGTCAACGTCATCGGTGCGGCCCGACAGCAGGATGATGCCGATTTCGGACCGTGCGCGCTGTTCGCGGGTGATCTCCAGCCCGTCCTTGCCTTGCAGGTTTATGTCGGCGATCAGCAGGTCAACCGTCCCTTGGGTCAGTGTCTTTTCCGCCTTTTCCGCAGTATCAAAATCCGACACGCGGTAGCCAAACGATTCAAGATACCCGGCAAGCGCGGTGCGCGTCACCGGCTCATCCTCCACGATCACGATATGGGCGGGTCGCGGCGACATTGATCCCCGAAGCTGTTTCCCCCTGTTAACAATTTTTTACAAATAATGCGAGTCCGTTCACGGCACGGGTCTGACGCATTCACAACCCATGCCTAGCGTAGAGTCGCAGGGAGGACGTCAACCGCCCGCCGAACACTGCGCCTCAGCGCGCATCACACCAGGGGAACCACGATGAAACAAGCCAGAATGATGCTTGCCGGCGCCACCGCGCTGGCATTGCTTGCGCCCGCTGTCTGGGCACAGGACTCGACCGATCCGATCATGATCCCGCTGCATAACTGGTCCAGCCAGATCGTGCTCAGCCATGTCGTCGGGGATGTCTTCACCTCGATGGGCAACAGTGTGGAATATGTCACGACCGACAGTCAGGCGGTCTACGAGTCCATCCGTCTGGGCGACGTCTCGCTGGAGATGGAGGTCTGGGAAGGGGCATTCGGCGCCTCGTTCGATGCCGCCGTTGCCAAGGGGGGCATCCATGCCGCCGGCGCGCACAACGCGGTCACGCGCGAAGACTGGTGGTATCCATCCTGGACAAAGGAGGCCTGCCCGGGTCTGCCCGACTGGAAAGCGCTGAACGACTGCGCCGCACTGTTCGTCACGCCAGAATCCGGCGACAAGGGCCGTTTCCTTGGCGGCCCGGTGGACTGGCTGAAGCATGACCAGGAAAAGGTCGACGCCCTGGGCATGAACTTTGTCGTGGTGAATGCAGGGTCCGCAGCCGCGATCTGGGCCGAAATCGGAGCGGCCGAAAAGACCAAGACTCCGGTTGTGGTGTTCAACTGGACCCCGAACTTTGCCGAAGCCGTCTGGCCCGGCGAATTTGTCGAGTTTCCCACCTGGGAAGCGGGCTGCAACGAAGATCCTGCGGTCGGCCTGTTCCCCGACAAGATCTATGACTGCGGCAACCCCGCCACCGGCTACATGAAGATCGCGGCATGGGACGGGATGAAAGACAAGTGGCCGGCAGCCTATGAAACCCTGACGAAGGTCAGCCTGACCAACGCCCAGATCGCGGAGATGGCCAAACTTGTCGACATCGACGGGATGGAGCCTGAAGATGCCGCCAAGACCTGGATGGACGCAAATCCCGATGTCTGGAAGGCCTGGGTGAACTGAGGCCACCAGAACCACGACACAAGGCCCATCCGGCAGATCGCCGGATGGGCCAACATGTTTGCACATGGGGGCCAAGCGTGCGCGATACCGTCATTTCCTGCCGCAGTGTCAGCAAGATCTTCGGGCCTGATCCCGTCAAGCATCTGGCTGAAATAAAAGCGAACCCGCAGGCATCGTTGGCCGGCTATGTTCATGCGGTCCGTGAAGTCGACCTTGATATCGGGCGCGGTGAAATGCTGGTGGTGATGGGCTTGTCCGGCTCTGGCAAGTCGACCCTGGTGAGATGCTTGTCGCGTCTGGTGGAGATCACCGGGGGCAGCGTGACCATCGAGGGTCAGGACATTGCCACGCTGTCCGAAGCGGCGCTGATCGACCTGCGCCGCCGCAAGATGGGCATGGTCTTCCAAAGCTTTGGGTTGCTGCCACATCGCACCGTATTGGACAACGTCGCCTTTCCGCTGGAAATGCGCGGCCAGGACCGCAGCACCCGCTATGCCACTGCGCGCGAAATGCTGGATCTGGTGGGCTTGGCGGGTCGCGAAAGCTATTTCCCGCGCGAATTGTCCGGTGGCGAGCAGCAGCGCGTCGGCATTGCCCGCTCGTTGGTGGTCAAGCCCGACATCTGGTTTCTGGACGAACCCTTTTCGGCGCTGGACCCGCTGATCCGGCGCGAAATGCAAGATGAGTTCCTGCGGCTCAAGGGGCTGTTGAACAAGACCATCATCTTCATCACCCATGATTTCGACGAGGCCCTGCGTCTGGCGGACCGCATTGCCATCATGAAGGACGGGCAGATCGTGCAATGCGACAGCCCCGACCAGATCGTGTTGCACCCCGCCACCGACTATGTCGCGCGGTTCACCGCCGAGATTGATCGCGCGCGCGTGGTGCGCGTGGGCAGCCTTGCGCGGTCCCTTGACGGCGCGCCGCCCGAGGGCATGCCCTGGTCGGCAGGGCGCACCATCCGCGATCTGGCGCGCGATCTGGTCGCAGACCGCCGCCCGGTGATCCCGCTGGCCGATGCCAGCGGCGCGATCATCGGCGGGGTGAACCGGCAAGAGGCGCTGGACGTCCTTTTCGGGGATGGGGGTTGATGGACGCCCCGGCAAAGGCAAGGAATGTGGCGCTGGCGCTTTTGGCGCTGTCGGTTGGTCTTGCGCTGGCCAAGGCGGTGCTGCCGGATGGACTGATCCGTCCGCCGGAATGGCTGGTTCTGCCCTTTGCCGACTGGATCAACGCCGCCTTCTACTTTCTGCAGAACGACCTTGGCCTCATGGCCGTCACGCGCGCCTTTTCCGACGTGGTGGAGTGGTTGCTCGATGTGACGGCGAACCTGCTTTACGGCAAAAGCCGCTGGCCGAACCTTGGCCCCATCCCCTGGATCGTGGTTGCGGCCACGGCCTTCATGGCGGGCTATGCGCTGAACGGCTGGCGGCTAGCGGCGTTTTCCGGCGGCACATTCGTTTGGATCGCGCTGATGGGACAGTGGAAATGGGCCATGGAGACGTTGTCGGTCATCGTGGTGGCGGCACCCTTTTCGGTGATGCTGGGCGTGGTGACGGGGGTTCTGGCGTGGCGGTCGCCCCGGTTCGAGCGCTTGCTCAATCCGGTCCTGAACATCGCGCAGTCCTTGCCGCATTTCGCCTACATGATCCCGGTCGTGGTGTTCATCGGCGTCGGACCCAAGGCCGGCGCCATTGTCAGCATCATCTTTTCCGTCCCGCCGATGATCCGCATGACCTTGCTGGGCATGAAGAAAGTGCCCGAAGAGGTGATCGAGGCAGGCAAGATGTCGGGTGCAACGCGGTGGCAATTGCTGACGCGGGTCCGGATTCCGACCGCACGCTCCGAACTTCTGATCGGGGTCAATCAGGTGATCATGCAATGTCTGGCGATGGTGGTGCTGGCAAGCTTCATCGGCATGCCGGGACTGGGGCAAAAGCTGTTGCAGCTGCTGCAATCGCTCAAGATAGGGTTGTCGGTGGAAATCGGGGTGACCATCGTGCTGCTGGCCGTGACGCTGGACCGGCTGTCCAAGGCCTGGGCGCTGCGCCTGCCCGAACATTCCGAGCCGAGCCCGCTTTGGCTAAAGCGCAACAAGGTGCTGGTGATCTGGCTGGCCTTGTGTGCCGCTGGCTTTGCGCTGGCGCAGTTTGTGCCCTATTTTCTTGAAGTGGAGCGCAAGCAGGCTTTGTCGATGGCCGGGCCGGTCGACGCAATGATGGACCAGTTCATCCGCCTTATTGCGCCGGTGACTGCATGGCTGCGCTGGTTCCTGATCACCTGGGTGCTGATCCCGATGCGGGACGCCTATCTGTGGATGCCATTCTCGGCCGTGCTGGTGCTGCTGGCGGCGCTTGGCTGGGCCATCGGCGGTGTGCGGTCCGCAGCGGTCTGCGTGGCGTATTTCGGGCTCATTGCCATGTCGGGCTGGTGGGACCGGGCGATGATCACCGTCTACACAGTCACCATTTCGGTCGGGATCGCGATCTTGATCGGTTTGCCACTGGGCATCTGGGCCGCGCGCAAACCGACGCGCGCCGAACGGGTCCTTGTGATCTGCGACACGGCACAGACCTTTCCCAGCTTTATCTACCTGATCCCGGTCATCATGCTGTTCGGTGTCAATGACGTGGCGGTCGTGGCGGCCGTGGTGGTCTTTGCGGCCGTGCCGATCGTGCGCTACACGATCGAGGGGCTGTGCAACGTCCCCCCCGAGCTGATCGAGGCCGCTGACATGAGCGGCGCAACCCGCCGACAGACCTTGTGGCATGTCCGTCTGCCCATGGCGCTGCCGACGATGCTGGTCGGGGCCAACCAATCGGTGATGTTCTCGCTGTTCATGGTCATCATCGCGGCCTTCATCGGCACGCAGGACCTTGGCCAGGAAATGCAGCGCGCCCTCTCGACGACCGATGTCGGCAAGGGGCTGGTGCTGGGTCTTGCGGTGGCCTTCATGGGCCTGATGACCGACCATCTGATCACGCGCTGGTCCGAGACGCGCCGACGCGCGCTCGGGTTGTGAGCGCGCAGCCGGCCGATTGCCCGTGTTCAGGCCGTCAGAGGTCCAGGGACGTAAACAACCGGATCAACCGCAGGATCCTGCCGCTGTCGGACTCGATCACCACGATCCGGTCATCGACCACCGCGTAACGCTGTCCGTAACGCAGCGCAGGCAAGTCATACAGCATGAAGTCGTCCAGATAGATCACATCGCTTTCGCCGACCACATCGCCGGTGCGGTCCCAGTCCGACCATTCTTCAGCGGTCACACCCTTCTTGGCCTGCCCCGGCGGCACGCAAGGCGGGTTCTTCTTGGCCAGTCCCGGAGGGCACCCCTTGGTGTCCGCGAAAGCGGTGCCGGCAGTCATGGGCGCAAAGGCCAACAGGGCAACGGCGAGCAGGCTTGAGGAGATTTGCATGGTCATGCTCCGATTTCAGGCATTCGACAAACAACGCACCGCGGATGGCTTGGTTCCTTCGCCGGCATGGGCACCGGCATCAGACAAGTCGCAGATCCAGGCCCTTCATCCCGAAACGGGGTGGCTGGATGCCGCCCCGGGGTGATCCGCGGTTGCCTCGGCGATGCGGCTTTGCAGGCTTACAAGTCCAGCCGCCGCAGCCGCAAGGCATTGCTGATGACCGACACGGATGAGAGGCTCATCGCGGCTGCCGCGATCATGGGGGACAGCAACACCCCCGTAACGGGATATAGCAGCCCCGCCGCGACCGGCACCCCAAGCGCGTTGTAGGCAAAGGCAAAGAACAGGTTCTGCTTGATGTTGCGCAACGTCGCACGCGCCAGTTTGCGCGCCCGCACAATGCCCATCAGATCACCACCAAGCAGGGTGATGCCAGCGCTTTCCATCGCCACATCCGCACCCGTCCCCATGGCGATGCCGACATCGGCTGCCGCCAGTGCCGGGGCGTCATTCACCCCGTCACCCGCCATGGCGATCTTGTGGCCTTCACGGCGCAAC
>JANPKV010000370.1:0-2577 GCA_031426185.1 Rhodobacterales bacterium | reverse complement strand
GTGACCGAGGAAGACGCGCTGTCCCATGTGGCGGGATTTGCCATCACCAATGACGTCTCCGAACGCGCCTTTCAGACCGAACGGTCGGGCCAGTGGACCAAGGGCAAATCCTGCGACAATTTCGGCCAGATCGGTCCTTGGCTCGTGACCCGCGACGAGGTGGCCGACCCGCAAGACCTGTCCATGTGGCTGACCGTGAACGGCAAGACCTATCAGGACGGCTCGACCCGAACGATGGTCTACGGCGTCGCGCATCTGGTCAGTTACCTGTCGCAGTTCATGACGCTGCATCCCGGCGACGTCATCTCGACCGGCACGCCGCCCGGCGTGGGGCTGGGCCAAAAGCCACCGCATTACCTGAAGCCGGGAGATGTCGTCGAACTGGCAATTCAGGGCCTTGGGCAGCAGCGCCAGGACGTGATCGCCGACCCGACTTGACCCCACAGGGAGCAACCGACATGGATTTCATCGACACCCATCTGCACCTGATCCACCGCGACAGGCTTGGATATGGCTGGACCTCGGGCATTCCGGCCCTGGCGACGGGTGACTTCACGCTTGCCGACCACGGCGCCCTGACGGCCGGGCTTGGCATCGCCGGATCGATCTTCATGGAGACCGGCGTCGATGATGCCGATTACAAGGCCGAAGCGCGTCTTGTGGCGGGGCTTGTGGGTCAGGGCGGCCTTCTTGGCCAGATCGCCTCGTGCCGCCCGGAAGAGGATGCCGGCTTTGACGCCTGGCTGGATGAATGCGAGGGGCTGCAGGTCCACGGGTTTCGCCGGATTCTGCACGTGATGCCCGATGAGTTGTCCCAGACACCGACTTTCCGGCGCAACCTGGCAAAGATCGGTGCGCGCGGGTGGGCTTTCGACATCTGCGTTCTGGCGCGGCAATTGCCGATTGCGGCTGACCTTGCCCGGGCCTGCCCGGACCAGCCGCTCGTGCTCGATCACTGTGGCGTGCCCGACATCGCCGGGGGTGCCTTTGCCGAATGGGCCAGGGGGATAGACGCCGTTGCAGCCTTGGCGCATGTCCATGTGAAACTGTCCGGCATCACCGCCTATTGTGCGCCCGGAACGGCGAACCAGGCGACGCTGCAGCCCTGGGTGGACCACGTGCTTGCCGCCTTCGGGCCCGACCGGGTGGTTTGGGGCGGGGATTGGCCGGTGGTCAATCTGGGCATCGGTCTGCCCGACTGGATTTCGCTTTCACGCGCGCTGCTGCAAGATCTCAGTTCCGGAGAGGCAAACCGGATTGCCCGCGGGAATGCCGAGCGCGTGTACAAGGTGACCTGCCCAACGGTTGGGCACCACGCCTGAGATGGCGGTCACGACGCGCTCGGACCGGTTACCAGCGCAGGAACTTTGCGCCGATCAAGGTAGAGATCAGCGTGACACTGATGATCGCCAGACCATACCACGTGACGTAGAACAGCGGGCTGTCTTCGGTGCAGTGCATGGCATAGACTGCGGCTGCAAAACCGCTGCCCGCCACCCCTGCCACACACCCCGCCAGCGCGGGAGCTGTCGTCGCGCCGTGCCGCAGCGACACCAGAATGGCCGTGACGGGCAGGATGGACAAAAGCGGGATCGTGACCAGGCAGGTAACGATCGTCTTGCCCACCAGCGCCATCCACCGTCCTTCCGCCGGGGTCGCGAGATAAGCCCAAATCAACATCCCGACCGCTATGGAGACGACGGCGGCAATCGGCCAGAGGCGCGCCAGAGCGGGACCTTCTGGTCGGGCCACCAGCAGGGCAAGGCGGACGCCGACCAGCCCAAGCGCCGCTGTCAGCGCGAACCGCATCGCCGATACGGGCGTGACGAATGACAGAAGCAGATCGTCGCGAAAACCAAGTGTGGCCCAGATCAACACGACGGCCAGTACAAGCGCCAGGGCAAGCCCACCGACCAGCCCGCCGAGGACGGGCCGTTCGATCTGCGTATCCGCTGCAAGCGCCTTGATCAGGTCATCGGTCTTCATTTCACATGCCTTTCCCTCAGCACCGCCAGGGCCTTGAATGCCCGGTGCAAGGCAACCCGCACCGCGCCTTCCGTCATCTCCAGGGCTTGCCCGGCTTCGGCGGTGCTTGCCCCATCCATTCCGATCATCTGAACGATCCGCGCAGACCGCGTGTCCAGCATCCCGATCATCCGGGCCATATCGGCGGCCTCGGTCGGGTCCGGTCCGGCGTCGGCAGCCAGATCGTCGGTAAAATCCTCGATCGGAAGATTTATGCCTCGCCCACGGGCACGGAAGGCATCAACCACCTTGTAGCGCGCGATGGCGTAAAGCCAGGGCCGGACGGGGGCACCCGCCTGCCAGGTATGGCGCTTGAGGTGCACCGCCAGCAGCACCTCTTGCAGCACGTCTTCGCATCCTGCCTCACCCAAGCCGGCACCCTTGGCCTTGACGACACCCCGCAACACCGGGGTCACGGTTCGAAGAAAATGCGCGTAGGCCCGGCCATCGCCAGAATTTGCCGCCGCCAGCAAATCTGCCCAATCGTCCATCGACACTGCTATCCTCACCCGTCAATTCGCCGCAGACGCTGTTTTGTTACACGGAACTTTT
>JANPKV010000369.1:0-4468 GCA_031426185.1 Rhodobacterales bacterium | reverse complement strand
ACCGAGGGCCGCTGGAACGGCGCCCCTCCCCTTGCGGACAGACGACCAGAGAAAGCCCCTGCATGAGCCGACAGCCCTTTCCCTTCTCCGCCATCGTGGGTCAGGAGGCGATGAAACTGGCCATGGTGCTGACCGCGGTCGATCCCGGCATCGGAGGCGTCCTCGTCTTTGGTGACCGGGGCACCGGCAAGTCGACCGCCGTGCGCGCGCTGGCCGCGCTCTTGCCTGAAATCTCGGCGGTCGAAGGCTGTCCGGTCAATTCCGCCAGGCCGCAGGACTGCCCGCCCTGGGCCGAGGTCACCTCGACCCGCATGGTCAAGCGCCCGACCCCCGTCATCGACCTGCCGCTTGGCGTGACCGAGGACCGCGTCGTCGGCGCGCTGGATATCGAACGCGCCCTGACGCGCGGGCAAAAGGCCTTTGAGCCGGGGCTGCTGGCGCGGGCCAATCGCGGCTATCTCTACATCGACGAGGTCAACCTTCTGGAGGATCACATCGTCGACCTTCTGCTTGACGTTGCACAATCGGGTGAGAATGTCGTCGAACGCGACGGCCTGTCGATCCGCCACGCCGCGCGGTTCGTTCTGGTCGGCTCCGGCAACCCCGAAGAGGGTGAACTGCGGCCGCAGCTGCTTGACCGGTTCGGCCTGTCGGTTGATGTGACCAGCCCCCGCGACATCGCGACCCGGATCGAGGTCATCCGCCGCCGCGACGCCTATGAAAACGCCCATGACGCCTTCATGCGCAAATGGCGGCCCAAGGATGCGGCCCTGCGCAAGTCCATCCTCGCCGCGCGCGAGGCCCTGCCTCACCTCAAGACCCCCAACACCGCGCTTCATGACTGCGCCGCGCTGTGCATCGCACTGGGATCGGACGGGTTGCGGGGCGAGTTGACCCTTTTGCGCACGGCGCGCGCGCTGGCCGCCTTTGAGGGCACCGAAACCATCGCGCGCGACCATCTGCGCCGCGTGGCCGCGATGTCGCTGAGCCACCGCTTGCGCCGCGATCCGCTGGACGAGGCGGGGTCCGGTGCCCGCGTCGCGCGGACCGTGACCGAGGTTCTGCCCTGATGGCAGACGACCCGCTTACCGACCCTTGGGCGCGCGCCGTGCTTGCCTTGCGCCTTTTGGCAGTTGATCCACGGGGCCTCGGTGGTCTGTGGCTGCGGGCCCGCGCCGGTCCCTTGCGCGACCGGATCACTGCCGCCTTTGACAATTTGCCAGGACCACAGCGGCGGTTGCATCCGGGTCTGGCGGATGATGCGCTTTACGGCGGACTTGATTTCACAGCGACCCTGGCGGCCGGCAAGCCGGTGCGCACCCCGGGTCTTTTGGCCGGGGCCGGAACGCTGGTCCTGACCATGGCGGAACGCTGCCCGTCCGGCATGGCTGCACGTCTCGCCGGGGCGCTGGACGCGGGCGCGGGCCCGCTTGTCGCACTGGACGAGGCGGCCGAGCCGGACGAAGGGCTGGCCTCTGCCCTCATGGATCGTCTGGGCCTATTCGTCGATCTTGACGGGATCGTCTGGTCCGACACGAGCGTCATCGACCTGAATGCCGCAGACCTGGACAGCGCGCGCGCGCATCTGCCGGACGTCACCCTGCCCGACGACGCCCTCGTGCGCCTGACGACCGCCGCCGCCGCGCTTGGCATCACCTCGCTGCGCGCGCCGATGCATGCCCTGGCCGCCGCCCGCGCCTGCGCCGCCCTCTCGGGTCGCACCAAGGTCACCGAGGACGACCTGCGCGCGGCCTCGGCCATTGTCTATGCGCATCGCGCCGTGCCTCAGGCAGAGGAGCCGTCCGAACCGCCACCCCCCCCACCGGACACGCCCCCGGACGCGCCCCCTGATCAGGACCCCACTGCGCAATCCGAACCGGACCGCCTGCCTGACGAAATTCTGGTGGAGGCCGCCCGCGCCGCCTTGCCCGCCGATCTGCTGGCCCGCCTTGCGGCGGGGGCTGCGAACCGCGCCGCCAAGGGCGCTTCGGGCACCGGCGCGGAGCGGTCGGGCAACCGGCGCGGGCGACCCCTGCCCTCGCGCCCCGGGCGGCTTGGCTCCGGCGCGCGCATCGATCTGGTGGCGACCCTGCGGCAGGCCGCCCCTTGGCAACCCATGCGCCGTGCCGAGGCGGCGCGCCCGGATGCCGTCCTTTTGGTGCGTCCTTCCGACATCCGCCTGAAACGGTTTCGCGAAATGTCGGACCGGGTGCTGGTTTTTGCCGTGGATGCCAGCGGCTCCGCCGCCTTTGCCCGCCTGTCCGAGGCCAAGGGCGCGGTCGAGCTGTTGCTCGCCGCAGCCTATGCGCGCCGCGACCATGTGGCGCTATTGGCCTTCAGGGGCACGGCCGCGGAACTGATCCTGCCGCCCACGCGGTCGCTGGTGCAGACCAAGCGCCGGCTTGCGGGCCTGCCGGGCGGCGGCGGCACGCCACTTGCTGCGGGATTGCAGATGGCGATGGCAACCGCGATCCAGGCGCGTGCCCGGGGCCTGACGCCCACGATAGCATTGTTGACGGACGGTCGCGGCAATATCGCCCTGAACGGGTCGGCCAACCGCGCCCAGGCCGAAGAGGACACGGCCCGCATCGCCGGCGTCATCCGTGCCTCGGGCCTGCCGACCCTGGTGATCGACACCGCCGCCCGCCCGCAGCCGGCACTGGCGGCGCTGGCACGTTCGATGAACGCGCCCTACCTTGCGTTGCCCCGTGCCGATGCGCACCGGCTGTCGGCGGTCCTGTCCGGCGCATTGGGGGGCTGATACCGTGGCCGACCCCGCCCCCAGGAACTGGCCCTTTGCTGCCCAGTCGCGCCTGATCGCTGCCGCCGGTCATCGCTGGTGGGTGATCGACACGGCCACCGAAGGCGACACCCGCCCGATCATCCTGATGCTGCACGGCGCTGGCGGCTCTGGTCACAGCTTTCGCCACATGATCCCGCTTTTGTCCGCCGATTACCGGCTGATCGTGCCCGACCTGCCCGGCCAGGGCCTGACCCGCACCCGGCCCAGCGCGCGGTTCACGCTGGATGCGATGACCGCCGATCTGCAAGCGCTCTGCGCTACGATGGGGATAGCGCCCGCCTGGATCATCGGGCATTCGGCCGGGGCCGCGATTGCGCTGGACCTTGCCGCACGCCTGCGGCTTTGCGGGGTGATTGGCATCAACGCCGCCTTGGGCAAATTCGAAGGCGTCTCGGGCGTGCTGTTTCCGCTGATGGCCCGCTTTCTTGCGGCCCTGCCGCTGGTGCCGCAGGCGGTCAGCCGGTTGTGGGGCAACGCCGCGTCCGTCGACAGATTGCTGGCCTCCACCGGTTCAACGATCGAGCCGGCAGGCAAGGCGCAATATCTGGAACTGGTGCGCCGCTCTGATCACGTCAACGGAACCCTCGCGATGATGGCGGCATGGCAACTTGACGCCCTGAACGCAAGCCTGCCGGGCCTTGCAACGCCAGTCCTGCTGATCGCCTGCCAAGACGATCTCGCGGTCCCGGCCCGTGTTTCGCGCAACGCCGCAGAAGTCATGCCGGACGCGCGCCTGCATCTGATCCCCAAGGGCGGCCATCTGGTCCACGAGGTGGATGGAGATCTGGTGATGCCCCCGATCAGGGATTTCCTGCGCGACACCGCACCTTAGCCCAGCGCGTAGCCCGCACCGCGCACCGTCCGCACAGGATCCTCGCCCCCGAACTGGCACAGCACCTTGCGCAGCCGGCCCACATGCACGTCGACGGTCCGCGTATCGACATAGATGTCGCGTCCCCAGACCCGATCCAGCAGCTGATCGCGCGACCAGACCTTGCCGGGCCGCTCCATCAGCGCGGCCAACAGGCGGAACTCCGTCGGGCCCAGCTTCAGCGTGTTTTCGTCCCGATAGGCCCGGTAGGCCTCGGGATCGAGGCGAATGTCATCGTATTGCATCATCGTGCCGACCAGCGACGGGCGCACCCGACGCAGTTGCGATTTCACCCGTGCCACCAGTTCCAGCACCGAGTAGGGCTTGATGACATAGTCATCCGCACCCGTCTCCAGCCCGCGCACCCGGTCCACCTCTTCTGACCGCGCCGACAGCATGATGATGGGGATGGCCCGCGTCTCTGGCCGCATCTTGAGCCGCCTGCAGACCTCGATCCCCGACAGCACCGGCATCATCCAGTCCAGCACGATGATATCGGGCATGGCTTCGTTCACGACCAGCATGGCCTCTTCGCCATTGGCCGCCGTCAGGACGGAAAACCCTTCCGCCTCAAGGTTGTAGCTCAGAACCTCGCGTTGCGCGGGTTCGTCTTCGACCACAAGGACGGTCGGTTGATGACGATCTGCCATGGCTCAACTTTCCTGCGACGAGGTGACATCCGCCTTGGGACGGTTGCTGTCGGGCACGACACCCGTCACCAGATAGATCACCTGTTCGGCGATGCCTGTCGCGTGATCGCCGACGCGTTCGATGTTCTTGGCGATGAAATGCAG
>JANPKV010000368.1:0-19276 GCA_031426185.1 Rhodobacterales bacterium | reverse complement strand
GCCGGGCTGAAAGTCGCGAAGCTGGTGAAATTCCGATCCCTCGCCACGCATCTGCATGTCCTTCAGCCCCTCGGTCAGCGGCAGCATGCGCGTGTTGATCTGGCCCGACAGGATCGGCGCGATGTCGGGCACGACGGTCAGCAGGCGGTCAAGGCGGATATCGGTGATCAGCTCGAACAGCCCCAGCCGCGACAGCCATTTCAACGACAGGGCGCGGATCACATGCGCCCCGCGCCGCATCAGGGGCAGGTCGATCACGATCTGGCCACGCGCGTCATCAAGCCGCGCGAGATCCGGCATCAGACCGGAACCAAGGGCTGCCGGGACATCCAGTATCGCCATCAATCCCGGCGGCAAGACGCCCTTTCGCATCGTGATTTCGGCTGTCAACTGGGCGCGGCCCCCGGCATAGCCTGTCGTCGGCACGCGGACATCCACGGTCAGATCGCGCCGGGGCACCGACAGGAAAAGATCGGCCAGCCCCACCAGGGCCACCCCACCCCACAATATCCACAAGAGCCCGATCGCGTCGCGTGCCAAAAGCACCACCAGGGTGGACAGCGCGACCAGCGTCAGCGCGATGGCGACAAGGCGCTGCGAAGGGCGCATTCAGCGGGGTGCGTCCACGCGGTTCAGGATGTTGCGCAGAACCTCCGGTGCGGTGCGGCCCTCGATTTCGGCCGCAGGACCAAGCACGATCCGGTGACGCAATGCGGGCAGAAACAGCGCCTGCACATCATCCGGCAGCCCGTAATCGCGCCCCTCGACCGCCGCGCGCGCCCGGACCGCGCCCGCCAGCGCATCCGCCGCGCGGGTCGACGCGCCATGCAGGATGTCGGTGTCGTCGCGTGTCGCGCGGATCAGGTCGACGATGTAGGTCAGCAATGTCGCGTCCAGCCGAATGCCGTCCACCAGTGCCCGGCCTGCCGCAAGCTGATCAGCCGACAGCACCCGGACGATGCCGGTCGTGCGGGCATCCATCTCCAGCGGTTGCGCGGCATGCCGGGTCAGAATCTCGATCTCGGCGGCGCGGTCGGGGAAATCCACGACCAGCTTGAACAGGAACCGGTCCAGCTGTGCCTCGGGCAGGGGATAGGTGCCCTGCTGCTCGATCGGGTTCTGCGTTGCGATGACGAAAAAGTTCCGCCCCAGCGAATGGTCCTTGCCGTCGATCGTCACGGTGCGTTCGTTCATGGCCTGCAACAGCGCCGACTGCGTCTTGGGCGGCGCGCGGTTGATCTCATCCGCCAGCAGGATGTCGGCAAAGACCGGCCCCTTGGTCAAGACAAAGGTATTGGTCTGGAAATTGAAGAGGTTCACCCCCAGCACGTCGCCCGGCATCAGGTCTGGCGTGAACTGGATCCGCCCGAAGTTCAGATCCATGGCCGCCGCCAGCGACCGTGCCAGCAGCGTCTTGGCGGTGCCGGGCGGACCCTCAAGCAGGCAATGTCCGCGCGCAAAGATCGACACCAGCAGCTGGTCGATCAAGGGGGTCTGCCCATGCACCGCGCGCCCGATTTCGGTACGGACGGTGTTAACGAGGCTTTGGAATTGGCTCAGATCCATGGGTCACTCTTTCCAGCAAATCTCGGAATGTTTCGAGTTGGCGATGCAATTCGTGTGGGGGCAGGGTGCTGCCGGTCTCAATCAGGGTGGCGGTCACGCGGCGGAACTCCGACGCGAGCGCGGGATTGCGGCGGTCCAGCAACGCCAGTAAGCGCGTGGTGCCGGCCTCGCCGATCCCTTGCCCGAAGGTCTGGAACGCCAGGTCGGACAGCCGCGCCTGGACAAACTCTGCCGCCATCCGCCCGTCATTGCCCGACAGCCGCAAGAGCCGCGCCTTGGCCTCGATTGCGGCGGTCTTGGTGGCCTCGGGGCGGTCGTCGGACGATGGCTGCGCTGGGCCGAACCGCCGTGCCCCGCGCCAGATCGCGACGCCAAGGACCACGGCCGCCAGCGCCCACAGGACCGACAGCGGATAAGCAAAGAAGCGCGCGAGGTCGACCGGATCACGCGTGTAATCCTGCGCTTCGGTCTCGTTGTCGCCTGTGATGACCAACAGAAAGGGACTGGTATCCAGATAGACGGGATTGGTGTTCCCGGCGGGGCGTATCGCATTGATCAGCGCCGGTATGAAATCGGCGTGGGCTGCGACCGACAGCCCGTGGTTGTTCAGCAGGTCCGGGTCAGACAGGTAGTGCGCCGCAGCAATGGTGCCGTGCGCGTCGCAACGGATCACCAGCGATCCATAGGTAAATCCCACAAGTTCGGCGCAGTAGTTCGGCAAGGTGTCGCGGTCGAAAAGCTGTGCGTGAAACAGTGCGACCGCAAGCGGCGGTTGGTTGGTGTCGGCTGCGCGGTTGGCGGTCTCGAAGAACGCGGGTCTGCGCAGCACGCTCACCCGTGCAAGACCGGTCTGGCGCGCAATCCGTGTGATGTCCGCCGTGTCGATCAGCAACGATGCATGTGCGACCTCTGCCGTGGCAAACCCGGTTCGCCATTTAGGCAGGACAACCAGTGTCGGCAGGGCGTCAATCTTGGCGAAGAAATCATAGCTGTAGATCTCGCGCTGGTCTTTCTGGCGGGCGTATTCCTCTTTGGTCTGCGGCGGGTTTTCTTCGGACAACAGGTTGGTGTCATAAAGCGGCAGGATGGCCAGCGACAGATCGGCGGCACTGGGCGAAAGGCGCGGATGCGAGCGCACGACGGCAATGCCCGCTTCGGGCAACCAGGTCCGCAGCGCCTCCACCCCCATCACCGAAGCATCGAGCCTGCGGTCGCGTGCAGCGTCCTGGTCCGGCATCACAAGCCAGAAGATCCCGCCCAAGGCCAGCAAGCCGATCACCACGAAGATCGCAACCTTAGGCATGACGGCCCTGCTCCGACCCAAACAGCGCCCGCGCGGTCGCGAGACTGGCGGCAAAGGCATCCTCGCTGACCTCGCGCCCGCCGTAATGGGCAAGCTCGGCCACGGTCAGAATGCGGGCCACGCCGGTCCGCCCGGCCCACCCATCGGGCAACCGGCGCAGAGCCTCGCGCTCGGTGTCGGAGCGGGCAAAGCGGGTGTCGGTCGCGGCCCCTGCATGCAGCAAGCAATGCCTGAGCAGCCGCACCACTGCGGCGCGACGGTCGGGCATGGCGGCGATCTGGGCCAGAAGGTCGCCGATCGGCACGTCCCGATCCTGCGATATCCGCCATCCTTCGGGGGCTGCGGCTTTCTGGCGAATGTCTTTCGGGGTGCCCGCAAGCAGCGTCCCGCTGCCTCCAAATCGCAACCACAGCGCCAGCAGGATCAACACCACCACGATCACCGTGATCCAGGCCGTCATGCCTGACAGCGCGGGGTCTCCGCGTCGGTCCGTTTGCTGAGGCGGCGGGCGGTAAGCCGCGTCCAGCGGCAAGTCACCGGTGATCTTTTCAGCATAGGTGGCGCGGATGCGGTTTGCTGACCGTGCCAACGCCGCCTGATAGCGCGCCGAGGCATCGGTTTCGGGGGGCGGTACGGCGTCAATGGTCAACGCTGCCGCGTCCCCGCCCGGCGTCTGCGCCAAACCGGGTTCGCTACAGCCAAGGATCACCAGAAACAGAAGAACCGGGACGTGCCACATGCGGCGCGTCCCGGTTCGGGATGTATCAGCCTTACGCAAAGACGTCGGCGTTGGTGTCGGCACCCAAAGGATCGCGGCCGAATTTGTTCTGGCCCGGCGTCCCCTTCAGGACAGTGATGACGAAGGCCGCGATGGAGGCCAAAAACCCCACGAGCGGGATCATTCCGGCAAGAAATGCCGCCAGATACCACCAGCCCGACAGGTTGCGGTCATGAAACCGGCGTACCGTGACCGAGATCATCGGCAACAGCATTCCCAGCGCAAAGACCACCATCAAGATCACCGGGATAAAGGCGAACCCGCTGATGTCGCCGGACTCGATTGCGCCGATGCCGCCGCCGAGCAACATGAAAAGCATCATCAATGCGATGAGAACGAGCATGTAGAACAGAAAGAAATACCAGTATTCCGACCGCGCGGCGCGGCCCGAAAAGGTGACGTATTTTTCGAATATACAGGTTCGAACTGCTTCACTGAACCCCATGATGTTGTCCCTTTTGACGTTTCATCAATTGCCCTGACCAGTCCCAATGAAGCGGCCAGATTGTTGCCGATTCTGCAATAAAACCTGTTCATAGTCGGACGAATTTGTGTTTTTTTTAGACCCGTGAGGCGCGAATGATCCGCACGCGACCGACCGAGGGCGCGCCACCCTTAGCTTTGTCGGAGCGGTTGGCGGGCGCTGCGCCAGCGCTTCAGAACGCCATGGTCGATGCGACGGCGCGACCCCATCGGGCGTATTTCGCATCGCGGGTGGGGGCGTCCATTCCCGGCGTGAAGCGCTGATCCAGCGCCCAGCTTTTGGCGAAGTCCTCCGGCCCGCCGCAAAGCCCCGCCTGCATCGCGGCAAGAAACGCGACGCCAAGCGCCGTTGTCTCGGTGACCATGGGGCGGTCCACCGGGGCACCCAGAATGTCGGACAGAAACTGCATCGTCCAGTCGCTGGCCGTCATGCCGCCATCCACCCGCAAGACGCCCTGCGCAGCCGTGCCCCAGTCGGCGCGCATCGCCTCCAACAGGTCGCGGGTCTGGAATCCGACGCTTTCCAGTGCCGCGCGGGCCAGTTCCGGAGGTCCCGAATTGCGCGTCAGCCCAAAGATCGCGCCACGACAGTCCGGACGCCAGTAGGGCGCGCCAAGGCCGGTAAAGGCAGGCACCAGGATGACGCCCTGCGCCGCATCTGCCAATTCGGCGAGCGGCTGGGTTTCCTTGGCTTCGCGGATCATCTTCAAGCCGTCGCGCAGCCACTGCACCACGGCCCCGGCGATGAAGATCGATCCTTCAAGCGCATAGGTCGGCGTGCCGTTCAACTGGTAAGCGATGGTCGTCAACAGGCGGTTCTTTGACGGGACCCGGTCCGCCCCGGTGTTCAACAGCGCAAAACAGCCGGTGCCATAGGTCGATTTCATCATGCCGGGGCTAAAGCAGGCCTGACCCACGGTTGCCGCCTGCTGGTCACCCGCGACGCCGAGGATCGGGATCTCGCGCCCGAAAAGGTCGGCGCGCGTGGATCCGAAATCGGCGGCGCAGTCGCGCACGTCGGGCAGCATCGACATCGGGATGTCGAGGATCCCGCAGATATCGGCGTCCCAGCGTCCCGCCCCGATGTCGTACAGCATCGTGCGCGCAGCGTTGGTGGCGTCGGTGGCATGTACCTTGCCGGCCGTCAGCTTCCAGATCAGGTAGGTGTCGACTGTCCCGAACGCGAGCTCTCCGCGTGCGGCACGGGCGCGGGCGCCTTCGACGGTATCAAGGATCCACTTGACCTTTGTCGCCGAAAAATACGGGTCCAGAAGCAACCCCGTCCGCGCGGTGAAAAGGGGGGCATGCCCCGCGGCGGTCAGCGCGTCGCAGATGCGGGCGGTGCGGCGGTCTTGCCAGACGATGGCGTTGTAGATCGGCTGGCCAGTCGCGCGGTCCCAGATCAGTGTCGTCTCGCGCTGGTTGGTGATGCCGATCCCGGCAATGTCGCGCGCGGAGATGCCGGCCTTTTCGATTGCGGCGCGGGCGGTGCCGGCCACGGTGGACCACAGGTCCGACGGGTCATGTTCCACCCAGCCCGAGTTCGGATAATGCTGGGGAAATTCTTCCTGCGCGGTGGAGACGACCCTAAATCCGGCATCGAAGAGAATCGCGCGGGACGATGTCGTGCCTTGGTCGATGGCGAGGATGTGGGTCATGCTGGCCTTGGGTCCGGGGCTGGTTTCCCCAAGCGGGGACAGTTGATTTTAATGATATAATTCAGGTAGTTGTCAGAGAATATTCGCCAGTTTTCTAAGCTATGCGCGCCTTGTGGGCAAGAAGAAAGGGGCGGGGTTTTCACCCCGCCCCCTGTCAGATCAGTTCTGCCAGGACTTGATCAGCTCGTCATAGGCGATCGTCTCGCCCATCGGCTTTTCGTTCTCCAGCTTGGCCACCGGCGCGCCGGGCTGGTCGATCCAGTACTGGGCGTCTTTCACTTCGCCCATCTTCGGACCGATATCGCCCTGAACGCCGGACTTCTCGATGCGCTCAAGCACTTTCTCCTGCTCTTCGCACAGGGCATCCAGCGCTTCCTGCGGGGTCTTTGACCCCGACATGGCGTCGCCGATGTTCTGCCACCACAACTGCGCCATCTTCGGATAGTCCGGGATGTTGGTGCCGGTGGGCGACCACTGGACACGTGCCGGCGAGCGGTAGAATTCGATCAGGCCACCGAGTTTTGGGGCGCGATCGGTGAACGACTGGTGCTGGATCGTCGACTCACGCACGAAGGTCAGACCCATGTGGGACTTCTTCACATCCACAGTCTTGGAGGTGACGAACTGAGCGTAGAGCCAGGCAGCCTGGGCGCGATCCACCGGGGTGGATTTCAGGAGCGTCCAAGAACCCACGTCCTGGTAGCCGATCTTCTGGCCATCCTGCCAGTAGACGCCATGCGGCGAGGGAGCCATGCGCCACTTTGGCGTGCCATCCTCGTTCATCACGGGCGTGCCTGGTGCGACCGACGCAGCAGTAAAGGCGGTGTACCAGAACATCTGCTGCGCAATCGCGCCTTGGGCAGGAACCGGGCCTGCTTCACCGAAGGTCATGCCTTGTGCTTCCGGAGGCGTGTACTTCTGCAGCCACTCGATCGCCTTGGTCACGGCATAGACCGCCGCCGCGTCGTTGGTTGCACCACCGCGCGTCACGCACGAGCCAACGGGTTGCGACTGTTCATTGACACGGACGCCCCATTCGTCGACCGGCAGGCCGTTCGGTTCGCCCACGTCGCCCATACCGGCCATGGACATCCACGCGTCGGTGTAGCGCCAGCCAAGCGACGGGTCCTTCTTGCCGTAGTCCATGTTGCCATAGACGCCGGTTGCCGGGCCCCCAGCATAGGCCATGTCACGGCCGGTGAAGAACTCGGCGATGTCCTCGTATGCCGACCAGTTGACCGGAACGCCTAGGTCGTAGCCGTATTTGGCCTTGAAGTCGTCCTTGGTCTTTTGGTCGTTGAACCAGTCGTAGCGGAACCAATAGAGGTTCGCGAACTGCTGGTCGGGCAGCTGGTACAGTTGGCCGTCCGGAGCAGTGGTGAACTCCGTTCCGATGAAGTCGGCCAGATCGAGACCCGGGTTGGTTACGGCCGAGCCTTCACCCGCCATCCAGTCGGTCAGGCTGCGCGCCTGCTGATAGCGCCAGTGGGTGCCAATAAGGTCAGAGTCGTTGACGTAGGCGTCATAGATATTCTCGCCGGTCTGCATCTGCGTCTGCAGCTTTTCGACAACGTCGCCTTCGCCGATGAGGTCATGCGTGATCTTGATGCCGGTAATCGCGGTAAAGGCCGGGGCAAGGACGCTGGCTTCATAGCTGTGGGTGTCGATGGTTTCGGACACCACCTTGATTTCCATGCCAGCATAAGGCGTGGCGGCGTCGATGAACCACTGCATCTCCGCTTCTTGGGCGGCACGGTCCAGCGCGGACTGATCACCGATTTCGGCATCGAGGAAGGCTTTTGCCGCCTCGATATCCGCCCAGGCGGGGGCGCCCAGGGCCATCAGCGCAAGCGCCATGGCGGTTTTCGTTTGGCGTAGTCTCATGTCATTCCTCCCA
Organism: Rhodobacterales bacterium; assembly: GCA_031426185.1. Taxonomy (GTDB): domain Bacteria; phylum Pseudomonadota; class Alphaproteobacteria; order Rhodobacterales; family Rhodobacteraceae; genus JAJNPS01. Next base: position 11,591 of record JANPKV010000368.1, on the reverse strand, counting down.
GAATGTTGAACTGTTGGTCGCTTTTCCCTTGGGCGGCGGGTGCCGCCCAAGGGCTTGGTATGACCCGGTCTAGACCCAGCGAAAAACCGCAAAGGCATAGACAAGGCATAAGATCAGCGCGACCGTAAGCGGTGCGCCGAAGAAAAAGAGCCAGGCCACGTTGATGAAGGCCGAGCCCAATAGAGCGATGAAAAGCCGGTCGCCGCGGGTCGTTTCGATGCGCAGGACACCGATGCGCGGGGTTTCGGGGTAGCGGATCGCGAGGATGGTGAAGAGGACCAGCAGACATCCGATGATGAAGAAAAACAGCGCGACCGGAAAGGTCCAGGCCATCCAGCCGCCCGCGATCATCGGATCGGTCCAAAGCATCGCGCCCTCTTCGTCGCGCGGGACAGACCAGACGAGCAGCGCCAGGATCGCGGCGGCGATCGCGATGATCGCGGCATAGATGGCGGGCCAGCGGGTGGCGGTCATCACACCCTCCCCAGGGCAAAGCCCTTGGCGATGTAGTTGCGGACAAAGTAGATCACGAGCGCCCCCGGGATGATGGTCAGGACCCCGGCGGCTGCCAGTACCCCCCAGTCCATGCCCGAAGCCGACACCGTGCGGGTCATCGTGGCGGCGATGGGCTTGGCGTTGACAGAAGTCAGCGTGCGGCTGAGCAGAAGTTCCACCCATGAGAACATGAAGCAGAAGAAGGCCGCGACCCCGATGCCCGATGCGATCAGCGGCATGAAGATCTTCACGAAGAACCCGCCGAACGAATAGCCGTCGATATAGGCCGTCTCGTCGATTTCCTTTGGCACCCCGCGCATGAAGCCTTCGAGGATCCAGACCGCGAGGGGGACGTTGAAAAGGCAATGCGCCAGTGCGACCGCGATATGCGTGTCAAAAAGCCCGACCGAAGAATAAAGCTGAAAGAAGGGCAGGGCAAAAACCGCAGGCGGGGCCATCCGGTTCGTCAGCAGCCAGAAGAACAGGTGCTTGTCGCCGATGAAGTTGTAGCGGCTGAAGGCATAGGCGGCAGGCAGGGCAACCGTCAGCGAGATCACGACGTTCAAGGTGACATAGATGATGGAGTTCACGTAACCCATGTACCATGCCGGGTCGGTCAGGATCGTGACGTAGTTCTGGAAGGTCAGGTTTTGCGGGAAAAGCGAAAAGGTCGACACGATCTCGGTGTTGGTCTTCAGGCTCATGTTGATGAGCCAATAGATCGGGATCAACAGGAACAGAAGGTAGATGGACATGACGATGGCGGATGAGTTCAGCCGCAGTCGCGGGCCGGTTTTGGCAGTGGTCTGGCGCGCCGCAATGCGCATCGGGTGAGCCGAGGTGCCCGTACCACCGGCGGTCATGTCATCCTGGACCATCACTTTGTCTCCTGCTTATCAAGGGTCGTCATGACGGTGTAGAAGACCCAGGAAACCAGCAGGATCACCAGGAAGTACATCAGGCTGAACGCTGCGGCGGGACCAAGGTCGAACTGGCCGACCGCCATCTTGACCAGATCGATGCTGAGGAAGGTGGTGGAGTTGCCGGGGCCGCCGCCGGTCAGCACGAAGGGTTCGGTATAGATCATGAAGCTGTCCATGAAGCGCAACAGAACCGCGATCAGCAGCACCCCCGCCATTTTCGGCAGCTCGATGTACCGAAAGATGCTCCACCGGCTGGCCTGATCGATGCGCGCGGCCTGATAATAGGCCTGCGGGATAGACTGCAGGCCCGCATAGCACAGCAGGGCGACCAGCGACGTCCAGTGCCAGACATCCATGACGACGATGGTGATCCAGGCATCCAGGGGATCGTTGGTATAGTTGTAGTCGATCCCCATCACCTCCAGCGTATGGCCCAAAAGGCCGATGTCACCGCGCCCGAAGATCTGCCAGATGGTGCCGACGACGTTGAACGGGATGAGCAGCGGCAGCGCCATGAGGACAAGACACAGGCTGGCCCAAAAGCCCTTTTTCGGCATGTTCAGCGCGATGTAGATGCCAAGGGGCACTTCGATTGCAAGAATGATGGCGGAAAACAGGAACTGTCGCAGCAAGGCGTCGTGCATCCGGTCGGACGTCACCATCTCTTCGAACCAGCCAAGGCCGTTCCAGAAGAACTCATTTTGCCCGAACGTGTCGTTGAAGGCGTAGTTCACCACCGTCATCAAGGGGATCACGGCGGAAAAGGCGACCAGCACCAGAACGGGCAGGACCAGGAACCACGCCTTGTTGTTTTGCGTCTTGTCCATCAGACCGTCCCCCCTTTGATGCGCCAGTCGTTGACATAGACATTCACGCGGGCCGGGTCGAAGCGGACGCGCGTCATGTCGGGGCTGACCTCGGTGCCCTCGGGCAGGATGACGTTGACCGGACCACCTGCAACTTCGGCGCGCAGGATGCGGTGACGACCGACATCCTCGATCCGCAGGATGCGCGCGGGGACGCCTTCGGTTGCGGACATCGTGATGTATTCAGGACGGATGCCGATCTGGATGCGACCCCCTTGCGGCCGGTAGCTGGCGGCAAGGGGGATCGTCGCCCCGGCGATCACGGCATGGTCCCCCTGAACCTCGGCGTCCAGCAGATTCATCCCCGGAGAGCCGATGAAGTAGCCGACAAACGTATGCTCAGGCGTCTCGAACAACTGCTCGGGCGTGCCCATCTGCACCACGCGGCCTTCATGCATGACCACGACCTGATCGGCAAAGGTCAGTGCCTCGGTCTGGTCGTGGGTGACGTAGATCATCGTGTGGCCGAACTCGCGGTGGAGCAGCTTCAGCTGGGTGCGAAGCTCCCACTTCATGTGCGGGTCGATGACGGTCAGGGGTTCGTCAAACAGGATGGCATTCACATCCTGGCGCACCATCCCGCGTCCGAGGCTGATCTTTTGCTTGGCATCGGCGGTCAGGCCACGCGCCTTGCGATCAAGGGTGTCCTCCATCCCGATCATGGCTGCGATCTGGGCCACGCGGGACTGGATGTAGCCAGGGTCCATGCCCCTGTTTTTCAGGGGAAAAGCCAGATTTTCGCGCACCGTCATGGTGTCATAGACGACCGGGAACTGGAATACCTGCGCGATGTTGCGTTCCGAGGTCGGGGCGTTCGTCACATCCGTGTCGCCAAAAAGAACGCGTCCCTGGCTTGGATGCACGATGCCCGAGATGATGTTCAAAAGCGTGGTCTTGCCGCATCCGGAGGCGCCCAAGAGCGCATAGGCACCACCATCTTTCCAGACGTGATCCATGGACTTCAGCGCGTAGTCAGCCTCTGACGCGGGGTTGGCAAGGTAGCTGTGGGCAAGGTTCGACAGGGTGATGCGTGCCATGACCTAACCTCTCGCCGCAGCGCCATGCGCGGCAAGCTGCCCCGCACTGTCGAACAGATAGACATTTGCAGGATCGAGCCAGATGTCGACCTGCGAACCGATGGGCAGATCCTGCACACCATGCACCAGACCGACCCAGCGGTCGGACCCGTGGTCAAGGTGCAGGAAGGTTTCGGATCCGGTGATCTCGCTTGCCCCCAATGTGCAGGGGAACCGGACGGCACCGGCGGATGGCATGCGCAGATTGAGATGGTTCGCGCGAAAGCCCGCCTGATAGGTGCCATCAGGCAGGTTGGCAAATGCGCCGCTGGCGGGGGCGGTCACCTCGTTGCCCAGGCGCAGATGGGGTCCCGATTTCACGCAGGGCACAAAATTCATCGGCGGGTCGGAAAAGACGCGGGCCGTGGTCGCCGAGACCGGATTGCGGTAAACTTCCGGCGTCGATCCGAACTGCGTCACGCGTCCCTCCCACAAGGTGGCGGTGTTGCCACCCAGCAGCAGGGCCTCTTCGGGCTCTGTCGTGGCATAGACAAAGATCGCACCGGATTGCGCGAAAATGCGCGGGATCTCGGCGCGGAGTTCCTCGCGCAATTTGTAGTCGAGGTTGGCCAGGGGTTCATCCAGCAACACCAGCCCCGCCTCTTTCACCAAGGCGCGGGCAAGGGCGCAACGCTGCTGCTGGCCGCCCGACAGTTCCAGCGGTTTGCGCTCCAGCATGGAGGTCAGTTTCAGCATTTCGGCGGTGGCGCGGACGGCGCGGTCGATCTCGGCCGACGACTTGCCAAGAAGGCGAAGCGGCGAGGCGATGTTGTTGTAGACGGTCATGCCGGGGTAGTTGATGAACTGCTGGTAGACCATCGCGACCTGGCGGTCCTGAACGCGCATGCCCGTCACGTCCCGCCCGTTCCAGTGGATGCGTCCCGTGGTGGGGGCGTCGAGGCCCGCCATCAGGCGCATCAGGCTGGTCTTGCCCGCCAGCGTCGGCCCCAACAGCACGTTCATCGTGCCTTTCTCCAGGATCAGGTCGGTTGGGTGGATATGCACCCGCCCTTTTTCCGTCCGGCTTACCGCGTGCAGTTCCAGCGCCATGTTCGTCCCTATTCAGCCGCAGAGCGCAGAGGCCCGCCGGTCTTTGCAGCCGTTGTCATGAAGGTATCAATCGCGGCGATCTGGTCTGCGGTCAGGCGCAGACCCAGCTTGGTCCGCCGCCAGACCACGTCATCTGCGCGGGTGGCAAATTCCTTTGCCATCAGCCAGCGCACCTCTGCCTCGGTCAGCGTAGCACCGAAATCACGGCCCAGGTCGGCCGCAGTCTTGGCGTTCCCAAGCAGCTTTGCGGCGTTCGTGCCATAGGCGCGGATCAGGCGCGCAGCCCAGTAAGGCGTCAGGTACGGGTAGGTCCGCGCCAGTTCGGCCGTCAGCGCCGCGACGCCGTCATGCGCAAAATCCCCGCCGGGCAGGGCCACGCGGGCGGTCCATTGCGGTTTCGCCTTGGGAAAGAACGGGGCCAGCTTGGCCAGCGCGGATTCCGCCAGGCGACGATAGGTCGTGATCTTGCCGCCAAAGACGTTGAGAAGCGGCGCGCCGTTCTGATCCAGGCTGAGCACATAGTCGCGCGTGGCCGCGGTCGCGGACTTTGCCCCATCGTTGTACAGGGGGCGGACCCCGGAATAGGTCCAGACCACGTCTGCGGCGGTGACCGGCTTCTTGAAGTACTGACTGGCAAAAGTGCACAGGTAGTCGCGCTCCTCATCCGTGCAGACGGCGGATCTGGGGTCGCCCTTGTGGTCCTTGTCGGTGGTGCCGATCAGGGTGAAATCCTGCTCGTAAGGGATCGCGAAGATGATCCGCCCATCGGTGCCCTGAAAGAAATAGCACCGATCGTGGTCATAAAGCTTGCGGGTGACGATATGCGATCCGCGCACCAGTCGCACGCCTTCGGTCGAGTTGATGCGCGCGACATTGCGGATGATGTCCTCGACCCAGGGGCCCCCGGCATTGACCAGCGCGCGGGATGTGTAGGTCCCCTTGCCTTGCGGCCCTTCGGTCGTGATCGTCCAGTGATCGCTGCTGCGCTCGACGCTGACCACCCGTGTGCGCGTCATGATCATCGCACCTCGTGTGGCGGCATCGGCGGCGTTGAGCGAGACAAGCTTGCTGTCCTCGATCCAGCAGTCGGAATATTCATAGGCATGCGCAAAGCGTGGCTGCAGCGGCGTGCCTGCCGGATCGGTGGTCAGGTTCAGGGTGCGCGTTCCGGGCAGGATCTTTCGCCCGCCCAGATTGTCGTACATGAAGAGCCCGAGACGGATCAGCCAGGCCGGACGGCGACCTTTCATCCACGGCATTGCCTTCGACATCAATCGCCCCGTGGGTGTGTCGCCTTCGAACCGCATGTCGGAATGGTATGGCAGCACGAACCGCATCGGCCAGCTGATATGGGGCATCGCGACCAGCAGGGTTTCGCGTTCCTGCAACGCTTCGCGCACCAGGCGGAATTCGAAATATTCCAGATAGCGCAGACCGCCGTGAAAAAGCTTGGTGGACGCAGATGACGTCGCCTGCGCCAGATCGCCCTGTTCGGCCAACCTCACCGACAGGCCGCGCCCGACGGCGTCGCGGGCAATGCCGCAGCCGTTGATGCCGCCCCCGATAATGAAAAGATCCGTCATTGCTGACGGCTGGCTGTCGGTCACGTCCTGCCCTCTCTCCCTGGCGAAACGGAGCCTGCCGCGAAAACAACGGCCGGTCAAACGATTTCTTCGTTTTTACGCGAGTTATGAAAAACCGAACATCCGCGCGCAGATTTCGGGTGTTTTCGCCCGCTTGCGACCCTGTCTAGCGCCGCAAGCGCGCATATTCGCGCTGCACTGCAGCGAGAGATGCGATGCGCCGCCGCAACCGCCAGTAAAATTCGACCTTGATCGCAGGCGACAGTTTACCGACACTGCAACGCCAAACGCCGCGTTCAAGGGAATATCATTTGACCCTGAGTTTTCGTCAGACCGAGATCCTCGACATTGCCCGCAGCGAAGGCCGCGTGGTGGTCGAAGACCTTGCCCAGCGGTTCAATGTGACGCTGCAGACGATCCGCCGCGATCTGACCGACCTTGCCGATGCGGGCCATCTTGACCGCGTTCATGGAGGGGCGATGCCGCGGACCGGGGTGACCAACCTTGGCTACGAACAGCGCAGGCGGATGAACGAAGGGGCCAAGGCCGCGATCGCGCGCGCCTGCGCCGAGGCGATCACGGGCAATGTGTCGATTATCATGAACCTCGGCACCACGACCGAGGCGGTGGCACATGCGTTGCTGCATCACAGCAGCCTGACCGTGGTGACCAACAACATGAACGTGGCCAACATCCTCGCCGCCAATCCCAGCTGCGAAATCATGGTTGCCGGGGGGGCTTTGCGGCGGTCCGACGGGGGATTGGTGGGCGAGTTGACGACGCAGTTCTTTGAACAGTTCAAGGTGGACCTTGCCGTCATCGGGGTGTCGGCACTGGACCGCGACGGCGACCTGCTGGATTACGACCTGGCCGAGGTGCGGGTGTCCAAGGCGATCATCCGGCAGGCGCGCAAGACCTATCTCGTCTGCGACAGCTCCAAGCTCGCCCGGTCCGCGCCGGCCCGGCTGGCATCGCTGTCCGAAATCGACACGCTGTTCACCGATATGCCATTGCCTGCGGACCTTGCGCGCAAATGCCGTGACTGGGGGACCAACGTCATCATCGCCTCCTGACGTCCGGGGCGGCGTGGGTGCCAGATCACGCTGGCAGGTTCGCCCAAACCCGCTATGGTCGCTGCCCGGATGCCGTCCCGTGGGGGCTGCGGCGAGACGCTAAGGGCCACGATGACACGCCAGATCCCGAAAGATGCGGCCGGGATCACGCCGGACTGGCTGACCCATGCACTCCGTTCCGGGGGGGCGGGCGACGTCACGGTGACGGCCGCCAAGGTGGACCGGATCGGTCAGGACCAGGGCTTTACCGGCGGCGCGCTTTACCGGATCATCCCCGACTACCGCGCCGAGGGGTCAGGGCCATCCAGCCTTGTGGCCAAGCTGTCGCCGACGGATCCGGTGCTGTCCGCCCGGTTTTTCGCCGCCAATGCGCGCGAGGTTGCGTTTTATGGCCGCGTGGCGGGGCAGGGCGCGCTGCCGGTTCCCCGCTGCCATTTCGGCGCGGTCGACCCGCAGCGCCACGCCACCGCGATCTTGCTGCAGGACATGCACGGCGCGCGTCCCGTTCCCTTTGCGACCGGACTTGCAGCCGGCGATGCAGGCGCGCTTGTCGACGCGTTGGCCGCCGTCCACGCCGCATGGTGGCAACACCCGCAATTGGCCGATGCGGGCGGGATGGCGATGGAGCGTGAGTTTGACCTTGCCGATTGCTGGGCGCGATATCCGGCCAGGCTTGCCGATCTGGTGGGCGACATATCCCTGCCAACCGCGTTCATCACATTGGTCGATCATCTTGTGACCAACCATCGGCAGGTTTTCAGCGACCTGCACACGCAAGGTCCGATCACCTGCCTGCACGGCGACGCACAGGCCGACAATGTCATGTTCGATGCGGAGGGACGTGCCATCTTGCTTGACTGGCAGATGACGGGCAAGGGACGCGGCGCCTCAGACGTGGCTTATGCGCTGGTCAGTTCATGCACGCCCCTGACCCGCCGCGCGTGCGAACGTGATCTGGTGGCGCGCTATCATCGGGCGCTTTGCCAACACGGGGTGACGGGCTACGCGCTGGATCGCTGCTGGCAGGACTATCTGCGCGGGGTCGCGGCCAAGGTTCTGATGACGGTGGTTGCGACCGTTCTTTTCGACAATGGCTCGGCCCACAAGGTCGCCTGGCGGCGTGCCGACCTGACGCGCCTCCTGGCCTTTTGCGCCGACCACGGGATCGGGCCCGCCACTTTTGCCCCTTGAGGCAGCTCGGCAGTCACGACGCACTGTGCGCTGCTGGACGACAAGTTGTTCAGCCACATGCGGGCGAACGAGTGGCAGCGGGGGGAAATGGTAGGTCCGGAGGGACTCGAACCCCCAACCAAGGCGTTATGAGCGCCCTGCTCTAACCAGTTGAGCTACAGACCCGAAGCAAGGGCTTGCCTAGCAGAACCGCGCCAAGCGTCAAGCGCCTTGGCCCGCGCGTTGCGAAGCACGCGGCAATGGTCTATTCGGGCCGCATCAGGGGATTCCGGGGCAGGAGATTGGGCATGAGTCAGGGGCATAACGGGCTGACCTATGCCGATGCGGGCGTGGATATCGACGCCGGCAACGCCCTTGTGGACCGCATCAAGCCCGCTGCCGCGCGCACGGCGCGCCCGGGGACGATGTCGGGACTGGGCGGGTTTGGCGCGCTTTTTGACCTCAAGGCGGCAGGGTACACCGACCCGGTGCTGGTGGCGGCGACAGACGGCGTCGGCACCAAGCTGCGAATTGCCATCGACACCGGCCATGTCGACACCATCGGCATCGACCTTGTCGCGATGTGCGTCAACGACCTGGTCTGCCAGGGGGCGGAGCCGCTGTTTTTCCTCGACTATTTCGCGACCGGAAAGCTGGATGTCGATCAAGCCGCCCGCATCATCGACGGGATCGCCGCTGGCTGCGCCGCATCGGGCTGCGCGCTGATCGGGGGCGAGACGGCGGAAATGCCGGGGATGTATCACAAAGGCGATTTCGACCTTGCGGGCTTTGCCGTCGGCGCGATGGAGCGGGGCGGCGACCTGCCCTCGGGCGTGGCAGAGGGGGATGTGATCCTGGGGCTTGCCTCCGATGGCGTGCATTCCAACGGCTATTCGTTCGTGCGCAAGGTGGTGGAACTGTCCGGCCTTGGCTGGGACGCCCCGTCACCGTTTTCCGACGGGACGCTGGGACAGGCATTGCTGACGCCGACGCGGCTTTACGTGCGCCCCGCTTTGGCGTCGGTCCGGGCAGGCGGCGTGCATGCGCTGGCCCATATCACGGGCGGCGGTCTGACGGAAAACCCGCCCCGCGTCTTGCCTTCGGGACTGGCCTGCGAGATCGACCTGGGTGCCTGGCGCTTGCCGCCGGTGTTTCAGTGGCTTGCGCGGACCGCGAACATGGCCGAGGCCGAGCTTTTGAAAACCTTCAACTGCGGCATCGGGATGATGCTGGTGGTGGCAAGCGATCAGGCCGACGCCGTCGCGGCGCTATTGGCCGGGATGAACGAGACGGTGATCCCCTTGGGCCGCATCGTGCCGGGGCAGGGGGTCATCTACCAGGGCCACCTGATCTGATGCGTGTCGCCATCCTGATTTCGGGGGGTGGCTCCAACATGGTGGCACTGGTGCGGGACATGATGGGGGACCATCCCTGCCGTCCCGTTCTGGTCGCCTCCAATGATCCCCAGGCGGCAGGGCTGGCCAAGGCGGCCGGGTTCGGTATCGCAACCGCTGCAATCGATCATCGCGCCTTTGGCAAGGACCGCGCGGGCTTTGAGGCTGCGCTGGCGTCGCAACTGGATGCGTCGCGGCCCGATATCCTGTGTCTGGCCGGTTTCATGCGCATCCTGACGCCCGGTTTCATTGCGCGTTATCAGGGGCGGATACTGAACATTCACCCCTCGCTGCTGCCGCTTTATCCCGGTCTGCACACGCATGCCCGTGCGCTTGCAGCGGGCGATCAAGAGACGGGCTGTACCGTGCACGAAGTGACCGCCGACCTTGATGCCGGCCCGATGCTCGGCCAGGCCCGCGTGCCGATCCTGCCCGGCGATACGGCCGAGACGCTGGCGGCGCGTGTGCTGCCGATGGAGCACCGGCTCTATCCCGCTGTCCTGCGCCGCTTTGCGCTGGGCGACCGCACGCCCGTCTTCCTTTAGCGCCGTGGCACCATGGCCAGCGCGATCAACGCTGCAAGGGCCACGCCAAACGCGACACAGACGGTGACCCCGGCCCCCAGGCCCGCCAAAGCCAGCGACAACGCAAAGGGCGCCACCGCGCCGCTGGCCAGACGCAAGCCCGCAAGCACCCCCAGCCGTCCCGCATATCCTTCTGCGCCGAACAGCGCGAGCGGAACCGTGCCGCGCACGATGCTGGTCAACCCGCTGGCAAGGCCGAACACGGTTGCAAAGATCATCGCCCCGGCAAGGCTGGTCGGCATCACAAGCAAAAGCGCCAGCGACAGCGCCAAAAGCCCCGCCGACAACAGGGCCATCGTCATCGGGTGCTGGCGGACGCCAAAGACAAGGTCAAGCAGCCGCACGCCGACTTGCGCAGGGCCAAGCAGCATGCCCGCCGTGACCGCAGCCGCAGCGCTGAGGCCCGTTGCCTGCAACACCAGGACCCATTGCACCGTCATAGCCGCCAACACGACCCCGCCCAGTGAAAAGCCGATCGCGAGCCAGAACATCGCGCGGGCCTGCCGATGCGCGGGCAAAAGCGGCTCTGTCACCGGGGCGACCCTTGGCCCCGCGACCACCACCTGCCGTCGCAGCGTCAGATGCAGCGGCAGGCACAGCAACAGATGCAAGGCGGCAAAGACAAGATAGGTGTCGCGCCAGCCAAGCCCCTCGCCCAGAAAATGGGTCATGGGCCAGAAAACCGTCGAGGCAAACCCCCCAAGCAGCGTCATCAGCGTGATGGCCCGGCGCGCGCCGGCGGCCCCGGCACTTTGCGCCAGCGCGGCAAAGGCCGCATCGTAAAGGACCATCGCGGACACCGTTTCGACCAGGATCAGGGCCGCGACCAGCGTCACGGGACCCGACGCCTGCGAGAGGGCGACCAGCGCCAGTGCGGCGCCCGCCGATCCCAATGCCATCACGCGCGCCGCGCCGTGCCGATCGATGGCGCGCCCCGCAATCGGCGCGACCGCCCCGCCGGCAAGCAAAGCCAGCGAAAACGCCCCGAAGGCGAAGGGCAGGGTGACCCCGATTTCGGACGTCAGCCGATCGGCCAGCACCGCAAAGGCGTAATAAAGCGTGCCGTAGCCCACGACCTGCGTGACGCCAAGGGCAAGGATGGTGCGGGTAACGGGCGACAGGTTCACGAGGCAGGCACACCTTCAACGCAGCGAGCTTTGGCGACCCTAAGGTTGGCCGTGTAACCCTTGCGTGACAGCGGTGTCGCGATCAATCCAGTTTCGCCTTTCATTTCGTGCCCTTCGCGGCTAATCCTGTCGCGTCTGCGGGATGACCCCGCGCCAGCATAAGGCGCCCGATGCGTACCATTACCACGACCGAAGATCTTGCCGCATTTTGCGCTGCAGCGAAATCCCAAGCCTACGTCACCATCGACAC
>JANPKV010000367.1:0-1801 GCA_031426185.1 Rhodobacterales bacterium | reverse complement strand
CGTGACCAGCCTGTGGCGCGGATCGACAGGGGTGGCGACCGGTGCGCCAAGGTAGACATCACCCAGACCCATCACCAGATAGCTCGCATCAAAGATGATGCGGCGCACGTCATCTTCGTCCGGCAGGCCATTGATACGGCGAATGAATTCGATGTTGGACGGGCACCATGGCGCGTCCGGGCGCACGAGGTCTTGATATTTCTGCATTGCCAGCGCGGCCTGCGGGTCGTTCCACGACAGCGGCAGATGCACGGTGCGGCTGGGCACGGTGACATCTTCTGCGGGCGGAAGCGTGGCCTCGATCCGGGCAAGTTCTTCGATCAGCTCGGTGCGGGCGATCCGGCCCGGGTCGTAATGCAATTGCAGCGAGCGGATGCCGGGGGTCAGATCGATGACCGGCAGCCCGGCCGCCTTTACCGCCTGCATCAGGACATGCACGCGCAGCCGCAACTCGATGTCCAGCGTCATCGCACCATATTCGACCAGCACATTGGCGTCGCCCTGCCGGCGATATGTGACGGGGACGGTCGCCGCGTCATTCTGGTACAGGATCGGCGAGCCCGCGCCATGGACCTGCGGTCCGGCCACCGGGTCGCCCTTGGGGTGGACGGGGACAAACCTGACGCGGTCACCGGGGCGCAACTGGCCAAGTTTCCACAGATCGGCATCCGCGACCACGGCGGGGCAGACAAAGCCGCCAAGGCTGGGGCCGTCGGGGCCAAGGATGATCGGCATGTCCCCGGTAAAGTCGATGGACCCCACCGCATAGGCATTGTCGTGCAGGTTCGACGGATGCAGACCCGCCTCGCCACCGTCAGACCGCGCCCATGTCGGGGTCGGCCCGATCAGTCGGACGCCGGTACGGGCGGAGTTGAAGTGTACCTCATAGGGCATTGAAAAGAGGGCGGTAATATCCTCATCGGTAAAGAAGTCCGGCGCGCCATGCGGGCCGTAAAGCACCTGCAGCTCCCAGTCATGCGTCAAGGGTGCAGGCTCGGTCGGGGTGGCTGCCACGATCGGACCACCCTGCAGCATCACAAGATCGCCGGTCTTCAGCGCGCCGGTCGCGTGCCCCCCGAATTGCCCCAGTGCAAAGCAGGCGCGCGAGCCCAGGACCTCGGCCGTTGCAATCCCGCCGGCAAAGGCCAGATAGGCGCGCTGCCCTGCACCGTCGATGGGTCCTATGGCCAACACACTGCCGCCCGGAACATCGACGACCGGACCCGCAACCGCAGCGCCGTCCAGCACCAGCCGCATCGCCGCGCCGGCAAGCGCCACGCGGGCGGGGGCGAGGAACCGCAAGGTCGGACCGGAGACCGTCATTTCCAGCGCGGGCGTCTCTGGCGGGTTGCCGGCCAGCCGGTTGGCATTGCGGAAACTGCGCGCATCCATCGGGCCCGAAGGCGGCACGCCGACATGCCACAGGCCCAGCCGCCCCGGCAGGTCCTGCACGGTGGATTGGGGGCCGGGGGCCAGCACCTCGACCCCGCGCGGCGCAAAGGCAAAGCTGCGCAGCGCCGTGGTCGACACGTTGCCCGATGCCAAGAGGTCCGATGCCGCAATGGCACGCAGATAGTCAAGATTGGTCGCGATCCCCGCCACCCGCGTTTCGGCAAGCGCCGCACGCAGTTTCGCCAGCGCCGCCGGCCGGTCCGCGCCATGCACGATGATCTTGGCCAGCATCGGGTCGTAATGCGCCGTCACCTCGGTGCCCGTGGCGATCCAGCCGTCGACGCGCACCCCGTCGGGAAAATGCACCTCGGTCAGCCGCCCGGCAGAGGGGCGGAAATCGGCGTGCGGT
>JANPKV010000366.1:0-13363 GCA_031426185.1 Rhodobacterales bacterium | reverse complement strand
ATTGCGAAAACGCTGCTCGTCGACCCTGCTGTTCCCTCTGCGGCCCAGTTCTCGATCTAGGAGTGACCAAGCCGGGCCATCGCATTCAGCGGATGGCAACACTGAGGAGACACGACGATGGCTCAAGGCACCGTCAAATGGTTCAATTCCACCAAAGGCTTCGGCTTTATTGCTCCGTCGACCGGCGGCAAAGATGTGTTCGTTCACATCTCGGCCCTGGAACGCGCTGGCATCCGTCAGTTGAATGACGGTCAAGCTGTGACCTTTGACATCGAATCCGGTCGTGATGGCCGCGAATCGGCGACGAACCTCGCACTGGCATAGAATTTCCCCGGCTGCGGTCGGGTAAGTTATCGACGGGGGTGGCCTTTGGCTGCCCCCGTTTTCATTTGTGTTGAACGGTCCAGGGCGTCGCGTAGCGGTGTTCCTGCAGGTTGGCGCCCGGGCCGATGCGGTCCACGACGGCGAAAAGCCCGGGGGCGTGGAGCGGTGTCAGAACCCCGTGCCAGATGCCGCGGTGCAGGTTGATGCCTTGCGCGCCATTGGTCAGAAACGCGCGAGGCGGGGTGTCGGGATCGCTGGCCACGATGATCAGGAACGGATGTTCGGTCATCGGCAAGAAGGCCTGCGAGCCGTCGGGGTGGCGTTCGATCAGGTCGAACGCATAGGGCAAGCTGCGGGGTTCGGCGCGGAAAACCGAGATTCCTGCACGGCCGTCGGTGACATCGATACGTGCCCGGTCGTGGTGGCGCTGACAGAGGCCCCCGTTGATAAGGCGGAACTCGCCCGTAGCGTCGAGCACATCGCCAAAGGCCGCGAAGGCGGCGGCGGTCAGTGGTTCGGGGTGGATCAGGGGCATGGCGCATCCGTGGGCGCGCGTGGTGCCACGCCCCTTACTCTTCCCGCAGGGTACTTGCGCAAAGGTGACCCGGTCATGCGGGGGCCCCGAATGCGCCGGGGCCGCGCAGGCGCGCGTGTCGGTTGACGTCCTTGTACAGAAGATAGCGGAACGGACCCGGGCCGCCGGCATAGCAGGCCTGCGGGCAATAGGCGCGCAGCCACATGAAGTCACCGGCCTGAACCTCGACCCAATCCTGATTCAGTTTGTAGACCGCCTTGCCTTGCAGGACAAAGAGGCCGTGCTCCATCACATGGGTTTCCTCGAACGGGATAACGCCGCCGGGTTGCAGCGTCACGATCGTCACATGGCAGTCATGCGCAAGGTCGCTGGGGTCGACAAAGCGGGTGGTGGCCCAGGCGCCATTGGTGTCGGGCATCGCAACGGGCTTGATGTCGCGTTCTGTGGTGACAAAGGCGCGTGGCGGGGCAATGCCTGGGGCAGGCTCGTACAGCTTGCGGATCCAGTGGAAACGGGCGGGTTCGGACCCCTCGGCCAGCAACGTCCAACGGGTCCCGGCGGGGATGTAGGCATAGGACCCTGCGCGCAGGTCATACCCCTTGCCATCAAGGGTGACGGTCATCTCGCCATGGGTGACAAACAGGATATGTTCGGCGCCGGGTTCGTGGTCGGGGGTATCGGAGCCGCCGCCGGGCTGCACCTCCATCACGTATTGGCTGAACGTTTCGGCAAAGCCGGTCATCGGGCGCGCGATGAGCCAGAGCCGGGTCCCGGTCCAGCCCGGCAGGGAGCTTGTCACGATGTCGGAAAAGCAGCCCTTGGGGATCACGGCATAGGCGGTGGTAAAGATCGCGCGCCCGGTCATCAGCGCGGTTTGCGGGGGCAGGCCGCCGGTCGGGGCGTAATAATCGGTCATGGCAATTGGTCCTTGAGCCGGAGGGCGGCGATGCGTTCAACCTGTGCACAGGCGGTGGTCAGCTCGGTCGTGGTGTCGTTGGCGAGGCGGGTCTGAAAGGCGGCGAGGATGGCCGGCTTGGTGTGGTCGCGCACGGCAATGATGAAGGGAAAGCCGTGCTTGGCCATGTAGGCGTTATTCAGGCGCTGGAAGTCGGCGCGCTCGATGTCGGTCAGCGCGTCGAGGGCGGCGCTGGCCTGTTCGGCGGTGCTGTCGGGCGTCAGGGATCTGGCGAGGCTGAGTTTGCCTGCAAGGTCGGGATGCGCCTTGAGAACAGCGAGGCGCTCATCAGGGCTGGCGCTGCGAAAGGCGCGGGCAAGCGCGTTCGACAGGCCGATTGCACTGTCATGCGCGGGACCAAGTTCCAGTGCGAACGCGCGTTCGGCGATCCAGGGGGAATGTTCATAGATGCCGCCAAAGCGGTCGATGAACCGGGCGCGGGTCATCTGGCTGGGGCGTTCGATGCGTTTGTGTGGATGCGTCGCGGCCCAGTGGCGGGCGATGTCGCTGCGGGTGGCAAACCAGACGGCGTCGTGGCCTTGGGCATAGTCGAGAAAACGGATCAATCCCGCGATCTTGCCGGGACGGCCGATCAGGCGGCAATGCAGCCCGATCGACAGCATCCTGGCCGCACCCGCCGCGCCTTCGGCATAAAGGGCGTCAAAGCTGTCCTTGAGATATGTGAAGAACTGTTCGCCCGTGATGTAGCCCGGTGCGGTGGCAAACCGCATGTCGTTCGCCTCCAGGGTATAGGGCAGCACCAGCTGGTCGCGGCTCCCCACCTCCAGCCAATAGGGCAGGTCGTCATCATAAGTGTCGGAAATCCAGTCGAGCTGCATGGTTTCGGCGACCAGCCGCACCGTGTTCATGGAGCAGCGGCCGGTGTACCAGCCGCGCGGCGGGGTGCCCACGACTTCGGTATGGAGGCGTATGCTTTCGGCGATCTGGGCGCGTTCGTCGGCCTCGGGCATGTCGCGGTGATCGACCCATTTCAGGCCATGGGACGCGATGTCCCACCCGGCATCCTTCATCGCGGCGACCTGTTCGGGGTTCCGGGCAAGTGCGGTGGTCACGCCATAGATGGTGATCGGCAGATGGCGCTGGGTGAACAGCCGGTGCAGACGCCAAAAGCCTGCCCGCGCGCCATAGTCATACAGGGATTCCATGTTCCAGTGGCGCTGTCCCGGCCAGGGGGCAGCACCTGCGATGTCGGAAAGAAACGCCTCGGAGCCCGCATCGCCGTGCAAAATGTTGTTCTCGCCGCCCTCTTCGTAGTTCAGCACCAGGCTGATCGCGATTTTGGCTCCGCCCGGCCAGCGCGCATCGGGAGGGGTCTGACCGTGGCCGCGAAAGTCGCGGGGATAGCGGTTCATGGGCGAGGGTCCTTTCAGGCGCGAGGGTCGCGGCAGGATAGACCCCTTGATGGCATTTTCAATTGACCAGAAAAAGCCTTAGCGTGCAGGTCGACAAGGGTGATCAAGTCCAGGTGGACGCGACCCCGCGCGGAAAGGTGGTTGAGGATGGGAAACGGGCGGTTGACAACGCACGTGCTGGACACCGCACGGGGCAAGCCTGCGATGGGCGTGAGGATCGCGCTCTACCGTGTCAGCGGCATGAAGCACAGCAAGATCGCCGAGGTCGTGACCAATGCCGACGGTCGGGCCGATGCGCCGATGTTGTCGGGTCCGGCTTTCACGGTCGGGGTTTATGAGCTGGTCTTTGCGGCGGGCGACTATCTGCGCCAGACCGGACAGGCGACGGCAGACGTGCTGTTCCTTGACGAAATTCCGATCCGTTTCGGTGTGTCGGATGCGGACCAGCATTATCATGTGCCGCTGTTGATCTCGCCGTTTTCCTACGCGACCTATCGCGGCAGTTGAGCCTGCTGGGACGAACACGCCGCACCGATGCTGCAACCTCTGCGGCAGAGGGCATCAAAGTATCGGGCATTTGAGACAAGAGCGGCCACGAAGCGCTTGCAGTCGATCGCATGCCGACTAGTGTGTCGCGGTTGCTTATTATGTTTTTGCTGTGGAGACAGATGATGAAAGATTTTGCGACGATTTCAAGAATTGGCCGCTCTGCGATTGCGGCACCCCTGGCGGTCCTGTTGATGTCAGGTACAGCGCAGGCGGCGCTGACGGCAGATCAGGTCTGGCAGTCGTGGAAGAATGCCGCTGCACTGGCGGGTCTGACGGTTTCGGCGGCGACCGAGGCCAAGGATGGCGGGTCGCTGATGCTGAACGGCGTCACCGTCGCGCCAGAGGGGCTGCCGGGTCTGACGATTTCGGACATCGTGCTGGCCGAGCAGGCGGACGGATCGGTGCTGATCACGCCCGGCGCGGATATCGGCATGGACTATGCCGGACCCAATGGCGACATGGCCACGGTCGATGTCGCCCATAAAGGTTTGACCCTGACGGCCCGCGAGGATGCGGGGGCCCTTGTCTACGCCTATGCAGCGTCGGTGCTGACGATCGATTTCGATTCCAAGTTCGAGGTCCCTGCCGCCACGGCCGACGCTGCCGCGCTGCAAGGCGTAAACCTCGGCAAGATCAGCTTTGATGATCTGGCCGGAACCTATTCCGACACGCCGGGCGCCAATCGTGCCTTTGGCATGGCATTGACCACATCAAAGCTGTCTTATGAGATCGTCGGCGATGACCCCGATATGGCGGTCAAGACGACGTCAGTCAGCAGTACCGCCGATGTCGCGCTGGAATTCAACGTAGTGATGGCAAAGACGGTGTCGCTGATGGCGCTGCAGTCGGCAACGGATTTCCAGAATGCCCTACAAGAAGGGCTCAGCCTTTCTGGCCGGACCAAACAGGGTGTATCCACCGGGACCTCCGGGCAGGAATCGGAATTCATGTCCTATCAGATGGCCATGACCGCCCAGCCGGGTGAGGCGACCTTTGCGTTCAACAAGGACGGCTTTGCAATGGACAGCAGCAGCGCGGGCCTTGTGATCGACTTTTCGTCGCCAATGATGCCCGTGCCGGTCAAGGTGACTTCGGGGCCGGTCGTGGCCAATATCGCGTCGCCCGTCATGGCCGGCGACGTGGCGGGCGACTACGCGCTGAAGATGCAGCTGACCGATCTTGCCGTAAACGAAGAGGCCTGGGCCATCGTCGACCCGGTCGGCGTGTTCAAGCGTGACCCGGCCAATCTGCTGATCGATGTGTCGGGCAAGGCCAAGATCGACTTTTTGGCCATGGCGATGGCCGAGGAATCCGACGCAGTGCCGCCGGTCCCCGCGCCAGAGACGCTCAACATCACATCCGTCGCGCTCAGCATCGCGGGTGCGGCGCTTGCGGGTAGCGGGGCGTTCACCTTCGACAATGCGACGGGGATGCCGATGCCGGTGGGCGAGGCGAATGTCAGCCTTACGGGCGGCAACATGCTGATCGACGGATTGATCGCCACGGGCATGATCTCCGATGAGGACGCGATGGGTCCGCGCATGATGATGGGGATGTTTTTTGCCCCCGGGGCCGAGCCTGACAGCCTGACGTCCAAGATCGAGGCGAGGGCCGGGGGCGAGATCCTGGTCAACGGCCAGCGCATCCGGTAACGCCGGCATCATCAAGGTTGTGGGCGCAGGGGCAACCTTGCGCCCATTTTTCTTTCCGCAGCAATCAGCCGGCGAAGGGCAGACTCGGAGCCGTCCCCTGCGACAATCCGGTTTCCCAGCGGGCGCGCCTTCTGTAGCCTCGGGGCAAAACGAGGGGTGCCGTGATGTATGACTGGGTGGTCTTGTGGGAATGGGTGGAGATCGCGGCACGCTGGGCCCATGTGATCACGGCCATCGCCTGGATTGGTAGCTCGTTCTATTTCATCGCGCTGGATCTGGGACTGCGCAAGACCCCCAGCCTGCCGCCACTTGCACATGGCGAGGAATGGCAGGTCCATGGCGGGGGCTTTTACCACATCAACAAGTACCTCGTGGCGCCTGCCATGCTGCCCGAGCATCTGACCTGGTTCAAATGGGAAAGCTATGCGACCTGGCTGACGGGCTTTGCGATGCTGGTGCTGGTCTATTACCTGGGGGCAGAGTTGTACCTGATCGACCCCACGGTGATGGAACTGGCGATATGGCAGGCGGTGGCCATATCGATGGCCAGCCTTGCGTTCGGGTGGGTGGCCTATACGACGCTGTGCCGGGTCTTCGTGGATGCCAACCAGACGTTGCTGATGGCCGCATTGTTCGGGGTGCTGGTGGCGATGTCGTGGTTTTACACCCAGGTGTTCAGCGGGCGCGCGGCGCTGCTGCATCTGGGCGCGTTCACCGCGACCATCATGAGCGCGAATGTCTTCATGGTGATCATGCCCAACCAGCGCATCGTCGTGGCGGACCTGAAAGCGGGTCGAAGCCCTGATGCCAAATACGGCAAGATCGCCAAGCAGCGCAGCACGCATAACAACTATCTGACCCTGCCGGTCGTCTTTCTGATGTTGTCGAACCACTACCCGCTTGTTTTCGCGACTGAATACAACTGGATCATCGCGAGCCTGGTGTTCCTGATGGGTGTCACGATCCGGCACTGGTTCAACACCAAGCATGCGCGGAAGGGGAACCCGCACTGGACGTGGGGCGTGACGGTGATCCTGTTTCTGATCATCGCATGGCTGTCGACGGCCCCGATGCGACTGGTCCCGCAAGAGGCAAAGCTGGAGGGTGCAGCGCTGCAATTCGCGCGGGCTGACGGATTTGAAGATGTCGTCGGGATCGTGCAGGGCCGCTGTTCGATGTGCCATGCGGCAGAGCCGGTCTGGGACGGCATGCATTGGCCGCCGAAGGGCGTGGTCCTGGAGACAGAAGCGCAGGTCGCGCATGAGGCGCGGCGGATTTTCCTGCAGGCGGGGATCAGCCACGCCATGCCGCCGGGGAACCTGACCTATATCGCGCCGGAGGAACGTGCGGCGATTGCCGCCTGGTACCGCGATGCCCTGCGCGCCTCCGGCGGGGATATTTGATTCAGTCTGAAATCAGGCAGTCGTGAAGCGCCATTCCGACGTCTGGTGGTAGGGGGCCTCGGGGGTCAGCGATATGGACGGGAACTGCGCTTGGTTCGGCGCGTCGGGCCAGAACTGGGGCTCGATCGCCAGCCCCTCATAGGGCGCGCAGGCGGCGCGGGGCTTGCGGGCGTCATAGATCTGGATGCCGGGCTCGGTCGTGGCGATGGTCATGGTGATGCCGGTCCGGCCGGTCAGCCAGAGGACGTCGCGCAACGGGACGCGTTGGTCGGACAGGCAAAAGCAGGTATCGAGGGGCGGGTTGGCGGCCTGGAACCGGCGCGCGGTGGTAAAGTCGAACGGCGTGCCCGCAACGGAGGCGATTTCGCCGGTCGGCACGATGTCGGCATCCACCGGCAGATAGCGCGCGGCGGCGATCTTCAGGTCGTGCCCCGTCACATCCGGGCTGCCGTCCAGATTCCAGTAGCTGTGATTGACTGCATTAAACAGCGTGGGCGCGTCGGTCGTCGCCCGCAGATCGAGGCGCAGCGTCGCGTCAGCGTGCAGCGCAAAGGTGGCGCTTACCTGTCGAATGCCGGGAAAGCCGCCCTCGCCATCGGTAAGCGTGACGGTCAGCGTCACGTGATCGGGCCCCAGATCCGCGACCTGCCACAGCTTCAGATGCGTGCCGACATCGCCGGAATGCAGCGTGATGCGGTCGTCCTGATTGGCGGGGAAGTCATGTCTCTTGCCCGCGATGATGGTGCTGGCGCCCGAAATCCGGTTGCCGACCGGCGCTACGATCTTGCCGTGATACTGCATCGCGCCAAGATAATCGGCGATGCTGCCCTGGGCGCGCGTCAGGTCATGCGCCACGCCCGCCAGCCGCACCGAATGGAGCGTCGCACCGAGGGTCAAAAGCTGGATCGTCAGCGCGCCACGCGTCAGCGTGATCCGGTGGACCGTCGACCCATCCGGCATGTGTCCGAAAATGTCTTGCATGCCGATCCCCGCGCGCCATCAGACGCCACAGATCGCGGATCGAGGCGGGGGCGTCAAGCGGGTCCGGCAAGGCATGACGCGATGGTGTCGGCAAGGTTGGTCATCAGGGCGGCATAAAGGCCCGGACCCTGCGGCAGCGTGGAGCCTTCGGGATCAAGCGGGCCGCCCACGCGAATGTCGGTGCCATCTGCCATCTGCGTCACCAGGGCAGGGTCAAACTGCGCCTCGGGGAAGATGCAGACGGGGGTCCCGGCCTCGATGCCCGTGCGCAGGTCCCTGAGACTGGCGGCACCGGGAGAAGCGGCGTCGCCGAGCGAGACTGATCCGGCCAGCGTCAGGCCGTAATGGGCGGCGAAATAGCCATAGGCGTCGTGAAAGACGATGATCGGCTTGTCCTTTGCGGGGGCAAGCGTGGCGGCAAGCGTCGCGTCTAGGGCTGCGATGTCGGCCTGCGCCTTGGCTGCATTCGCGGCATAGGTCGCGGCGTTGGCGGGGTCGAGTCTGGTCAGTTCCGCCGCGATCAGGCCCAGCCAGAGGTTGGCATTTGCAGGATCGAGCCAGGCATGCGGATCGAGACCGGAAGCATCGTGTTCGTGGTCATGGTCGTGGTCATGACCGGCATCGGCGGATTTCTCCTCTTTGGCGTGGTCGTGGTCGTGGCCTGCTTCGTGATCATGGTCCTTGTCACCCGCAAGCGCGAAGGGTTGCAGGTAGGTCCCCTCGGCGCCAAGAAGCGCGAGCGTGGAGGCCGTGGCATCACCGCTGTTAAGGACCCGGTCAAGCCAGGGGGCGAGGTCGGGCCCGGTCCAGACGATCAGCCCGGCATCCGCGATGGCGGCGGCCTGCGACGGGCGAAGCTGAAAGCTGTGCGGGCTGGTGCCGGGCTCCAGCAACACGAGGGGCGTGCCGAGATCACCCATCACTTGCGCCACCAGCGACTGAATCGGGGGCATGTCTGTGACGACGCCGGGCACGTCGGCCTGGGCGGGGCCGAGGGTCAGCGCCGCGAAGGCTGTGGCAATGGTAAAGGATATAGTATAACGCATGATGTCGTTCCCTTGAAGATCGTCGGGGAATATGTCTATGTTATATTATTACATGTCAAGGGGCATCCAATGGCCGCAGAACTGCATCAGCATGATCCGTCCTGTCCAGGCTGCGCCGCGCCGGATATGGCTTTTGCACGCCATGACCATGCGCATTGCGCGACGGACGTGCTGGGACGCGCGGATGTGCTGGCGGCCGAGCGGGGCGTGCGGTTGACCCCGGTACGGCGGCGGGTGCTGGAGATATTGCTGGAACGGCATCGCGCGTTGGGGGCCTATGAAGTGCTGGAGCGGCTGGCCCGCGATGGCTTTGGCAACCAGCCGCCGGTCGCCTATCGCGCGCTGGAGTTTCTGGTGGATAACGGGCTGGTGCACCGCATCCAGCGGCTGAACGCCTATCTTGCCTGCATGCATCCCGGCGAGGCGCATGCGCCCGCGTTCCTGATCTGCGGCACCTGCAATGCCGTGGCCGAAGCCCCTGCGGATGCCGCGCGCAAGGGGGTGGACGGGGCTGCCAAGGCCTTGGGGTTCAAGGTGGAGCGGGTGACGATCGAGGCCCTGGGCCTGTGTCCCGCCTGCCAGGCGGGGGTGGCGGCATGATGCTGATTTCGGCGGAAAAGGTCACCGTGCGCTACGGGCGCGGCGACGTGCTTGACGGCGTCAGCATGGCCATCGAGGCGGGAGAGATCGTGACGATCCTGGGTCCGAACGGGTCGGGCAAGTCGACGCTGATCCGCGCGCTTTTGGGGGTGGTCCCCTTGACCAGCGGGGCGGTTCGCCGGGCCACGGGGCTGCGGATCGGGTACGTCCCACAGCGTCTGGCGATCGACCGAAGCCTGCCGATCACGGTGCGGCGGTTCTTGTCGCTGCCGGTACGGGTCGGCGACGCCCAGGCCATGGCCGCGCTGGAACGTGTGGGACTGGGCGCGGATATCGGCGGGATGCAGTTGGCATCGCTGTCGGGCGGGCAGGTGCAGCGGGTGCTGCTGGCGCGGGCGCTGTTGTCGGACCCGCAGCTTTTGATTCTGGATGAGCCGACGCAAGGGCTCGATCAGCGGGGCGAGGCGGGCTTCTACCGGCTGATCGAGGATGTCCGGCGGGAAACCGGTGCTGCCGTGCTGATGGTCAGCCACGATCTGCACGTCGTGATGGCCGCGAGCGACCGGGTGATCTGTCTGAACGGCCACATCTGCTGCGAGGGGACGCCGAGGGTGGTGTCGAGCGCGCCGGAATACCGCGCGCTTTTTGGCCTTGGGACGCAAGGGGCGCTGGCATTGTACCGGCACGAGCATGACCACGACCACGACCACGATACCGCCGGTCACGATCACCATCATCATGATCCCGACCATGTCCATGACCACAGGGAGCCCGCACGTGCTGGATGATTTCCTGGTGCGGGCAGCTTTCGCCGGGGTGGGGCTGGCTTTGGCGACGGGGCCGCTTGGCTCCTTCGTGGTCTGGCGGCGGATGGCCTATTTCGGCGATGCGACGGCTCATGCGGCAATTCTGGGAGTGGCGCTGGCGCTGGCCACCAGCCTGCCGGTCGTTCTGGGGACGCTGATCGTGGCGTTGGCGATGGCGGTCACGGTATCGACACTGGCGGCTCGCGGCTGGGCGATGGATACGACACTGGGCGTGCTGGCGCATGGGGCGCTGGCGATCGGGCTGGTCGCGGTGAGCTTTCTGCCCGAGGCGCGCGCCGACCTGTCGTCCTGGCTTTTCGGCGACATCCTTGCGGTGTCGCGAATGGATCTGGTGTTCATCTGGGGTGGCGCGGCGACGGTCATTGGCCTTTTGGTCTGGCGCTGGCAGGGGTTGCTGACGGCGACCATGAATGAGGAACTGGCGCATGCGGCCGGTCTGCGCCCCGATCGGGAACGACTGGTCCTGACGCTGGCGCTGGCCTTGACGGTTGCGGTGGCGATCAAGGTGGTCGGTGCGCTTTTGATTGCGGCCATGCTGATCATTCCGGCAGCGGCGGCGCGGGGATTGGCGCGGACACCGGAAGGAATGGCGATCATGGCGGCGGCCATCGGGGCGGCGTCGGCGCTGGGCGGGCTTGCACTGTCCTTATGGGAAGACACGCCCGCCGGGCCGTCGATCATCGTCTTTGCAGTTGCGATATTTGCCGGCGTGGCCCTGTTCGGCGGCCTGCGCCGGGTCAGCGACTGACGGGTGGCGTGAAAAACAGTCCAGCGGGCGACAGCGTGAAGATCTCGCAGCCCGTCGCTGTCACGCCGACCGAATGTTCAAACTGGGCCGACAGCGATTTGTCGCGCGTGACGGCGGTCCAGTCGTCGGCAAGCGTCTTGGTTTCCGGTCGCCCAAGGTTCACCATCGGCTCGATGGTGAAGAACATGCCCTCCTCCAGCACCGCGCCGGTATGGGGACGGCCGTAATGCAGCACATTGGGCGGGGCATGAAATACGCGGCCGAGACCGTGGCCGCAGAAATCGCGGACGACCGACATGCGGTTGGCCTCCACATAGGCCTGGATGGCGTTGCCGATGTCCCCAAAGGTCGCGCCCGGCGTCACGGCGGCAATGCCGCGCATCAGGGCGTCGTGGGTCACCTCGATCAGGCGCATCGCCTTGCGCGGGGCTTGACCTGCCACATACATGCGCGAGGTGTCGCCGTACCAGCCGTCGACGATCACCGTGACGTCGAGGTTGAGGATATCGCCGTCCATCAGGATTTTGGATCCCGGGATGCCGTGGCAGACGACGTGGTTCACCGAAATGCACGAGGCGTGCTTGTAGCCCTTGTAGCCGATCGTCGCGGATATCACGCCGCGCCGGTCAATCTCGGCGGTGATGAAATCGTCGATCTCCGAGGTGGTCACGCCCGGGCGGACAAGGGGCCCCACAACATCAAGAATTTCCGCGGCAACCCGGCCCGCCGCGCGCATGCCCGCGAAGTCCCCATCCTCATAGATGCGAATGCCGTCCTTGGTGATGCGTCCGCGAGTTTCGTGCAGCAAGACTCTGGTCCGATTGATAGATGTTTGATGAAATATAGGCGTCGGCCCCGCAAATGGCCAGAGGGTGGGGCTTCACACTTTGAAACCGGATGGGCGCGGTCTATACCGCCCCCAACCGCTGTCACAGGAGCTACCCATGCCCAATCCCACCGCCGCCATGCTGGTCATCGGGGATGAGATCCTGTCGGGGCGGACGCGCGACAGCAACATGCATTACCTCGGCGGGGAACTGACGCGCCATGGCATTCCTCTGGGCGAGGTGCGGGTGGTCAGCGACGATCATGCCGCCATCGTTGCGGCGGTGAATGCGCTGCGGGCGGGGTACACGCATCTGTTCACCAGCGGGGGCATCGGGCCGACGCATGACGACATCACGGCGGATGCAATCGCAGCCGCCTTTGGGGTGGCGATCACGCATCGGGCGGATGCAATGGCGTTGCTGGCGGCACATTACGACCGCTCGGGACTGCCGTTCAACGAGGCGCGGCAGCGGATGGCCCGCATCCCGGACGGGGCCATTCTGATCGACAATCCGATTTCCATCGCGCCCGGTTTCACGCTTGGCAACGTGCATGTCATGGCGGGGGTGCCGAAGATCTTCGAGGCGATGGTGGCATCGGTACTGCCGACGCTGGTGGGAGGCGCACCGCTGTTGAGCCAATCGCTGCGCGTGATGCGGGGCGAGGGCGAGATCGCGGCGGATTTCGGTGCCCTGGCGTCACAGTTTCCGGACCTGTCGATGGGGTCCTATCCGTTCAACCAGAACGGGGTGTTCGGGACCAACCTGGTGATCCGGGGTACGGATGCCGCAAGGGTGGATCAGGCGATGGCGCAGCTCGTGGCGCTGTTCGGCGCATGAATACAGCGCTTTGGCAGGCGCTGGAGGCCACGTGGCCGGCGGCGGAAGTGTCGCGCGTCGGGCCTTGGGCGATCCGGCGCGGCTTGGGTGGGGGCAAGCGCGTTTCCGCGACCAGTGCGCTGTCCGCATGGGTGCCCACGGATGTTGCCCTGGCCGAGGCTGCAATGGCTGACCGGGGACAACACCCGCTTTTTGTCCTGCGGGCCGCTGATGCTGGGCTGGATGCGGCCCTTGCCGTGCGCGGGTACGAGGTGATCGACCCGGTGACGATCTATGCCGGCGATGTGATGGCGATGACCACCCCAGAACCTCCGCCACTCACCAGCTTTGCCCATTGGCCGGGCCTGAGGGTGACCGAGGCGATCTGGCACGAGGCCGGGATTGGTCCGGAACGGCAAGCGGTGATGTCGCGGGTCGTGGGGCCAAAGGCGGTGCTGCTGGGACGGCAGGGCGATCGCGCGGCAGGCGTGGCCTTTGTCGCCGCAGCGGGCGACACCGCGATGATCCATGCGCTGGAAGTGCTGCCCGCGATGCGCCGCCTCGGGGTCGGGCGCAACCTGATGCGGGGGGCAGCCGTCTGGGCGCGCGCGCAAGGTGCCACGACGCTGGCGCTTGCGGTCACAGATGCAAACGTGCCGGCGCGGGCGCTCTATGCTTCCCTTGGGATGCGGGCTGTGGAACAGTATCATTATCGGGCCAAAGA
>JANPKV010000365.1:0-3660 GCA_031426185.1 Rhodobacterales bacterium | reverse complement strand
GCGAACAGGTTGATCGGCTGGCCGGGTCTGGGGTTGGTGCGGATCATCAGGTCGACCCAGTCCGCATAATCCGCATCGGTCTGCAACTGCATTCCCGACGGCGGTCCCTGATCCTCGACGGTGCGATGGACGCGGGCAATGTGGTCTGCACAAAGCCGCATGGACGGGCGCGCTGCCATCAGCTGATGCTTTCAAGACGTTCCTTGGACATCTCGCCTGGAACGATGGTGATCGGGACCGGCAGGTTTCCGGAATTTCGGCTCATCGCGGTGACGAGGGGGCCGGGGCCGGACTTGTCGGTGCCCGCCCCAAGGACCAGAACCCCGATTTCCGTGTCATCCCGCACCAATGCAAGTATCTCGGCCACCGGGTCGCCTTCGCGGATGACCAGTTCGGGATTCACGCCCTGCCGATCCCGCATCCATTTCGCGAACACCTCGAAATGCGCCTCGATCCGTTCACGCGCCTCGGCGCGCATCAGGTCGGCCACACCCATCCAGTGCTGGTATTCTTCGGGCGGGATGATCGACACGATGGTGACCCCGCCGCCCGTCTTTGCGGCACGAAGGGCGGCAAAGCGCATCGCATTCAGGCACTCGCGGCTGTCGTCCAGAACGACCAGGAACTTGCGCATGTGGCCAGATTCTCCCCGTTGGCTGCCGATCATCGCCGATCAGGCGCGGGACTGGCAACCCCCGGCGGCTAACGGGCCTCGGCCAAGAGGGCGTTCAGGTCAAGCCGCGCATTGACCATCGTCAAGCGACCCTCCGCGTTGCGGGGCCACTCTGCATCGGGCTTGTCGCGGTAAAGCTCCACACCGTTCTGGTCCGGATCGCGCAGATAGATCGCCTCCGACACGCCATGATCGGCAGCCCGGTCGATCGGAATGCCTGCCTCGATCACCCGCTTCATCGCGGCCCCGAGGGATGCCCTGTCGGGGAACAGAAACGCGGTGTGATAAAGCCCGGTATGGCCGGCAGGGGGCGGTGTCGCACCAAGACTTTCCCAGGTGTTCAACCCGATATGGTGGTGATATCCACCTGCCGCCAGAAACGCTGCCTGGTCGCCGTATCGCTGCGTCAGGGCGAATCCCAGTACCCCGGAATAAAAACCGATGGCGCGCTCCAGATCCGCGACCTTGAGGTGGACGTGACCGACGCGGGTTTCGGGGGGCAGTGTCATGATGTGACCCTTTGCGACATAAATCGACGACTTGCTTTCTAGTCCATCGAGCAAATGCCATCTACTGCCGCGAATGCACAGGATATGCGCAAAAAAAAGGCCCCCGGACCCGAGCAGGTCCAGGGGCCGACGTGGCGCGGAAAACCGGGCGGGGGACGCCTCGGTCTTTGCAGGGGGGGACAGTCCGCGCCGCGACACATGGCGGTTCAATGCCAAGTCTGAGGTTACGGCGTGATTGATTCCGCGATATGACAGGATGCCAACGGGATTGTCCCGCGATCAGCGAACCAGGCGTCGCAAACCCCGCGCAAGCACCGACTGCAGGATGCCCGATGCGGCCATGCCGAGACTGGTGAACAGACCCACAAGACCGGCCACGAGTTCTGTGGCAACAGACCCCGCACGCAGCGTTGCCCGCAAGAGGCGTGCCTTTCCCAAAACCTCGGCGCGGCCGACAATGCGTGGCCCAAGCGCATCGGCGGCACGCGCAATGCCGCGCGCCTCGGCAGCATCATCGATCAGCGGCAGCAGATGCAGGGCCCGCGCCGGGCCTACGGCATCGCTGGTGCGGCCAAGGTCAGCGGCAATGGATGCCACGGGGGCAACGACATCGGAACGGATCAGCCGGGCCAGATCGTCGCTGCTGCGCACGGCAGGCAGGGCCGCCCAGTCGATCCCCAACCGCAGCGCATCGACCAGACGCCCCGTCAGGCGCGGCGACAAGAGGTCCATGCCCCGCGCCAGTCGGACCAGTGCCGTCCCGGCCTTGATGCTGCCGCTCGCCCCGCCGCTGACGATGACGAGCGCAGTCGCGGACAGACCCAGCACCGAAAGCCCCAGATCCAGCTGATCCACCTCGGCCCCGGTACTGTAGTCGACGCCTGCCTTGACGATGCCGCGCAGGTCTTCGACCGGGGTCAGCAGGATCGGGGCCTTGCACACGAATGCCTGCGAAAGATTGCACCGGGCGATGTCCCAGGCACAGGCCGCGCAGCCCCCAAGCTGTGCGGTCAGGCTGTCATCTTCGGCCCTGGCGGCGGCAAGGGACGTGAACAGGTCGGGTGGCAGGAGCATTCCGCGTTCGGTCACCACCTCTTGCAGCGCATCCAGCGCCACCCAGTTTCGCGGATTTTCGGCCAGACGCGCCCTGATCAGGGTGGCCATCCGGTCGGGCGTGGCCTCTGCCGTCATCATCCTGTCGGTTGCGGCGACGATCTGGTCGGCCGAGGCCTCGACCATGGGGCGCAAGGCGGGGTCACGCGCCACCGCCAGACCCGCGCGCCAGGTCGCGAAGGCCGATGTGGCCAGCAGAACGAACAGAAGGGCCCGTGCCAGCCCCCGCATCGTCAGCGACGGCGCGAACGGATCATGCCGGTAATCTCGTAGACCTGATCGACGATCGGCCGCGCGATCGCCTCGGCGCGGTCGGCCCCCTGACCAAGGATGCGGTCAATCTCGGCGGGGTCCTTCATCAGGCGGGTCATTTCGGTCGTTATGGGTGACAATTTGGCCACCGCCAGATCGGCCAAAGCGGGCTTGAAGGTCCCGAACTGCGCGCCTGCAAAATCGGCGATCACCTGATCCGGGGAATGCCCAGCCAGGGCCGCGTAGATGTTCACAAGGTTGCGTGCCTCGGGGCGGTCCTTGAGACGGTCCAGACTGTCAGGCAAGGGGTCGCTGTCGGTCTTGGCCTTGCGGATCTTGGTGGCGATCTGGTCAGGCGTGTCGGTCAGGTTGATGCGGCTCGCATCCGAGGGGTCGGATTTCGACATCTTCTTGGTGCCGTCGCGCAGACTCATCACGCGGGTGGCGGCCCCTTCGATGATCGGCTCCACGATGGGAAAGAA
This sequence comes from Rhodobacterales bacterium, assembly GCA_031426185.1. GTDB lineage: Bacteria > Pseudomonadota > Alphaproteobacteria > Rhodobacterales > Rhodobacteraceae > JAJNPS01. Next base: position 631 of record JANPKV010000365.1, on the reverse strand, counting down.
GTTCACGCCGAAATCGTTGTTGAACTTGATCGCGATGTCGCGGGTCAGTTCCAGATGCTGTTTTTGGTCCTCACCCACGGGAACATGCGTCGCGTGATAGGCCATGATGTCGGCGGCCATCAACGCCGGATAGGCATAAAGCCCCAAGGAGGCGGCTTCGGCATTCTTGCCGGCCTTGTCCTTGAACTGGGTCATCCGGTTCATCCAGCCCAGCCGCGCCACACAGTTGAAGATCCAGCCAAGCTCGACATGTGCCGATACCTGGCACTGGTTGAACAGGACCGAGCGCGCCGGATCGATCCCTGCGGCAATGAAACCGGCCGCCCCCTCACGCGTCGCGTGGCGCAGTTTTTCGGGGTCCTGCCACGTCGTGATCGCGTGCATGTCGACAAGGCAGTAGACCGTCGGGATCCCCTCGTCCTGCTTTTCGACAAAGCGTTTCAGCGCGCCAAGGTAGTTGCCAAGGGTAAGCCCCCCGGACGGCTGAATTCCCGAGAAGATGCGCGGGGCGAAGGCATGCGGCGTTTGGACCGACGCGGCCATGGGACGTCTCCATCTTGATATCAAGGTCGCATTCCGCGTATCGGATGGGGCCAAGGGCGTCAATCGACGCTTGGGTCATGGAGGCCGC
>JANPKV010000364.1:0-2663 GCA_031426185.1 Rhodobacterales bacterium | reverse complement strand
GGCTTCGGTGGCGGGTTCGCGGCGCGGGCGCGCAGCCCGCTCGGGCCGTGGCGCGCGCTCGGGGCGGGGTGTCTCGACCACCTCGGCGACCGGCGCGGCTTCAACGACCGGCTCGGCGCGCGGCGGGCGGGCTTCGCGCGGGGCGTGATCGCGCGGCGGACGCTCGCGGCCACGGGCCGGCGCGCGGTCGCGCCCGCCACTCCGCGACGAGCGCGGCTCGTCCTTGATGCTGGACCAGTCGATGCCCTCAAGGACGATCTCGACAGGGTCCGTACCGATCAGCTTCAGCACCTTGTCCAGGTTGCGGCTGTCGGCGGGGGTGACAATGGTAAAGGCCTGACCGGTCTTGCCCGCCCGTCCCGTGCGTCCGATCCGGTGGACATAGTCCTCCGAATGGTGCGGGACGTCATAGTTGAACACATGGCTGACGTCGGGAATATCCAGGCCGCGCGCGGCCACATCCGACGCACACAGCAGCCGCAGCGAACCGTTGCGGAAGCTTTCCAGCGTCTTCATGCGGGTCTGCTGGTCCAGGTCGCCATGGATCGGCGCGGCGTCCAGGCCGTGCGTTTTCAGGGATTTGGCGACCACGTCCACCTCGGCCTTGCGGTTGCAGAAGACGATGCCGTTCTTCACATCGGCGCGCGCAATCAGCTCGCGCAGCGCGGTGCGCTTGGCCTTGGGGTCGGAGGAGGGGATGCGCACCAGGTTCTGGGTGATGGTCTCGGCGGTGGTCGCCGGGCGTGACGCCTCGATCCGGATCGGGTCACGCAGGAACTGCTTGGTCAGGCGGGTAATTTCCGGCGGCATGGTGGCCGAAAAGAACAGGGTCTGTTTCTTGGCGGGCGTCAGTTTGAAGATGCGTTCCAGGTCGGGGATGAACCCCATGTCCAGCATCCGGTCGGCCTCGTCGACCACCATGATCTGCACGCCGGTCATCAGCAGCTTGCCGCGCTCGAAATGGTCCAGCAGGCGTCCGGGCGTGGCGATCAGCACGTCGACGCCGCGGTCCAGCTTCAGCTCCTGATCCTTGAACGACACGCCGCCGATCAGCAGGGCCCAGCTGAGCTTCTGATCCTTGGCGTACTTCTCGAACGACATCGAGACCTGGTCGGCCAGTTCGCGGGTGGGGGCGATGACCAGCGCGCGGGGCATGCGCGCCTTGGCGCGGCCGGCGGCCAGCCGGTCGATCATCGGCAGGGTGAAAGCGGCGGTCTTGCCGGTGCCGGTCTGGGCGATGCCCAGAACGTCCAGGCCCTGAAGCGCCATGGGGATCGCCTCGGCCTGAATCGGCGTGGCGGTGGTGTAGCCGGTCGCCGCAACAGCGGCGAGGGTCGCGGGCGAAAGGCCCAGGTCTGAGAATTCGGTCATCGTCTAACGATTTGGCGGTGGCCCACCCGGAACACGGGAACGGCGCGACCGCGGCTGCACAAGCGAACGTCGCTGCGCGCGCGGAACATACGGCGCACGGGGCTCAAGTCAATCTCGGGCGCGGATTCAGGCGGCTCAGGCGCCATTGAGCGACCAGTCATAGGTCCCGCGCGCGATCCGCGTCGTGGCCTGCAACCGCGCGCGCAGCGCGGGTCCCGCATATTGCGCCAGGTGCGCGATCACCCGGGCGTCGGTCCCGCCGAAGTCACCGGCGTACCAGCGGTAGATCGAGGACACGACCAGCTTGTCGCCCTCAATCCGCACGCCGCGCGGGTGGTTCACATAGGCCCGCGCCGCGGCGTCCAGCGCCGCGTCCAGTCCCGCGCCCCGCAGCGCCTGTAGCGGCAGGTTGGGGCAACTGAACGACGCGCAGTTGACGGCATAGTGCACCCGGGGCTCCCGCCAGCCCTTGCGCAGGATGTCATGCTCGATGTTGTTCAGCGACAGGTCCGCCCCGGCCACCCGGGTGATCGCCTTCCACCACGGCCCCGGCAGCAGGCCCGACGTGCGAATGGCGCGGATCGAGGCCACGGGAAAAGCGTCGATGACCACCTGCAGGGTCAGCGCATTGTAGAGATTGGCCCAGAAGGCAAATTGCTCGGGACGGGTCAGCGTCCGCGGATCAACGGTGGTCAGCGCGTCGACATAGCTCTTCAGGGAGTCGCGATCCGCCGCGGACCGTTTCCATCCGGCATAGTCGACCCGCACCACGCCGTCCGCCGACGCCCGCGCCCGCCGCGCCAACAGACTGTCGAAGGCGGTGTGATCCACCACGCCACTGCCCGCGGTCGGGCCCGCAAAACGCGAGGCGCCCTGCGCCACTGCCGGCGCTGCCCCCAGGCCCGCCGCAAGGCCCAGACCTGCCCCGATCAGCGCCCGCCGCGGCATCAGAACCGTCGACATATGATCTCCCTCCACCGGTCCCGCCCCCGCGCCCTCACGTGACTGTCACAGACCGCGCCGATTTAGTCTTGCCGAAGCCTGAATTCGGGGGTCCGCTGTGGTCGTTACGTCAAGGTCGGGGGGCCCTACATGCAAATTCCATCAGATGTGAACGGGCTCACCGCGACGTGGCTGTCAGACGCGCTTGCGGCCGCGCCCGACGGCCCGTTCGGGCCCGTCGCTGCGGTCGAGCGCCAGCGGATCGGCGAGGGCGTCGGCGTCATGTCCGAGATCTACCGGCTGACGATCCACTATGCCCCCGACGGACGACCCGGTCCGCCCACGCTGGT
>JANPKV010000363.1:0-14022 GCA_031426185.1 Rhodobacterales bacterium | reverse complement strand
CACGATGAAAAGGCTGATGCCCTTGGTCCCGTCGCCGCCACCGGGTGCCTTGGCCAGCACCAGATGCACGATGTTGGATGCCAGATCATGCTCTCCGGCGGAGATGAAGATCTTGGTGCCGGTGATCTTGTAGGTTCCGTCGGCCTGCGGTTCTGCCCGCGTGCGCATCAGGCCCAGATCGGTGCCGCAATGCGGTTCCGTCAGGTTCATCGTGCCGGTCCATTCACAGGACACCAGCTTTGGCAGCCACGTCGCTTTCTGATCTGCCGTTCCATGCGCATGGATGGCGGAATAGGCCCCGTGCGTCAGGCCCGGATACATGAAGAACGCCATGTTTGCGGCGACGAAAATCTCGCCCGTGGCCGTGCCCATGAGATAGGGAAGCCCCTGGCCGCCAAATTCCGGATCGCAGTCAAGTGCCGGCCAGCCCGCCGCACCAAACGCATCGAACGCAGCCTTGAACCCCGTCGGCGTGCGCACCACCCCGTTTTCCAGACGACACCCTTCACTGTCGCCGACGGCATTGAGGGGGGCCAGCACCTCGGAGGCGAACTTTCCCGCTTCGTTCAGGACGGCGGCGGTAAAGTCCGGTTCCAGATCGCGGTATCCCGGAACATCCGACTGGCCGACCGAAAGCACCTGATGCAACAGAAACTGCATGTCCCTGACCGGGGCAACATAATGCGGCATCGCGTGATCCTTCCGTGTCAGAATGCCCATGCCCGGCAGAAAAAATGCAACCCGGCCCAAGCGTTGGGGAAACCATACAGGAATAATCCGGCAGGATTGAGCGTGACGTGGCGTCACCGCTCCGGCCTCGTCTCAGCCGTCGGACAGTTTGCGCAGCGCGTCTTCGGCCGTCGAACGCAACACCTTCAGGTCCTGAATGGCGACGTCCAGATCGGCACGCTGTCGTTCAAGTGCTGCAACCTGACGGTCCGCCAGTTGGAGCCATTGTTCCAGCTGGGGTCGCGTGCCTTTCTGGCGATAGATCAACAGCCACTGGCGGATTTCCTCCAGGCTGAAGCCAAAGCGGCGCCCGCGCAGGATCAGTGTCAGCCGGGCGATTTCGCGCGGGCCGTAAAGCCGGGTTCGTCCCACGCGTTCGGGCGCCAGAAGCTCTATGTATTCGTAATACCGCAAGGTCCGTGGCGTGACGTCAAAACGGGCGCACATTTCCTTGAGGGTAAGGCGCGGATCGTCCATTGGATTCTTTCCATGGTCTGATCTGACAGACTAAGACCTGATCCACCGTGTTGCAACGGCAAGGGGACCCCTTGCGCTTGCGCGCGCCGGCAGGTTTCATGCGCCACCAGCGAGGACCTCATGCCTGACCGAAAAACCATCGCGCGACAGTTCCTGAAGGCGTTGCCCCACAGCCATGCGCTGGGAATGCATCTCGACGACGTCGGCGACGGCTGGGCGGTCCTGTCGATGGCCTATGATCCCAAGCTGATCGGCGACCCGCAGACCGGGGTGATCCATGGCGGCGCGGTCTCGGCATTGATGGACACGGCATCAGGCGCCGCAGTCATGTTGCATCCAAGCGCACCGCTGACCACGGCAACACTTGATCTGCGCATCGACTACATGCGCCCCGCGACGCCTGGGCAAACATTGCGCGCGCGCGCCGAATGCCATCACGTCACCCGCAGCGTCGCCTTTGTCCGGGCCGTTGCCACCGATGACGATGAAAGCCGCCCCGTCGCCACCGCCACCGGCGCCTTTACCATCGACAGCGAGGTGCGCTGATGGCCACATTGCCGCCCGAACCCGTGCAGGTGATCAAGCAGCGTCGTGACGGTGCCCTGAACCGGCTGGTCGGGGCCGTTCCCTATATCCAGTTTCTTGGAATCAGGTTTGACCGGCGCGGCGACGAGTTGACGGCGATCATGCCGTTCAAGGACAGCCTGATCGGCAACCCGCGCTTGCCAGCACTGCATGGCGGCGCTACGGCGGCCTTTCTGGAAGTGGCGGCCATCGTGGAGCTGTCCTGGACATCGCTTTGGGACGCGATGGAGGCGGGGCGCCTTGACCCTGCAAGCGTGGGGGCTGACGGTTTGTCGATGCCAAAGACCATTGATTTCACCATCGATTATCTGCGCCCCGGCCTGCCCCGCGACGCCTACGCACGCGCGCGCGTCAACCGGTCAGGCCGTCGCTATGCGTCTGTCCATGTGGAGGCGTGGCAAGACAACCGCAGCCGCCTTTTTGCGCAGGCAACCGGGCATTTCCTGATGCCCGGCGATGCCACCGCATGACGGGACGGGGGTCGGGCGCCTTGCCTAGTTCCTGGCCTGGCACTCGATCCAGCGGAAGCTGTCGCAGACTGCGGCGTCGCAGATCGATCCGTCCGAGATGATCTTTGTCGGTTTGCCGGGGTCGATCCACTGCACAAACCGGACCGAGCGGCGGTGCCCGCTGGCCCGGCAGTAGGCATCTGCGGCGGGCTGGCCGCATCTGTCACCGAATTTGCGGCACCAGTCCAGCAGGACGCCTTCAAGTTTGGGTTCGTCGATCCGAACCACGTCAGGTTGGGCAAGAACCGGCGACCCGCCGATCACAAGGGCAGCAAGCAATGCAGGCAGGAATGGGCTTCGTGACATGGTCGCCTCCAGATCAAGCGGTCGGAGCTGAGATTACCAAGGTTACCGCCCGGAAGAAAACCCCGTCAAGCGCTATGCCGACGTCATTGCCCGGCGACCGCAGGCAGACCCGACCGAACCACTGCTACCACCGCATGAACCTGAAGGCGGCGGCTGCCGCCCAGCCCGCAAGCGCCGCGATCGTGATTGCCAGAATCCCGTAGATCATGGGCGCATCCAGAGCCATGCGGTAAATGAACCGCTCCAACCCTTCCTTGCGCACGCCAATCGTCCGGTCCTGCATGGCCACGACCTTGCCGCCCCGTGTCAGGAACAACCGGACGACATAGTCGCCTTCGGTCAGGTTCGCGGGCAGCAGGATATCGGCGCGAAAGAGGGTATCTTCGTTCAGGTCGACCGCGCCTTCCTTCACGCCATAGGTGCCATTTGCCATGCGCAACCGGATCAGCGCCTCGACAAAATCCGGGGCGCGCGACGCCTCGCTGCTGATCCCGACCGCACTGATGGCCGATGGGATGGAAATCTTGTGCCGCAGATTCTCGGTCTGGGTCAGGATTTCGGGCAGGGGGCCGGTGGTCGCGATGACGTAAAAGCTGGGCGCGCGGTCAATTTCGACCTCGGCATTGTTGATCCAGATACCGGCCACGCGTTCCTTGCGCCGGATCGTCAGCGGCGTGGACGGACCTTGAACGGTGACGATCACGTTCAGGGGCGTGTCGGTCGGAGCCGGCTCTTCGCGTTTGACGGCGCCATAGATCAGAATCTCCGAGCCGTCGAAATCCGCGGTGATCGACACGCGGTTCTGGCTGAGGCCGGAAACGATGGTTTCAGCGGTGGCCGTCGAGGCCGCCAGAACGGTCAGAATGGCAAGGGCGATGACCTGTCTCATGAGAAGTTGGCCGCCGAGATCGAGAACAGCTCGGACGGTTCCAGCAACAGATCAAAGGCAATCTTGATCGCCACTGCCAGCACCAGCAGCGCCAAGAGGACGCGCAGCTGTTCAGCCTTCAGCCTGACACCGACCCGCGCACCGATCTGTGCGCCGATCACACCGCCCAGGATCAGCAAGGCTGCCAGCAACAGATCCACCGTCTGCGACGTCAGCGCATGCATGAAGGCGGTGAATGCCGCAACAAAGATGATCTGGAACAGGGACGTGCCGATCACGACCTTGGTCGGCATGCCCAGGATGTAGATCATCGCGGGAACCATGATGAAGCCGCCACCGACCCCCATGATGGCCGCGAGAAACCCCACCATCGCCCCCACGGCCAATGGCGGCAACACCGAGATGTACAGCCCCGAGGTGCGGAACTTGACCTTCAGCGGCAGACCATGAACCCAGTTGTGAATATGGCTGCGCCGGACCGGTGCGCTGGTGTTTTTCAGCCGGTGCATCGTGCGCAGCGATTCCTGCAGCATGGTCAGGCCGATGAACCCGAGAAAGACGACGTAGGACAACTGCACGAACAGGTCGATCTGCCCGCGCGCCGACATCAGCATGAACACCCAAATTCCGAGGCTGGACCCCGCGATGCCGCCCACCAGCAGCACCATCCCCATGCGAAAGTCGACGCCCTTGCGCCGCAGTTGCGCCAGCACCCCGGACACCGACGAGGCGACGACCTGCGTGGCACCGGTGGCCACCGCGACTGCGGGGGAAATGCCGATGAAAAACAGCAGCGGTGTGATCAGAAAACCGCCCCCGACTCCGAACATGCCGGACAGGAACCCGACGATCCCGCCAAGGCCAAGGATCAACAGGGCGTTGACGGACATCTCGGCAATGGGAAGGTAAAGCTGCATGGGGCAGGGCACATGAAAAACAAGGGCGGGAACGTGTTTTCAGACTTGCGCCCGAAGCGCCGCGAAGTCAAACGGCGGTGGCCCTCATCGCCTTTTCGACAACAAATGCCGCAGGATGCGTTCCAGTTTTGCCGCACCCAAGGGGGCCATCGCCTTGGTGTGGGCATGGCTGATCGCCTCGTCGCTCATGCCGGCCGCCATGTTGGTGATGGTGGAAATTGCCGCTACGCGCAGACCGAGAAAGCGCGCCAGTATCACCTCCGGCACGGTGGACATGCCGACCGCATCGCCGCCGAGAAGTTTCAGCATGCGAATCTCGGCGGGCGTCTCGAAGGATGGGCCGGAATACCAGCAATAGACCCCCGTCGCCAAAGGAATTCCCAATGCGTTGGCCGAGGCGGCAAGCTCTGCCCTGAGCTGCGGATCATGGGCCTCGGTCATGGGCACAAAACGCGCATCCGTCGGCTCTCCGATCAGGGGGTTCAGGCCGGAATAGTTGATGTGGTCCGACAGCAGCATCAGATCGCCCGGGGGAATGTCGGGGCGCATCGAGCCCGCCGCGTTGGTCACGATCAGCTCGCGCGCGCCCAAGCCGTGCAGTACCTGCAGCGGCAGACGCATGGCGGCTGCGTTCCCGTGTTCGTAGTAATGTTCGCGTGCGCCGAAGACCGCGACGCGCACCCCCTCCAGATCGCCGATGACAAGGTTTGGGTTGTGGCCGGACACGCCCACCCCGGGAAACCCCGCCAGATCGGCATAGGGGATAGCGACCCCGTCGACCGCCCCCGCCAGATGGCCAAGGCCGGACCCCAGGATCAACCCCAGCGCCACGGGCGCGTCACCTGCCCGCGCGCGGATCAGGGCGACGAGATCGTCAGCGTTCCTTGACATATGGCTGCCCCCCGGCGCGGGGCGGGATCGCCTTGCCAATGAAGCCTGCCAGCACGATGACGGTCAGCACATAGGGCAGCGCATCCAGGAACGACACGGGGATCTTGGTGCCGATGACACCGTCCACCACATCGGGCCGCAACGCCAGCGCCTGGAAGAATCCGAACAAAAGGCATGCCCAAAGTGCTGCAACCGGCCGCCATTTGGCAAAGATGAGCGCCGCCAGCGCAATATAGCCCCGTCCTGCGGTCATCTCGCGGCCGAACCCGGCTTGCAAAGCCGTTGCCATATAGGCGCCCGCCAGCCCGCACAGGACCCCGGTGATCGCAACCGCCGCAAAGCGCAGACCCACGACCGACACACCTGCGGTATCGACGGCTGCCGGGTTCTCCCCGACGGCCCGCAGCCGCAGTCCAAAGCGGGTGCGATAAAGCACCCACCACGAAATCGGCACCAAGGCTATGGCGGCATAGACAAGGATCGAATGGCCCGAGATCACCTCGGCATAAAGAGGGCCAAAGATCGGAATGCCGCGCGCCTCTTCTGCAAAGGGCAGGGTGATCGACGTGAACCGGGCATCTCCTTCCAAAGGCGGCGTGCGGCCGCCCTGCTTGAACAGCCGCTCGGCAATCAGAACCGTCAGGCCCGAGGCCAGAAAGTTGAGCGCGACCCCGGCGATCAGCTGGTTGCCCCGGAATGTGATGGACGAAATGCCGTGGATCAGCGCCAGCGTCATGGACGCCCCGATCCCGGCCAAAAGTCCGATCCAGACCGATCCGGACAAGAATGCCACCGAGCCCGACGCCATCGCCGCGACCAGCATCTTTCCTTCGAGCCCGATGTCGAAAATGCCGGCGCGTTCGGAATAAAGCCCGGCCAGACAGGCCAGCAACAGGGGCGTGGCCAGCCGCAGCGTGCTGTCGAGAATCTGCAAAAGCGTTCCGTAATCCATCACGCGGCCCCCAGCTTGCGGCTGCGCGCCAGTCCGAACATCCAGGTCAGGATCATGCGCACCATCATGTCAAGCGCGCCGGTGAACAGGATCACCAATCCCTGGACCACAATCCGCATCTCGATCGGGATGGTGGTGTTCAGGCCCAGTGACGCGCCGCCCTGATACAGAAACCCGAACAGCAGCGCCGCCAGAAAGACCCCGATCGGGTGGTTGCGGCCCATCAGGGCCACCGCGATCCCGATGAAGCCCGCCCCTTCGCCCGATCCCTGCAACAGCCGCTCCGACTGGCCCATGACGTTGTTGATCGCCATCAGACCTGCAAGGCCGCCCGAAATCAGCATCGCGATCATGGTGATCCGCAACGGATTGATCCCGGCATACAAGGACGCCTTCTCCGACTTGCCAAAGGCGCGGATCTGGTAGCCAAGGCGCGTGCGCCACAACAGCGCCCAGATCGCCACACAGGCCAGGATCGCAATGAAAAGCGTCACGTTGGCGGGGACGTTTACATAAGCGATATCGCCCGCCTTGGTCAGCCTGATGGTGCCATCGGGATTGTACCTGACGAACAGGTCCTGGATCAGCGGAATGTCGGTCAGCGATGGCAGCCGCGCCTCGACGGGAAACTTGGCCGAGGCCGGGTCCATCGATCCCGCCGGACGCAGCACATCCACCAGCATGAAGACCAGCAGCGCCGCCGCGATATAGTTGAACATGATGGTGGTGATCACGATGTGGCTGCCGCGTTTGGCCTGCAGATAGGCCGGGATCGCAGCCCAGGCCGCCCCGAACGCCGCTGCCCCGAGGCTGGCCGCCAAAAGCGCCACCGACCAGTGCGGCCAGGGCAATGCAAGCACGACCAGCGCCACGCCAAGCCCCCCAAGCTGCGCCTGCCCCTCGCCGCCGAAGTTGAACAACCCGGCGTGAAAGGCGACCGTCACCGCCAGCCCGGTGAACATGAAACTGGTGGCATAATAAAGCGTGTACCCCCAGCCATTGGCCGATCCCACCGCACCCGACACCATCACGTTGAAGGCCGCGACAGGGTCCTGACCGATGGACAAAAGCACAAGCGCCGACACGATGGCCGCGAGAACCAGGCTGATCAGGGGCACCAAGGCGACGTCGGCCCATTTCGGCAAATGGTCCATCACGCGGCTCCCTTTGCGGGCTCGGACCCGGTCATCCCGGCCATCATCAGGCCCAGTTCGCGCTCATTGGTCTTTGCGGGGTCGCGAAAGCCCATGATGCGCCCGTCGAACATCACGGCGATGCGGTCCGACAGGCTCATGATCTCGTCCAGTTCGACCGAGACAAGAAGGATCGCACGGCCCTTGTCGCGCAAGGCGACGATCTGCTTGTGGATGAACTCGATCGCGCCGATGTCGACACCGCGCGTCGGCTGGCCGACCAGCAGCAGTTCGGGGTCCTGTTCCATCTCGCGCGCGATGACGATCTTTTGCTGATTGCCGCCCGAAAAGCTTTTTGCCGGCAGCCAGCAATCGGGTGGCCGGACATCGAATTTCTCCATCTTCCGGCGGGTATCATCGCGCAGGGCGTTGTTGTCCATGAACAGCGCGTTCTTCTGGTACTCCGCTTCGTTGTGATAGCCGAAGGCGACATTCTCCCAGGCCGCAAAATCCATGATCAGGCCCAGATGCTGACGGTCCTCGGGGACATGCGCGATCCCCGCAGCCCGCCTGCTTTGTCCGTTCGCGCCCTTCAGCGGCATCTCGACCCCGTTCATCACCATCCGGCCGGTGGCGCGGGCGATGCCGCCCAATGCCGCAAGAAGTTCCGACTGGCCGTTGCCCGCCACGCCCGCGATGCCGAGGATTTCGCCCGCATGGATGTCAAACGACACACCCTTGAGGCGTTCGACCCCATGCTCGTCCTTCACACGCAGGTCCTCGACCGACAGGATCTTCGCCCCTGGTCGGGCGGGGCGCTTTTCGACCTCCAGCAGGACCTTGCGGCCGACCATAAGTTCGGCCAGCGCCTCGGGGCTGGTCTCGGAGGTTTTGACGGTGCCCACCATCGTGCCGCGCCGCATCACGCTGACATTGTCGGTGGCATCCATGATCTCGCGCAGCTTGTGTGTGATCAGGATGATGGTCTTGCCCTGATCGCGCAGGCCCCGCAGGATGCGAAACAGGTGGTCCGCCTCGTCCGGTGTCAGAACGCCGGTCGGCTCGTCCAGGATCAGGATGTCGGCCTGCCGGTACAACGCCTTGAGGATTTCGACCCGCTGCTGGTGGCCGACGGACAGATCCTCGATCAGCGCATCGGGCTCCACGTCAAGCTCGTATTCGCGGGCCAGGTCCGACAAAAGCTTGCGCGCCTTGGCGAGCGAGGTGTTGAGAAGGGCGCCATCCTCGGCACCCAGCACGACATTTTCCAGCACCGAGAAATTCTGCACCAGCTTGAAATGTTGAAAGACCATCCCGATGCCGGCGCGGATGGCGCTCTGGCTGTCGGGAATGGGGGTGAGGCGGCCATTGATGAAGATCTCGCCGGCATCAGCTTTGTAAAAGCCGTAAAGGATCGACATCAGTGTCGATTTGCCGGCCCCGTTTTCGCCGATGATCCCGTGGATCGTGCCCCTGGGCACAGCGATATTGATGTCCTTGTTGGCCTGAACCGGGCCAAAGGCTTTGGATATGCCCTTCAGCTCAATCGCAAAGGGGGCGGCAGTCGCCTGCCGCCCCCCGATCGCTGTCATGTCTGCGTCAGCGCTCATCAGAACGTGGCGGCCGGGCAGGTGTCGTCGGACATGTAGTCATGCACCACAAGCTCACCCGATTTGATCTTGGCGGCGGCGGCATCGACGGTCGCCTGCATTTCGGGGGTCACGAGCGATGCGTTGTTTTCGTCCATCGCATAACCCACGCCGTCATTCGCCAGGCCCATCACGTTGATGCCGGTTTCCAGCGCGTCGCCCGCAGTGAAGGCTTCATAGACGGCGTTGTCGACGCGCTTGAGCATCGAGGTCAGGACCGACCCGGGATGCAGGTAGTTCTGGTTCGCGTCGACGCCGATGGACAGGATCCCTTCATCCGCAGCGACCTGCAACACCCCAAGGCCGGTGCCGCCTGCTGCCGCAAAGATCACGTCCGCGCCTTGCGCCTTTTGTGCCTTGGCCAGTTCGCCGCCCTTGGTCGGGTCGTTCCATGCCTCGGGGGTCGTGCCGGTCATGTTCAGCACGACCTTGGCCTCGGGGTTGACGGCCATCACGCCCTGGGCATAGCCGCAGCCGAACTTGCGGATCAGCGGGATGTCCATGCCGCCCACGAACCCGACCGTGCCGGTCTTGGAGGCGAGGGCCGCCATCATGCCGACCAGATACGACCCTTCGTGTTCGTTGAAGACGACCGACCGGACGTTGGGCTGATCGACCACCATGTCGATGATCGCGAACTTGGTATCCGGGAAATCAGGCGCGACGATCGACAGCGAATCCGCCCACATGAAGCCTGCCATGACGATCGGGTTATTGCCGTCCTCGGCAAACTGGCGCAGCGCCTGTTCGCGCTGTGCGTTGTCCTTGATCTCGAATTCCTTGAACGTCCCGCCGGTTTCGGTCGCCCAGCGGCTCGCGCCGTTAAAAGATGACTCGTTGAAGGATTTGTCGAACTTGCCCCCAAGGTCGAACAGCACGGCGGGTTCAGCCAGTGCCGCGGCTGCCGAAAGCGCCAGCGTAGCCGTCGCGCCCAGCAAGGATTTCAAAAGGGTCATTGGTGTCTCCCGGTTGTGATTCTGTACCCTGAATAATCCACACCCGACATATCGGGCGGGTCTTTCAGGACGTCGCCGATTTAGGAATGATCGTCACGCGGGGGTCAAGCAACATTTGCGCGGGCAGGTCTGGCTTTTGACCTTTTGATCAAGCATTGGGCGCAAGCGCTGCAGCAGCTTGCGCCTACAGGTTGAGTGTCATGACAAGGGCATCCACGGTCTGCCCACCCGGCGCGACGAAATAGCCCTTTCGACGTCCCGATTCGACAAACCCGGATGACCTGTAAAGCATTGTTGCAAAATCGTTTTCGGCGGACACCTCAAGGAACGCACACCTCGCCCCACGCGATCTGGACGCCTCGACGAAACGGGTCACCAAGCGGCGTCCGATGCCCTTGCGCCTTTGGTCAGGGGCGACGGCCAGCGTCAGAAGCTCCGCCTCGTCCGCCACCACGCGCGCCATCAGGAACCCCGCCGATTCGGTCAGCACAAAGACATGCGGGCTGGCCAGTAGGTCACCGAATTCGGATGCCGACCATGGACGCGGCGTCTGGAAACAGAGCTTGTGCAGGTCGGCAAGCTGTTGCGGGGTCACGGCAGGATGACCAGAGGCGGGTCGGAAGGGGGCGTGGCATCGGCACCGCGCAGATAGAACGGTGCCGGACGTGGCGCGCCCACAGGGTTACGACCCGCTGCAATCCGCGCAATCGCTTCGGCCAGAGGCACCGGCTGATGCACCAGCCGGGCTGCAGGAATGCCAGGCAAAAGGGGGGCCGCCGTTCCTGCCAACGGCAGATCCCGCACGATGGCCTCCATTTCCGCGACCGGCACGACCTGTGCAGTTCCGGGCTCGGGGTCCATGATCTGCACATAGACCTCGCCCCGGCGCGCGTCTTCGACGACTGCCAGGGGGCGGGGCAGGCCATAGGCCGCCGCGTCAAGGCGCGTGACCCCGATCGCCGGGATCCCGAGACCAAGGGCCAATCCGCGCGCCGCCGCAACCGAGATCCGCACACCGGTGGCATTGCCCGGACCCGTCCCCACACCGATCAGCGTCAGATCCGCCCAGGCAAATCCTGCCTCGGCCAGCATCTCGGTCAGCATCGGCATCAGGCGTTCGGCCTGGCCTTTGTCCATCAGTTCCAGCCGGTTCAGAACACGGTCGCCAGACAGCAAAGCGGCGGCGCAATGCGCCGCCGACGTGTCGAACGCCAGTATGATGTCAGGCGGCAACCGGGCGGACCTCGGTCACCTCTGGGATGTAATGGCGCAGCAGGTTCTCGATGCCCATTTTCAGCGTCAGCGTGCTGGAAGGGCATCCCGCGCAAGCGCCCTGCATGTGCAGATAGACAACCCCCCGGTCAAAGCCGTGAAAGGTGATGTCGCCGCCATCCTGAGCCACCGCCGGACGTACGCGCGTATCCAGGAGTTCCTTGATCTGCCGCACGATGTCGCCATTTTCGCCCGTATGCTCGGCGTGACCGCCGCCCGTGCTTTCGCCGTCGATCACGGCCGCGCCGGACTGGTAATGCTCCATGATGGCACCCAGGATCGCGGGCTTGATGTGCTGCCATTCGGCCGTATCGATCTTGGTTACCGTCACGAAATCGGTGCCGAAAAACACGCCTGCCACGGGGGCAGATGCAAAAATCCGGCGCGCGAGCGGTGACTTTTCCGCAGCCTCGGCATTCGGGAAATCTGCCGTGCCCATCTCCAGCACGGTCTGACCCGGAAGGAACTTCAGCGTTGCGGGGTTCGGCGTGGATTCGGTCTGGATGAACATGGTACTTCTCCGACTATTCCAGTCGGATATGCGCCTTGCGCCCCCGGCTGTCAAGGTTTGGAACCATTCTAAAACATCCCGTGAGCATGAACGGCGGCGGTTATCGGCTGCGCGGGGGACCCTCCGGGGCACGCGGGATCACGCGCTCGATCTCGTCCGTCACGGTTTGCGGCAATGCGCCGAATGCCAGTGCACCCGCCAGATCCTGCACCTGCGCCACGCTGCGAAAGCCCGGAATGGGCAGGCTGCGTTCGGACCGCGCCCACAGCCAGCAAAGCGCCCCTTGGACCAGACTGCGACCATCGGTCTGCAGCAAGTCCCGCACCGCGTCCAACTGCGCCGCAAAGGCCGGGGCCACCCGACCGTCCTTGAAATAGGCCATCCAGTCATTGGTGTTGCTGCGGACATCGTCCTTTGGCATGGCAGCACCGGCCGCATACCTGCCCCCCAAAAGCCCCATCGCAAGCGGCGAGCGGTTGATCGAGATCAGCCCGGCTGCCTCGATCACCGGCAGCAGCGCCTCGGCCCGGAAGAACACATTCATCGCGTGCTGGATCGATACAAACCCATCGCGGCCCGCAAAGGCTGCGGCGCGATCGGGGAAATCGGTGCTCCAGCCATAGGCCGCGATCTTGCCCGCCTGCCGAAGGGCGTCCAGGGTGTCAAACAGCGGCGCCGCCTCGGTGATCGGCAGCTCGTTCAGGTGCAGATGCACAAGGTCGATGCAGTCACGCTGCAATCGTTGCAGGGACAGGTCGATCCCGGCAGTGATGCCCGTCGCGGTGATGTCCTGACCCGTTATCTGGCGCGCGGCCGGGTTGATGGCGTAGCCAACCTTGGTGCCGATCTTGACCTCGGGGTGCCGGGCCAGCGCCTGACCCAGGACCGTCTCGGAATGACCGGCACCATAGGCCTGCGCGGTGTCAAAGAACCGGATGCCAAGGTCGACCGCCGCATGGATCGCGCGGATGGATTCCGCATCATCCACAACCCCCCAGCCTGCAGGCGCGCCGCCAGATGTCCACGGCCCCCCGATGGCCCAGCAGCCAAGTCCAAGTGCCGGGATGGTCGTGCCGTCCCAAAGGGTGCGCGTCGTCATCTGGTGTCTCCTTGCAAGCGGGCGTAGCCCGTCAGGACCTGTGGGGTCAGGTCAGCAGCACATATCCCGCGAACAGCCCTGCCGCGATGATCTGACACATGACGGCCAGCGACCCCAGGTCCTTGGCATGTTTCGCAAACACCGACCATTCGGGGGACAGGTGATCGACGATTTCTTCCAGCGCGGTATTCAGTGCTTCGGTCGCAAAAACCATCAATGCAAGGATGGCGAACACGACAAAACCCATAAGCGACGCGCCCGTGAGCACAAAGAGCACAAGCACGACCGCCGTCGCCACGACTTCCTGCCGACAGGCGGGCTCGCGCCAAAGCCGCTGCGCCCCGCCAAGCGAGTAGCCTGCCGCAGTGAAGATGCGCGCAAAGCCCGCCACGCGGGCTGGCTTTTGGCGGGCTCTCGCCGGATCGTGGTCTAGCATGGCAGCCCCTTTGGGCAAGGATACCACAACTATGATCGCAAAGGTCAGAGCGGTCCAGTCGCCGCTTCGATCTGGGCCGCAACCAGATCCTGCAACTGCCAAAGTCGCTGGTCGCGAATGCCGACTGACTCAAGCTGCGTGACGGTGTTCAGCAGATATTCCGCACCGCTACCCCAGTGACCGCAGGCCCGTGCAAGGACCGCCGCCACCTGATCGAGCGGCAAGCGTCCGGCATAAAGGGGCGATGCGCGGTTGACCACGAAGGCGAGCGCGGTATCGGGGCCGGCATCTGTCGCAACGCGCACCCAGCGGGGTATGTTGTTGATCGGCTTGAACGTGAACTCGCGCCGGAACAGGCGGTCAAGCTGCGTCTGGGGGTCCGCCTCGGGCAGGGTGTACATGACGCCGCGACACTGCCCGCCGCGATCCAGCACCAGCATCAGCCCGGGAACCTCTGGCGTGCCGCGAAAGCGTGGCATCCTGAGACAAAAGCTCCGGTGCCAGCCTTGCGCCTTGGCGGCCGTCGCCCCGACATGCTCCAGCTCCGGCTTCCAGATCAGCGAGCCATAGGCGAACAGGTTGATCGGCTGGCCGGGTCTGGGGTTGGTGCGGATCATCAGGTCGACCCAGTCCGCATAATCCGCATCGGTCTGCAACTGCATTCCCGACGGCGGTCCCTGATCCTCGACGGTGCGATGGACGCGGGCAATG